>DAOTXU010000245.1:0-36705 GCA_034435135.1 Anaerolineae bacterium | reverse complement strand
CGTCCCCCTCTCCCGGCTACGCCGGACTATAGCCGCAAGCGGAGAGGGGGTGTCGAGCCGCAGGCGAGACGGGGGTGAGGTAGAGAAAGGCCTTAGCACGGCTAGCTGTTGGCGTAAGTTTGAATCAGTTCACGAAAAAAAAGCTCCGCTCGGAGAGCGTTCAGGGTGAGGAGAATACGGCCTCTACCCCCGCGCGGTACCCGGTGGCGATAGCAACGCCTTCGCTCGTGCCTTCGCGCAATGGATCGTAACCGGCCAGCAGCCGCCCGCACACGTACAACCCCTCCGGCGCGCCGGCGATGGGGCGCATGTGCGCGTCCGCACGGACGCCAATCTGATGGACAGGGTGCCGGTCCTTCGGAGGGAGCAGTTGCGGCAGGAACCACTTTCCCCGGTCGCCGATTGGCCCCTCCAGCGGCAGGTTAAAGATCGTCTCCCAGACCTCGCCCTTGTGATTGCTTTCGAGACCGCCGCCGAACAACCCGCCCGTCGCCAGAATGACGGCCTCGGCGCGGAGGAGCCGCTCGCGCCGGGAGGCGGTCTCGATGGCGACGCCGACGCAGCGCCCATTCTCGACCACCCCGCGCGTGACGCGCGGTCCGACCGTGAAGCGCGCCCCCCGTTCCATCAGGGCCTCGCGCAGCGCGTGGTACAGCCGCATCCCCGGCACGGAGGGCGGCAGGGTGGGGATTTCAAACACCGGCGCGCCGAGCGCATCCTCTAAGCCAGCCTGTACGCGGGGCGCGTCGTGTAGCCCCAGCACCGCCGGGAAGCCCACGCGCGCCCCTTTGTCAAGGTGCGGACGCACCTGCCGGACCACGTCGGCGCGGAAGGTGGGCTTTTCAAACAGGTGCGCCAGGTCTACCGGCCAATAGTCAAACTGGCTCTTGGGCTTCTCCGGCAAGTCGATACACAGCGCGCGCGCTGCGAAGCCCTGGCGGTTCAGGTTGTCGGCGGTCAGCGCAGGGTAGAAATCGCGCCACCCTTTGAAGCCCACGATAAGCGCCGTTCCCTCTTGATCCGGCGAGGTGGCCGCCATGCTGCGCGGCACCAGGGCAGCGCGCCGCGTCAAACCGGTAAGCATCGTCACCAGCACGTTGAGGCCAGGCCCGGCGTAGAGCGGCGCGCCGTGCGCGGTCGCTGCCTCGCAGACCAGGTCCAGGCCGGCGTAGAGCGCGTCCAGGTCGGCGAGCGCGTAGGGATGGTTGGGCTGCTCTTGCACGAAGCGCGCCAGCGCCGTGTCCAGGTCGTCGAACGTGTCGAGCACTTCCAGCCATCCGGGCGAGATGTGGGTCTTCCCGACGCCGGCTGCGACCAGATGCACCTGTGCGCCGCTCGCGGCGGCGGTCAGCGCGGCGGTGAGTCCGGCCAGCCCCGCACCAACCACGACGATGCGCTTGCCGCGCCCGTCCGGCAGGGCGGGTTGTAGGGGCACACGCGCCCGTTGGGCGCAGCGCTGTGCCTCTACTTTTGAGGCACTACGGTCCCCCTCACGTACTACGCGCCCCATCACGCGCCGGGCGATGATCTCGTCAAACAAGACCTGGCGCAGATTGTGCCCCCACAGCAGCGGATACACACCGCCGAAGCGCCGCTGCGCAAACTCCGCCAGCGCCATGACGGTCTCCTCCGCCGGGACGCCGCACACCTCGTGGCGGATCGCCGCCGTGCGGAACGCGCAAAACCCACCCTGACACGGCCCCATGCCGATGCGCAGGTCGCGCCGCAGGTCGTTAAGCGCGGGCGGATGGTCGTATTCGGCCAGCGCGCGCGCGATCTGCGGGCGGGTGACAATCTCGCACTCGCAGATCAGTTCGCCGGGCGTCTCGCCATGCTCCAGGCTGTTCAGCCGCGCGCCCAGGTAGTGTGGCTTCGCCTCCATGTTGGGCGGCGGCGGCAAGGTTTCATCGGCGGTGGTGCAGGGTGCGGTGATACTCAACTTTGCGCAGATGACATTGGCGGCCTTCTCGGCCATCAGCCGATACGTCGTCAACTTGCCGCCAACCACGCTCACCAGCCCACCGATCCCGTCGCGTGTCTCGTGGTCGAGCACTTCAAAAGTGCGCTTGGCCTCGCGGCCCTCGGCCTGGCCGCTGGGGTCGTAGATGGGCCGCACGCCCGCCCACGCCCGGAGCGCACGGGTGCGCTCGACGCCGGGGATCATGTGGTTCGCCTCTTCGAGGATGCGGCTCACCTCCCACGGCTCGACGCGCGTGTCGAAGGGGTCGTCGGTGCGCACTGAGGTCGTGCCAAGCACGCACACGGTCCCCACCGGGACCAGGATGTCGCCATCGCCGGGCGGGCGACACCGGTTGATAATCGTGTTCACCCAGCGGATGTTGAGCGCCACGAGCGCCCCCCGGCTGTTCTTCATCCTTAAGTCGATCCCCGCCAGCGCCGCGACCTGCCCCGCCCAGGGACCAGTCGCATTGACCACCATGCGCGCGGCGATGGTCTTCTCCCCGCCGCCCCGGTGATCGCGCAGGCGCGCGCCTATCACGCGGTCGCCTGCGACAATCAGCCCCACCACGCTATGGTAAATCAAAACCTTCGCGCCGTTGGCCTCGGCGGCCAGCGCCACCGACGCCAGCGCATCGAACGAGTCGCAGGCGGCGTCGGGCGCGGTGAACGCGCGGCTGATGCCCCGGTTGAGCGCCGGCTCGCGCTTCAGCGCCGCGCTGACGGAAATCTCTTCTGCGGGGACACCCACCGCGCGGCAGGCGGCAAGCCAGCGGTCGGCGTAAGCGGGCGGGTCGGCAGGCGTGGTCACGAACAGGCCGCCAGTGTCCTCGATGGCGTGGGGCATGATGCGGCGCAGAATCCGGTTCTCGACGATGCATTCGCGCGCGGTCTCCGGGTCGTTCACTGCGTAGCGCCCACCGGAGTGCAGCAGCCCGTGATAGCGCCCGCTGGTACCTTCGCGCAGGTCGCCCTGCTCAGCCAGGATCACACCCAGGCCGCGCTTTGCCAGGTCGCGTGTGATGCCCAGCCCGGTCGAGCCGCCGCCGATGACGAGGACGTCGGTGTCGTATGAAGTTGTCATAAGAAGACAGGTCCTGGCTTCTAGCTGCGAGCTGCGGCAAAATACTTTGGTTATGAATTATACTGGTATCCCTGATGTGTCGCCCAGCCGTTCTTGAGGGGTTCCAGCTTCGGGCCAAGCCCGGCGCGCCGGCCCGGCCTTACTCTTCGACCACGTAATCAAACAGCATATACGCCGCCGCCGAAAACGCGAGGTCATAAGCCAGCAGCACGAACGGCCACAGCGCCCAACGCTCCGGCAACTCGTCCGCGATGATGCCGTGCGAAGCGTTCACCGCCGCCATGATGAGCGGCAGCGCCACCGGCAGCAGCACAATCGGCAGCAGCATCTCGCGGCCCCGCGCGTGCACCGTGATCGACGCCAGCAGTGTCCCCACCGCCGCAAAGCCCACGATGCCGAGCGCCATCACCAGCCACAACATCGGCGCGAACAGGCTCACGCCGAACAACACCGTCAGCAGCGGCACGAGCACCGCGCCGACGACCAGCATAAACGCCACGTTGCCGATCATCTTCCCAAAGAAAAGCGCGCTCCGGTCCACCGGGGCGAGCAACAGCGCGTCGAGCGAGCCGCGATCTTTCTCCTGCGATAGGGAGCGATTGAAGCCGAGCGTGCCCGCGAACGCCAGCGTCACCCACAGCACGCCGGCGGTGGCCTCCTGGCGCGCCTGCCGGTTCAGCGAGAGCGCCAGGCTGAAAATCACCACCGCCAGCGCAGCAAACAGCAGCATCGCGCTGACCATCTCGCGGCTGCGCAGTTCCGCGCGCAGGTCCTTCCAGGCGATGGCGCGCACCGCTCGCAAGAAGGGCGTTGAGCGCGGCCGGCGCACCTGGGCTGGAGCGGGGTTCACGCTCAAAGCGTCATTCGCGGTTTTATCCATAGCTTCATAACACAATCAGGTGCGGACAGTGGGCTTAAGCCCACTGTCCTACACTTATCCATGATCACCCAAACGGCGTCGCGCCGGTGACGCGGCTGTATAGCTCGGCGAAGGACTGCGGATCGGCCCCGTCGGGCGAGCCGCTGTGCGCGATCTTGCCGCCGCTCAGGATGGCGATCTTATCTGCCAGCGCCAGGCCGCGCGCTAGGTCATGCGTCGTCATCAGGATGGTCCGAGGCCGGTCGGCGATGACCGCGCGCAGCAGCCTGTCGAGCAGCGCGGCGGCTTCGGGGTCGAGGCCGGTGTACGGCTCGTCGAGCAGCAGGATGTCGGGATCGTGCAGCAGCGCGCGCCCAATGGAAAGGCGCTGTTGCATCCCGCGCGAGAAGGTGCGCACCACGTCGTCGGCGCGCGCGGCCAGCCCTACCTGCTTGAGGACCGCCGTTGCACGGTCGGCGGCGTCCTCCAGGTTGTACATGCGGGCGAAGAAGCGCAGGTTTTCGCGCGCGGTCAGGTCGTCGTAGAGCAGCGGTTGATGCAGCACCACGCCGAGCCGCTGGCGCACGGCGTCGGCGCGGCGCGGCAACTCGTAGCCGGCCACGCGCACCGCTCCCATGCTCGGCTTGCTGAGCGCGGCGAGGATGCGTATCAGTGTGGTCTTGCCCGCCCCGTTGGGGCCGAACAACGCCATGAACTGGCCCGCTTCGACGGTCAGGTCCACGCCGCGCAGCACGGGACGCAGGCCGAAGGTCTTGACCAGTTTACGAACTTCAATCAAGGGGTTGAAGTCCTGTTGATGCAAGTAGAGGCGCGACACGCCGCGCCCCTACAGACAGAATACCCACAATCAGCGCGCCTTCTCTTTGACTCTGGCCTTCTCTGGGTTGGCAGCCGCCTCCGATTCGGCGCGAAGCTGGTCGATCTCTTGTAGCAGCGCCACGCCCTGTTGCACCAGCGCCTCGCGGCGCTCGGCGTAGTCCGCCTCGGTGAGCTTGCCGGTCTGATAATCGAAATCCAGTTCGCGCATGGCGGCGAGGACCGCTTCGCGCTGGGTGTTCAACTCGTCGAGGCGGGTGGGAGAGGCGATAGATTCCTCTTCACCCTTCGGGGCGAGGAGCGGGCGAAGCACGATGTAACCGACCACAACCAGGAGAACGAGCGCGCTAATCAGGCCGGGAATACTCATGAGTGATAGACGCTTTCGATGAGTGACATGTCTGTGCGAACACTCTCAAGCAACTCGGACAGGGGAGCTAAACCCCCTGTCCGGGGTTATTCTAGGAACCGATGAGACGGTCCAGGCGGACGCGCAGGTCGGCGAAATCGATCGGGCCGTAGTAGAACGTGTCAATCACGCCGTTCTGGTCGATCAGATACGTCTCTGGCACGCCGTCAACCTTGTACAGGTCGCCGATGCGCTGCTCCAGGTCGCGCCCGTTGGGGAAGGTCAGCCCGAACTCTTCCAGGTATTCGCGCGCCAGGTTCTCCGGGTCCACCCAGTCGACGCCGATGAACATGACGCCTTTGTCTTGGTATTCCTGCCAGAAGGCTTCGAGCAGCGGCGCTTCCTCTTTGCACGGGTCGCACCACGAGGCCCAGAAATTAATGAGCACCACCTTGCCGCGCAGGTCCGAGAGCGTAATCGACTCGTCGCTGTCGAGCAGTTGCAACGTGAAATCGGGCGCGATGTTTTCGCTTTGAGGCCGACCCTGGTTCGCCTGATACAGCGCCAGCGCGACAACACCCAGGAAGATCACTGCGACGGCGATGGCGACGTACCCCCACGCCGGGAGGCGCCCGCCCTGCTCTTTTTCTTGAGGCTCAGCCTGGATGAACTCGGCTTCTTCGGCCATCGCGTCACGACACCTCGTCAAGCTCGCGCTCCAGGCGCGCGCGGTAGTCGTCGTCCGGCTTCGCGTCGGAGCCAGGTGCGCTCCCGTCGGTCGATAGTTCGGGTTCGTCGGCGCTCGCGGCGTTTGCGGCGACCGCCGGGCGGTTGCGCTGCCACTTGCGGAACTGGATATAGAAGATGGCCGCGCCGACCACCAGCGCCGTGATCGGGATGGCCGCCAGCAGCACGTTGATGAGCGGGTCGCTGGGCTGGTCCAGCACGCGCTGGCCGTACTGCTCCACGAAGTAATCGATGATCTGCTGGTCGGTCCAGCCCTGTTGGAGGAAGTCTTTGATCTGCTGCCGCCAGGCGATGCACGCCGGCGTGCCACAAGAGTCAAGCGGGATGCTCTCACACTGCGGGCAGTACATCCGCTTGGCGACGCGGTTCACGTCGTCGGCGGTGACGGTGGTCTCGCCTTCTTGCGCCAGAGCGGGGGCTGCGAGCGCCAGGACGAGCAGCCCGACTGCCCAGACCCATACCGAACGCTTGAAGAATAGCATGTTGTCGCAACGCCTTTCTTCAAATCGAAGATTGGTTTGAACCCCTGAGGCTCGGCGTATTTTAGCGAGGCGGTCTTTGTAGGTTGGGTTCCCGCGACTTTAGTCGGGGGCTGTGCGGTGATGAGCCGCCGGCTTTATCCAACCCCCAAGCATCCACGCCTCCGCGCAAAATTAGTATACCCCACCTTACGCTTTCGCCGCTGTCCCGCGCGCCGGGACCTCCGCGCGCCGCTCGGCGGGCGCCGGCTCCGGGTGCGGCCAGGCGGCGAGCGCCGTGCCGATGATGAGCATAATCCCGCCGAACCACACCAGCCCCACCAGCGGGTTCAGGTACACCTTGAGCGTCACGGTCGCGCCCATCTGGGTCATGTCGGCAAGCAGGACGTACACGTCGCCGGAGAGCGGGCTGTAGACGGCGGGTGGGGTCATGGTCTGGTTGCCGCCCGGCCTGACGAACGTCTCGCGCATGGGCGACAGGCGCGCCACTTCGCGCCCGCTCTCAAACACGGTGACGTTGGCCTTCATGATCATCACGTCGCGCCCGCTGTCGAGGCCCGGCTCGTCGTACCGGATCGTGTAATTGGCGATGGAAAGCTCCTCGCCTTGCGCGAGGGTTCGCTGCGTCTCGGTCTGGAACAGCGTTGAGCCGATGATGCCGATGCCGAGCACCACGATGCCCAGGTGGATGAAGTAGCCCCCGTAGCGGCGCTGGTGAATGCGAAACAGGCGCGCAAGCGCGTAAAGCGCGTTCTCGCCGCGCGTCCGCATCCGCGCGCGCACGCCCTTGATGTACTCCCACAACGTGGAGAAGCCCGCGAAGCTGATGAACCCATAGGCCAGCGTCGAGCCGGCCACGAGCGCGTTGGCATCGAGGCTGGGGACGAAGGTCAGCAGCGCCAGCGCGGCCAGCGCGCCGATGAGGACGTTAATCAGGGCGACGGTAGGCAGGTCGCGCTTTTCGGGATCGCGCTGGACGAGCAGATAAACGCCCGTGACCAGCGCGGCGAAAACGACGGTCAGGATCAGGAACAAGGGGAGCGCGGCGAAATCGCCGCCGATGACCAGGAGCGCGGCGACCAGCGCCAGCGTGAGCGCGACCGGCGTGCGCATCGCGCGGCCCAGTCGCTCCGCCGAGGAGCTGCGCCACGCCGCCAGCGGCGCGATGCCCATCAGGATAAAGAGCGCTCCGAACAGCGGCCCGGCCACAAGCTCAAAGAAGGGCGGTCCCATCGTGACCTTTTTGTCCAGGAACAGTTCGGAGATGATCGGCACGCCGAACGACCCCCAAAACACGGCGACCGCGATGCTCACAAACACCAGATTGTTGAGCATGAACACCGACTCGCGCGAGAGCCAGCCCTGCACACGCGCCTCAGCCTTCAACCCGCGCCACCGGCTCGCCAGCAGAATGAGCGAGCCGACCACGACGATGGAAACAAACGCCAGCATCGGCGCGCCGATGGGCGACTCGGCGAAGGAGTGGACCGACTGCACCACGCCGCTGCGCGTGGCGAACGTGCCGAAGATCACCAGCCAGTAGGTCAGGATGATGAGAATCATGTTCCAGCGCTTGAGCATCCCGCGCTTTTCCTGAATCATGATCGAGTGCAGGAAGGCGGTGCTCGTCAGCCAGGGGAGCAGCGCGGCGTTCTCCACCGGGTCCCAGCCCCAATAGCCGCCCCAGCCGAGCACGTCATAGGCCCAGCGCCCGCCCAGGAGCAGGCCCATACTCAAGAACAGCCACGCGATCAGCGCCCAGCGCCGCGTCGCGGCGATCCACGCCGGGCCGGTCTCGCGCACCGCCAGAGACGCAATCGCAAAGGCGAAGGGGATCACCAGGCTCACGAAGCCCAGGTAGAGCATGGGGGGGTGAATCACCATGCCGAAATGGCGCAGCAGCGGGTTGAGGCCCAATCCGTCGGTTTGCGCGCCGGGGTGCGGCGGCTCGAACCAAAAGCTGAGCGTGTCGTTCGGCATGAGATAAGGCGCGACCGCCAGCGTGTTCGCCGGTTGCAGCGCGGTCGCCTGGATCTTCCCGGTTTCCGGGTCGGCCCAGAAGCGGTCGAACGGGTTGGCGAAGAATGTGGTCAGCGAAAGGAAGAACGCGAGCGTGAGCATGGTCACGGCGATGACGAAGGGCATCAGCCGGCGGTGGCTGCGCCAGTTGATGAGCACCGCCGCGGCGGCGAAGGCGCTCATCAGCCACGACCAGAACAGCAGCGACCCCTGCTGCCCGCCCCACAACGCTGTCACCTTAAAGAAAAGATCGGCGCTGCGCATCGACGTGTTGTAGACGTAGGCGAGTTGGTACTCGCCGCTGGTGAGCGCGAGGATGACCGTCAGGCACGAGACGCTGAGCAGCAGGAAGGCGACCAGCGCCGCGTTGCGCGCGCTCAGCACCCACTGCGCGCGCTCGCCGCTGAGGGGCAGCGCCACGTTGCCAGGGGTAAGCGTTCTGCCGGCGCCCCACAGCGCCGCGACCGCCGCGTAGACGGCGCACACAAGGCCGAGCAACATGGTGGACAAACCGAGTTCGGCTAGCATGAAGGCATCCTTGTTAAATCTTTCGCGGAAGGGATTTAACCACGAACATCAATCCATTAGTGTTATTGGTGGTTGATATTCTGCCTCTTCGCGCTTGGCAAAAACTAGCTACCGGACACTGAACGCATGTTCGAGAAAAAGGCTCTTGTATTCTCTTACCTCACCCCCTCGCCCTTCGGGCAGTCCCCCTCTCCATTTTTGGAGAGGGGGACTTCAGACGCGGAACAGGACCGACTCCCCCCTCTCCGCGTTCGGAGAGGGGGACGGGGGCTATAGTCCGGCGAAGCCGGGGTGAGGTAAAACCATAGAACAACTGTCCGATGTCCGGTAGCTAGTGGCAAAAAGATTACCCAGCCTGTTCAGGAACCGCGTCGTCGTAGCGGGTGGGGCACTTGAGCATTAAGTCAGTGGCATGGAATACGCCGTCCTCGCCCATGTACCCGGTGAGGATCGCCTGCGCCTCGTGCTGGAGCAGGTCAGGCATGGGCATATTCTCGACGACGACCGGGATGCGCGCCCGGTTGCCGTCGTTGGCCGCCAGGTGTAGCGCTTTGGCAAGCCCGCCCTCGTCCTCGATCTGCGCCGTGTCGTCGCTGATGTGCGCGATGGTGAAGCGCAACTCCATAGGGTCTTTCTGGAACTCAATGGTCTCGCCAATCACCACGCCGGAGGTCTGCACCGTCTCGCCGATCAGCTCAGGCCGGCTCTTCAACTCCTCAACGGTGATGAAAAAGCGGCCACTGGTCAGCGTCCCCGCCACCACCAGAATGACGACCGCCGCGAGGATCAGGATGCCGCCGACGAAGAACTTGATGTTCAAGCCGCCGCCGCGTTGTTCGGGCGCTTCCTCTTCCGGGCTGTCGGTCCAGGTAATATCCGCCATGTATGACTCCTTGCTCTGTTACGCAACACCCGCCAGCAACCTGTTTTATAGGATGGATTCTACCCACTTGGGGGCCATTTTCCAAGCCGCGTGTCCTCAATTCAGATGATCTTAGTCACTATAACCTTACCCTCCTGAAACAGACAGGGAGCTTAAGCCTCCTCTGTCCAGGGCAGAGGAACGCATGGGGAACGCAACCAGATGTTGCGAATCGGTAACAGCCTGTCGCCAGGCTGTAACCGCGCGGTCACGCCCCTGCAACGCCGATAGGCTACAATCTGCGACGTGGTGTGGTCTTGCCTCACGAAGGGGGACTTTCATCAGCGCATGATCTTTACTGTATAATCTTCGTTGCGTCACACACTGTAATCTGATTAAGCCTTTTCCCAGTCTTTAGCAGCGAAACGAGGGGTGAAATGACTCGGAAACTGTTCGCACTGACTCTGCTCGTTATCACCGTCGCATCGATGTTTACCGGCGGCATGGCCGGCGCACAAGATTCGCAGGGAGAGGCGCTGCCGCCGCACGTCATCGATGTGTGGCCGCTGCCTGGCGTCGAACTCGCCGGCGGCGAGCCGCTGACCGTCACCTTTGACCAGCCGATGGACGCCGCGAGCGTCGAGGCGGCGTTCGCGTTCGCCCCGGCGCTGGAAGGCGCGTTCGCCTGGCCCGACGCGCGCACGGTGGACTTCACACCTGCCGCCGGCTGGCCGCCGGGCAACACGTACACGGTCACGGTCGGCACCGGCGCGACCGCTGAGAACGGCCTGACCCTTGAGGAAGCCTACGCTTTCGAGGCGAAGACAGTCGGGCCGCTGGCGGTTGGGACCGTTTCTCCCAGCCCCGGCGCGGAGGGCGTCGCCGCTGATGCGCTCATCGTGGCGACCTTCAACCGCCCCGTCGTGCCGCTTGTCTCCACCGGCGAGATGGGCGACTTGCCCTCGCCGATCACGATTGCGCCGGCGGTTGAGGGGGTGGGCGAGTGGCTCAACACGTCCATCTACACCTTCACGCCCGCCGCGCCGCTCGCTGGCGGCACGGCGTACACGGTCACGATCCCTGCCGGGCTGACCAGTGTGGATGGCGCAGCGCTCGAAGAGGCGTATAGCTGGACCTTCCGCACCCTGCCGCCGCAAATCCTCAGCATCATCCCTGGCGCGGGGCAGGAGCGCGTGCTGCTGGACGCGCCGGTCGTCATCGCGTTCAGTCAGCCGATGGACACTGCCAGCACTGAGGCGGCCTTCTCGCTGCTGTATGAGGGGCAGCCGGTCGCAGGCGCGTTTCGCTGGAACGCGGACAACTCCGAACTCACGTTCACGCCCGCTGAGCGCCTGAGCCTGGAGAGCACCTACGTCATCAACATCGCGCCGACCGCTCGCGGCGCCAGAGGCGACGCGACGCTTGCCGAGGGCCAATCGATCAGCTTCACCACGGTGCCGCTGCCGGGTGTGCTCTACACCGAGCCGGCCAACGGCGCGACGGGTGTCGAATTTTGGCGGGATGTCACCTTTGGGTTCCGCTCGCCGATGAACATGGACACGTTCGAGGGCCGGGTTGTCATCGAGCCTGCGCCCGCAACATGGGAGCCGTACACCGACTCAGAAGGTTTGCAACTGCATCTGTCTTTCAAAAAGAGGGCCAACACCACTTACACCATCACCCTCAACGCCGGCATGGAAGACCTCTACGGCAATGCCATCCCGACCGACTACGTGCTTACCTTCACGACGGCTGGCGTTCAGAACCAGGCATACCCGTTCAACGTCGGCAGAATCGCTATCACGGGGTCGTACCGCGAAGATACGGCTATCCCAGTCGTCGTGAGCGGGACGCCCACGGTGGATTTCGCGCTCTATCGCCTAGACCTGATGAACCTGGAGGACGCGGCCATCGGGCCTTACTGGGATAACACGGTGCCGGTCTGGGCCAACCGCCAGACTGTGCTGCGCGAGTGGACGCAAACCTTCGACTCCGGCGGTGAAGACCAGGTCTTGCGCGACGCGCTGCTCGCCTCCGAGGAGGGCGGGCAGTTGCCGCCGGGCCTTTACTGGCTCATCTCACGCTTCCCCAGCGGCGAAGGGGGCAATCTCAGCCAGATGGCGCTGGTCGTCGGCAACGCCAACCTGACCGTCAAGCGCACTCCCGATGAAGCGCTCGTATGGGTGACCGACACGCCCACCGCCGCGCCGGTCGCCGGCGCGACCGTGACCATCTACCACCACAACCAGCCGATTGCACGCGGCGAAACCGACGCCGACGGCCTCTTCCGCGCGCCGGTGGATGTGCCGAAGACTGACGCCTTCCTTGCCATCCTCGCCGAAGGTCCCGAAACCTACGGCGTGTGGACCAGCGATTACGAGCCGCAGCCGCCCGACAAAGAGGGCTACCTCTACACCGACCGGCCCATCTACCGCCCCGGCGAGACCGTCTACTTCCGGGGGGTGATCCGCGACAAGGACGACATGACCCTCACTGTGCCCAACATCCGCAACGTGCGCGTGAAAGCCGGCTCGTGGTGGGCCGATGAGACGTACTTCGATGGTGAAGTCGAGGTCACCGACTTCGGCACGTTCAGCGGCAGCTTTGTTTTGCCCGAAGAGGCCGGCGTCGGCGAAGGCTTTGTCCGCGTCGAACCCGACATGAACTTCGGCGAGTATCCCGCGAGCGTGGGCTTCACGGTCGCGGAGTACCGCGTGCCGGAATTCGAGGTCAGCGTCACTGCGCAACAAGACGCCATCTTCCAGGGCGAGCCGCTTAACGCGGTCGCCGAGGCGACGTACTACTTCGGCGGCGCGGTCGGGAACGCAGTTACTTCCTGGTACGCCTACGGCGAGCCGACTTCCCTCAACTACACCGGGACGGGCAATTACCACTTTGGCAGCGACGACTGGCGCTACTACTGGGAGGACTTCGGTAGCGGCGAGGGCGCGACCGACGAGAACGGGCGTTACCTCTTCACCATCGAGGACACCACCCCTGAATCGCCGCGTCCGTATCGGATCACCGTCGAGGCGACCGTCACCGACGAGAGCCAGCTACCCATCACGGGTCGGACCTCGCTGACGCTGCACCCGGCGGACGTGTATGTCGGGATGCGCACCGACCACTACTTCGGGCAGGCGGGCGAGCCGTTGACCATCGAGCTAATCGCGGTGGACACCGCGAGCGCGCCGCTGGCAGCGCGACGCATCGACCTGGTGGTGGAACAAATTCAGTGGAAGCGCACCCCGGTCGAGGGCCGCCTGGGGCGCTACACATGGGAAGAGCAAATCACCGAGATCGAGACGGCGCAGGCGATCACCGACGCCGACGGCAAAGCCAGCTACGTCTTCACGCCGCCCGACTCCGGCGTGTACCGCGTGCGCGCCGCCGCGATGGATGAGAAAGAGCGGATCAACCGCAGCGCCTTGCGCTTCTGGGTCGCTGGCCCCAGCGACATCTGGTGGAGCGCGCCTTACTACGAGTCCACATACATCGAGATGGTCGCCGACAAGGACCTCTATCGCCCCGGCGACACCGCGCGCCTCCTGGTGCCGCTGCCGTATTCAGGCCGTTCGACGGTGCTGGTCACGACCGAGCGCGTGGACGTGATGAGCACCGAAGTGATCGAAGCCGAGGGGTCGAGCCTGTTCTTCGATGTGCCGATCACGGACGACTCCGCGCCGACGATTCACGTCAGTGTGACGGTGGTCAAGGGTATCGACGACGAAAGCGCGCACCCAGATTATCGCCAGGGGAGCATCTCGCTCGATGTGGAGCCGGTGGACCGCCGCCTTGCCGTGACGGTCACGCCATCGACGACGCGGGCGCAGCCGCGCGATGAGGTGACGTTTGACGTGCAGGTCACCGACGCAAATGGCGAGCCGGCGGTCGCCGAGGTCGGCCTGGCGCTGGTGGACAAGGCCATCCTCGCGCTGAGACCGCCGAACAGCATCAGCCTGGAAGAGGAGTTCTACGGTTATCAATACGACTCCGTTTCGACCAGTGTCTCGATCTACGCCCTGCTCGACCGCTTTGAAGAACTCGCCGAGGGCGGCAGGGGCGGCGGCGGCGGGGGCGGCGGCGGCGAGGTGCCGTTCATCCGCGAGGAGTTTGAGCAGACCCCGCTCTGGGCGCCGCACGTGGTCACTGACGAGGCCGGGCGCGCGTCCGTTTCGGTGACGCTGCCCGACAACCTGACGACGTGGCAACTCGACGCGCGCGGCGTCACGATGGAGACGCATGTCGGCCAGACGACCACTGAGGTCATGACCACCCTGCCGCTGCTGGTGCGCCCGGTCGCGCCGCGCTTCTTCGTAGTGGGCGACCGCGCCCAACTCGCCGCCGTCATCAACAACAACACCGCCGACGCGCAGACCGTCGAGGCGCGCCTGGAAGCCGAGGGCGTCGTGCTCGAAGGCGAGGCGGCGCAAGAGGTCACCGTTTCGGCAGGCGGGCGCGCGCGCGTCGAGTGGGATGTCGTCGTGCAGGATGTGGACTACGTGGACCTGACCTTCTTCGCCGTTAACGAAGCCTACCAGGACGCCGCCAAGCCCGCGCTGGCGACCGGCCCGGACGGCACGATCCCGGTGTACCGCTACACCGCGCCCGACACGGTGGGGACCGGCGGCATCCTCCGCGAGGCCGGCGCGAAGACCGAGGCGGTGAGCCTGCCGCCGCGCCTGGACACGGATCAGGGCGCGCTCACGGTGCGCCTGGAGCCGTCGCTGGCGGTGGCGGCGACCGACGCCTTCGACTACCTGGAGAACTTCCCGCACCAGTGCATCGAGCAGACCGTGAGCAAGTTCCTGCCGAACGCGGTCACGTACCGCGCGCTGCGCGCACTGGACATCACCGACCCGATGCTGGAGGCGGGGCTGGCTCAGGCGGTCGAGAAGGCGGTGGCGAAGCTCGCGCAGGCGCAGAACCCCGACGGCGGTTGGGGCTGGTTCGGCGGCATGGAGAGCGACCCACTCACCACCGCCTACGCCGCGCTCGGCCTGATCGAGGCGCGCGAGGCGGGTTTCGCGGTTGACGAAACCATGCTCAGCCGCGCGCTCAACTACGTGCAGGCGCAGCTCATCAGGCCGAGGCTGGAGACTCCTGACTGGCAGCTTAACCGGCAGGCGTTCTATCTCTACGTGCTGGCGCGCGACGGCATCGGCCTGGCGAGCGACTACGCCGCGCTGGTTGAACAGCGAATGCGCATGTCCTACGCCGGGCGCGCCTTCCTCATCATGGCCTTCGACGCGCTGTTCCCCGGCAACATGGCGATGGACGTGCTCGCCAGCGACCTGACCAGCGCCGCGAAGCTCTCCGCGACCGGCGCGCACTGGGAGGAGGAGTACGCCGACTGGTGGAACTGGGGCAGCGACACGCGCACGACTGCCCTCGTGCTCGACGCGCTGATCCGCGCCGCGCCGGAGAGCGACCTGCTCCCCAACGCGGTGCGCTGGCTGATGGTCGCGCGCCAGGGCGACCACTGGCAGACCACGCAAGAGACTGTGTGGGCGGTGATCGCGTTCACCGAGTGGATGACCCTCACCGGTGAACTGCAAGGCCGCTACGACTACAGCCTGAGCGTGAACCGCGAGCCACTGGCGGAGCAGACGGTCACGCCGGAGACGGTGCGCCAGGGCGAAGTGCTCCGCGTGGCCGTGAGCGACCTGCTGCGCGACGCGGTCAACCGCGTGGTGGTGGCGCGCGGCGAGGGCGAGGGCGTGCTCTACTACACCGCGCACCTCGACCTGCGCCTGCCCGCCTCGGAGGTCAAGGCGCTGAGCCGGGGCATCACGGTGCAGCGCGCGTACTTCCTCGCAGGCGACTCCGACACGCCGGTGGCGAGCGCGAAGCTGGGCGATGTCATCAACGTGCGGCTGACGCTCACGCTGCCGGAGGACGTGTACTACTTCGTGCTGGAGGACCCGATCCCCGCCGGGACCGAGGGCGTCGATACCTCGTTGCTGACCACGAGTCGCGCGGTCGAAGAGCCGACGCTTGAGCGCGAGGGTGAGGAGGACCTGTACTGGTACTGGGGCTGGTGGTGGTTCGACCGGACCGAGATCCGCGATGAGCAGACCAACCTTTACGCCGACTACCTGCCGCGCGGGACCTACGTGTATACGTACCAGGTGCGCGCGACCGTGGCGGGCGCGTTCCAGACCATGCCCGCGCACGCCTACGCCTTCTACTTCCCGGAGGTCTTCGGGCGCACCGACGGCGCGCTGTTCACCGTTGCGCCTGCTCCAGTGGAGTGACAGATCGCCACGTTGGCTCCCCGCGAGCTTCAAGCTCGCGGGGAGCTTTTTTCACATCATCCGCCGATAATCCTCACGACAATCGCAATCCCCAGCGCCGCCAGCAGCAACCAGATCGCCACAATGACGGCGGCGGCGGCCCGGCTGACCGGCTTGCCCTCGCGCATAACCTCCTGCGCCCTGGCGCGCGACGCCGCCATTACCGGCGGGGGAACCATCCGCAGCGCGAGCGCGACGCCCAGGGGGATGATCACCAGGTCGTCCAGGTATCCCAGCACCGGGATGAAGTCGGGAATCAGGTCGATAGGGCTGAAGGCGTAACCGACCACGCACGCGACAAAAATCTTCGCGTACCAGGGCACGCCGGGGTCTTTATAAGCCAGGTAGAGCGCGTAAGTTTCCGTCTTGAGTTGCCGGGCGCGCTGCTGCCACGTTGCAAGGACATTGCCCATTTCCAGGTCCCGATTTCAGGGTGAAGCGCCGACGCCAAAGCGCGACTTTCCGCGTGTGTGTACGTCATACAGCGGTCTGAGGATTCGGCGCATCCTGAAAATTGGGGGGTGTGGGCGTCATGGCTACAGTTCCTCTTCAAACACTTCCGCCGCCTCGACCTTCTCTAACTCCCGGCCCGGCGCGGTCACTCTGCGGACGGGCTGGCCCTTGACCACCGCGTAGCGGTCAAAATCGCGCGCGACGGCGACCGCCGGGAAGATCGCCTGCGCTTCTTCAAGCACATCGCGCTCCCGGTAGCGACGCGAGATGTGGGTGAGGACTAGATGGCGCACGCGCGCCTCGCGCGCGAGAGTTGCGGCCTGCGCGGCGGTCAAATGGCCGAACTGCCGCGCCATCTCCGCCTCCACTTCCAGGTAGGTGGCCTCGATCACCAGGCAGTCCGCGCCCTCGACGTGAGGGATGAGGTCGTCGGTGTGCCCACAGTCGCCCACATGCACCAGGCGCACGCCGCGCACCTCTGGGCCGAGCACCATGTCGGGATGGATGCTCCTCCCGTCGGCGAGCGTGATCGACTGCCCCGCCACCAGCAGCCGCCGCTCCGGGCCGACGGGCACGCCGAGCGCTTCGGCTTTGTCGTTCAGGAAGGGGCGGCGCGCTTTCTCCTCGAACGCAAAGCCGAACGCATCTGCGCCGCGATGCGTGACCCGGAACGCGCTGAGGGTGAAATAGTCATCCTCCAGCAGCACGCCCGGCTCAAGATCGATGAAATGCAGCGGCATCGGCGGGCGGCGGCCCATCAGCACCACGCCCATCAACAAGTCCTGGATGCGGTTCAGCGCGCGGCGGCTGCCCCAAATCTCCAGTTCCTCGATGACCTCCCAGCGCATGAACGTCGAGAGCATCCCCGCCAGCCCCAGGATGTGATCCAGGTGCTCGTGGGTGACGAGGATTCGGTTCAGCCGTTTGAAGCCGATGCCGCTCTTGAGAATCTGGCGCTGAGTGCCTTCGCCGCAGTCGATCAGGAAGCGGTGGTCGCGCACCATAACCACCTGCGCCGACAGGCCGCGATGGATCGAGGGCGCGGAGGCGCTGGTGCCGAGAAAGACGATTTCAAACATCGAGGCCCTTTCCTGAGAGTTCGACGCGACCGGGCGCCCCGATTGTACCCGTTAACGTGACCTCTGTGTCAAGGAACTGTTGCACCACATGAATGTTGGTGACCAGGTGTTCGGTGACGCGCGGCGTGGTGATGACCGACTTCCCCTCGGCAAGGGCGCACGGCAGGATGAGTTGGTCGGCCAGGTGGAGGTCGGCGGCGGCGGCGCTGCGATGGTGCTCTAGCAAGTCGCGGCACGCTTCCTCGGCCACCGCCTCCGAAGCCTTGCCTATAGCCCCCAACGCCGAGAACCCCGCGCGGGTGTTGACGTAATGCGCCACAAGAAATATCCCCGCGCCGGGCGCGAGGCCGCGCGCCCGCAACGGTTCGATCTCCAGCGGCACGTTCAGACTGCGCAGCAGGCTGCGCGCGCGGTCGGCCATGCGCTGCGGGATGTGCGACGGCAGTTCGGTCACAACAGCGACGCCGGTCACGCGCTCCAGCGGGCCGCGCGCGTCGAGCTGCAACGGGCGCGGCCTGACCGGGCCTTTGATCTCGACAGCGATTTCGCCGCCGCCGCGCGGATACCACCCCCACGCGGCCAGTTCGAGATCGACCGGCGCGCTCTCAAAGCCAAGCGCGGGCAGGAACACGTCGCGCAGGTAGTGGATCGGCGGGCTGTGGCTGACGTGCGTCCCGCCCCGAATCGTCAGCCGGGAGGTGCCGGAGGCCATCAACAGCGGGAAGAGCACCGTCTGCAAGATCAGGCCCACCGAGCCGGCGCTGCCCTGGCCGGAGGTCTCGGTTACATCCCAGCGATACACGCCGGGTAAGGCGGGGCCGCCGGGCTGGAAGATCAGCCTTTGCGACTTCAGCGCGTCGCCCTCGGCGTGCGCGCGGCACACCTGGGCGATGGCGCGCACGCCGGTGAGGTGCTGCGGAGCCAGGCCGGGGTTCTTGCGTTTCGCGCGGATGTTGAGGATCGTCACAGGCCGCCCCATCAGGCACGACAGCGCCAGCGACGTGCGCACAATCTGGCCGCCGCCTTCGCCATAAGAGCCGTCAACGGTTACCATCGGGCGCGGCCCGGAGACTTTATGAACTCCATCGGGCAAGGGGCTTAAGCTCCCTGTCTGGACAGGCGGTAGCGATTGATCGGATCGGCGCTTAGTCATTCCCCTGTCCGGCGTCCGTCACATGGATTTGCTGAAGGAAAAGGCGGTCACCGCGCGGCTGGCCGTTGTCCAGCACGTTTAGACGCTCGCCATCGGGCTTGTACATCCCCACTGAGAGATCATAGTCGCCCGCCTGCAATCGCTGGAGGAGCGCGATATAGTGCACCTGCGCGAAGATGTCTGACGGCTGCAACGTCTCGGCCAACGGGCCGAGCAGGTCCGCCTGGGCGATAGGCATCCCGCCGGGATCAAAAAGCACGTGGGTGAACATCCGCAGCCGTGCAGGAGCCGGCCCATCCACACGCCAGTAGGTGACCACCTCGACCGTCTCGCCAGGGTGGTAAATGTCGCCGCCAACCTGGTATCCTTCAAAGGTCAGGTTGCCGCCGAAGCGCACCGGCAGGGTTGCGGGACCGGGACCACCGCGGGCTTCTGGGGGATAGCCGGCGGGGGCGGTGGTGATGAAGAGGCCCATCAGGTCGTTCACCGCCTCCTGCGCTTCGATCTCCACTGCCGAGCCAGGCGGCAGGCCATGAATGGTCACTTCCTGAGCGTCTTGCAGCCAGAGGGCCAGCGGTTCCGGGACCAGCGCCGGCCCGTCTCCGTAAGTGAAAGCAATCTGCTGGCGTGCGCCGCCCTGGGCCAACACCAGGCTGCTGTAGCAGTCCGCGTAGCGCACCGGCAGGTCGGATTGATGCATCATGTAAGTCAGGATGTCGCGGTCGGAAAGGTGCGCCGGATTGGCGCGCCGCAGCGCCGGGGAGCACACGGTCGTGGGGATGCTGCCGGCGGTGGCGTCGAGGTGCGGGGCGAGCCGGCCCAGGTTGGCGTGGTAGAGGTCGAAAACGTCTTCCCGCATCGACCAGACCGTGTTGAGGTTGTGCGCGGTCAGGGCCAGACCCAGGGCCGCGGTTGCGATCCCCGCCGCCAGCGCCGGGAGCAGCATGGCCTCGCGGCGGCGGAGCAGGTAGCGCAACGCCGCGTCCGCGCCGACGCCGACCACCAGGTACAACGCGGGCATGGCGACAAGCAGCCGCTTGAAGTCTGGCCCGCCCGACGAAAGCGCGTCCGGCAGCGACGCCACGAGCAGCGCGATGAGGAGCGCCGCGTAAGCCGGCCTGCGCAAGCGGCGCAAGATCAGCGCCACGCCGAGGATGAACAGGGTCGCCGCCGCCGGCCCGAAAAGCGGCGCGTCGGGCAGATTGCGCGTCGGGTCCAGGTCGCCCTGCCAGAACAGCCCGGCGACCGTACTGAAGACGGATTCCGGCAGCGCTTCCAAGAGGTGGGCCAGGTAGTAGCTCAGCGGGCTGACGCCCGGCGTGCGCAAGAGCGACACAATGAACGGCACGGCCACAATCAACGCCACCAGCAGCACAAAGCCCACGTCCCCCCAGCCCCGGCGCGCCGCGCGCGGGTAGCGCGCGTTCAGATAGAAGCCGAAGACCAGAAAGCCGAGTGGGAAGACGACGGCGGTCCAGTGCACGTAGAGCGACAGGCCCATCAGCACCCCGCCCGCCACCAGGCGGATGGAAGCGGTCTGATCGCCGGGGCCGGCAGGGTGGCTGGTGAATCCGCGCAAGAAGAAATACGCCGCCGCCGCCATGAAGAACGGCAACAGCACCTCGCGCGCCACCATCCGCGCGGTGAAGACCGGCCAGTACTCCACCGCGAGCGCCGCCAGCGTCACGAGCGCGGCGGTCAACCCGAACAAGCGCCGCGCAAAGCCGTAGATCAGGACCAGCGCGGCCAGGTTCGCCAGGACACTGAGCATCCGGTAGCCGAACAACCCGCCCCCGACCAGCCCGGTGAACACCGAGAGCAGCGGGTAATACAGCCCCTCCCGGCCTCCCATCGCGTCGCCTACATCATAAAAGACGGTGACCTGCCCCACACGCACCTGGTCGGTGATGCGCAGGTCGGCCAGTTCCGCGTCGCTGAAGCCGGGCGGCGCGCCGACCAGCCCGAAGGCGCGCACGCCGGCGGCGACCAGCATCAGTGCAACGAACAGCGCGATTTCGGTATTCGCGGCTCGGCGCGCGGTTCTCGGTTCTCGATTCTGGGCGCTTGACACGTGAGTCTCGTTTCTCGGTATTCGGCGCTCGGCACCCGTCTCTCGGCGTCGGACCGCCTTTAATCGAGCAACGCGTACCGAGTAACGAGCAGCGAGCACCGAGATGATACCGCAGATTATCAGGGAACCGTAACCGCAGCGGGACGCGGCAGGGTCGGTTTAGGCATGGCAGCGAGCGCGTGATAGGCGGGGCGGAGGCGCGCCTCCGGGTAGCCGGGCAACGTCAGCGACCACCACCACTCCTCGTCCGCTTCGGTCCAGATCGGGTTGGCGATGTAAATTGCGGTCACTGGCCCGATCCAGGGTTGCCAGTGTTCGTAGGCATAACGATAAGCGCGCACTAAGTAATCAGCCTGCGTCTCCTCGCTGACCGCCATCCACGCATAGTGATCGTGCACCGTGTCGGTGGTCCAGCCCGCTTCCAGCAGCGCGATCTGCTTGTGCGCGTCGCCGTTGCGCACCATGATACGGCGGATGTCCTCCACGTGCCGGAAGGCGCGCCAGCGATGCCCCTCGAAAACCGGGGCGTCGGGCGGCAGTTCGGGCGGCTGGCCGTAACCCGGCGCGTGCACGCCCAGCACGTCGAAGTAGGGCGCGGCCCCGGCGTCGTACACCTGCTGCAAGAACTCTGCGTCGGGGATGGCGGCGGGCAGGCCCGTGCCGGTGGGAGCCAGCCCCGCCGAGATCACAACCGCGTCCGGGTCGCCGCGCTTGACGCCCTGGTAGCAGGCGCGCAGCAGCGCCACGTACTCGGCGGCGTTCGGCGCGCGCTCGATCTCCGGGGTGCCCCAGTTGTCGCCCCACTCGCGCGAGAGGTTCGGCTCGTTCCACACCTGGTAGGCTTCGATGCGCCCCCGGTAGCGCGCGGCGACCGCCTCACAGAACGTCTCGAAGTACGTGAGGTCGGCGGGCGGCGCGCTGTCGAGGGGAGGCCAACCGCCATTGTCCTGCGCCCAGAAGGGCTGCCGGTCCAGCCGCGCGATCAGCTTCAGCCCGGCGGCCTCCACGTCAGCGACCAGCGCGTCGGCGCGGTACCAGTCCCAGAGGTCAGGGAAGTACGTCTGAATCTCGCGCCAGGGAATTTGCGCCTTGACGTGGGTGAAACCCATCGCGCGCACAAGTTGCAGGTCCCGGCGGCGCGCTGCCTCGTCCCAGTACAGAAAAGTCTGCACCGCATAGGTGGGCGAATCGAACAACTGAACGACTGGCGTCTCAATCGGCTGGGGATCGGCCCCCGCCAGTGTGAGCGCCAGCAACAGGATCACCGCGAGGATAAGCAGGGCGATGCGCGCCCAGGGTCGGGCGTCGCGGAGGGGATCAACAGTCATCAGCAGTATCCGGCCTCGATGGAAGAAATGGGCGCTTCAGGCGGTCAAGACCGCGCGCCGCGCCTCAGCGAGCAACGCTTGTACCGCCACCGGGCCGCCCGTGCGGCTGCTCTCGATGGCGGCGAAGATCAGCGCCGCCGATTGCAGGTTATCCTCAACGCTGGTCGCCATCGGTTCGCCGCCGTCAAGCCAGTGGACGAATTGCTCGATCAGCCAGGTGTTCGACCACTTAGGCTGCTGGATGAGTGGAATTTCCTCGCCCTGCCCTGGAACGCCACTCGCCCAGGTCTTGGCCGGGTCATAGGGGAACTTCTCCAGCCGGCGATGGTCGAGCACGAGCGTGGCGCCTTCGCACTCGGCGCGGATGTACTCCTGGCCCCATCCGTAAAGGCCGACCGCGTTCGTGTACGCGCCCTCATACGTGGCGCGCGCACCGTTGCCGAAGCGCAGCATCACCAAGCCTTGCGAGTCGCCGGTGTAAGCGCCCCAGGGCGGGTTCCACGTCTGCGCGTAGATCGTCTCGCACGGCGCGCCGGCCAGGTCGGCCAGGATGTCGAGGTGGTGCACCGCCCCTTCGATCATCAATGGGTCGTCCATCTCGTGCCGGAAGCCCATCACGCCGGCCTTGCGGCACTCGGTGGTGAGGCAGCACACCAAGTAATCGAGCCGGCCATAGCGCCCGGAGCGCAGTTCGCGGCGCAGCGTGGTTTTGTCCTGGTCAAACCGGTGGCTCATCGTGACGCCCATCTTTTTGCCGGCGCGCTTCACCTTCTCAGCGATACGAACGGAGGCTTCCAGCGTGTCGGCGATGGGCTTCTCGGAAAGGATGTGCATATCGTGCGCCAGGGCCAGATCAACCACCGTTTCGTGCAGCGCCGGCGGCACCACGATGGCGCAGAAGTCCGCACGCACCGCGTCGAAGGCGCGAGTCATATCGGTGTAGCATTGGTCGCGGCGCAGGCCGAGGCGCTTCCGCGCGTTCTTCAGCGCGTCGGGGTCGATGTCCGCCGCCGCCACGACCTCGACGAGGCCCTCCGCAATGTTGGGCGGCAGGAAGCGTTCACACCAATGGCCGCCGAATCCGCCTGCGCCGACCAGGATCATCTTGTAGGTCATGGGGGTTGTGCCTTCTGTTTGCTATAACTCCCAGGGAGCTTCAAGCTCCCTGGGAGCGACTTTACTCAGGGCAAGGGTCGTTCCTTCTCCATCGCCGCCAGCGCATCGAACGCGGGGCGCGGCGAGCCGTCGCCCTTCAGGATGCTGTAGGGCGCGTTGTCGTTGGTGGGATCGCCACCCGCCTGCGGGCTGTAGTTCAGGTTCCACAGGAACGCGATCCACGCGCCCTCCCAGTTGGCGAGCCATTGGAACGCCTGCACAATCCAGTCCGATTGTTCTTGCAGCGTGTTGTCGCGCGCGAACTCGAAGCCGGGCGGGTAGCCGCTCATATCCTCGACGGTGGCGTAGCCGAATTCCGTGATGCAAAGCCGTTGCGTGCCGCCGGCGGCGACAATGGCGTTGTAGTAGTACTCCAGCGTCGAGCGGAAGCTCCACGAGTGGTTGAGGTTGGTCCAGGGGCCGGTGAAGTACGTCGCCTGCGGCCCCATCGTGGAGGGGTTGTCCCATACCGCGCTAGGCGGGATGTTGTAGCCGTTGTGGTGCGCGCCTACGCAGTCGGCGTAGTTGAGCAACCCGGCGGCGATGAGCTGGTCGAAGTACCGGAAGTCGTCCATCGCCCCGGCGTTGTTGACGCCGGTGGGCGAGAGCGCGCCGCTGATGACGATCACGCCGGGGTCCACGGCATGGATGGCGCGCTCGGCGACGCCGAGCATTTCCACGTAGCGCGCAGCGCTGAGGCCCTGCGGGTCGCTCCACTCGCGGTCGAGGTTCTGCTCGTTCCACACCTCGATGGCGTGAATCTGGCCGGGGTAGCGCTGCAAAATCGCGGTGAGGAAGTTGGCGTAGTCCTGGAAGTTGCCCGGCGGGCCGTGCTTGGAGAGGTCCGCGCCGGCGGGGCGCGCCCAATCGGGCGCTGTGACCACGCTGAGCATCAGTTTGAGGTTATGCTTGGCCGCCGCCGGCACCACCAGATCGAGGATCGAGAAGTCGATCTTCCCCTTCTCCGGCTCGAGGGCCTCCCAGCGAATTTGCTGCTTGACCCAACTCAGACCCAGCCGCTTGGACACCAGTTCGTACCAGTAATCTTGTAAGTCGTAGTTTTCCTGCACCTGGATGCCGTAGCCGAAGCGCGTGTCCTCGCGCGGGAGGAGAGTCGGCGTCGCGGTCGGCGCGGCGGTCTCCGCAGGGGTGTCAGTCGCGGCGACGGTGGGCGTCGCCGTGGCCGGCGGGATGGTCGGGAGCAGGGTGGCGGTCGCCTGGATTTGCGTCGCGGTTGGGGCCGCCGCCAGCAACGACGACAGGTTCGCCTCGCCGCTGGCGAAGTAGATGGCGATGAACGTGCACGCCCCCATCACCAGCGTGATGGCGAGCCACACCAGCACAAAGACGATAACCTGCCGGCGCGCCCTGCGCTGGGGCCTGGGCGTCGGCCTGGGTTTGGTGCTCGTGGTCATCAGCGTTTTCTCCTGTATCGGTGTCGCAGCAGGGACACACGCGCCTTCGGCGCACGGCATTATGCCCCTACGGTCGATATTCGGGTCTTTGCTAACGTCATGTTCACCTTTTGACCCCCGCGACTAAAGTCGCGCGCGAACTGGCAATCTTGGCAGCGCTATTCTGCGATTAGCCGCCAACTGAAGTCGGCGGCTTGCGAAAAACGCAACACAATGCGCATCGAGCAGACCAGGTGAACAGATGCCTGCTAACGCACGCCGGCCAGCGCCTCGCACGCCGGGCATACGCCGCCGGGCCGGATCATTGCGTAGCCCGCCATCGGGTCCGTGTCGTAGCGCGAGAAGTTGACGTTCCAGATAATCACCAGGCGGACCTTGCCGCTGTTGGCGCACAACACCGCCGCGCCCGCCAGCCAGGCAGCCTGCTCCGCGACGCTCGTATCCGCCGCCCAGGCGAAATTGCCCGGCAGCGCGCCGTACCCCTCCGGCGAGAGGTAGCCCAACTCGGTGAAGCACACCGGGCGCGAGCCGCCAAACGGCGCCCAGGCGCGGTTAATCATCGACGCGAGATAGTAGGTCGGGTAGCCGCCGCGCGGGTCGCCGCCGACCCAATCCGGCGGGACGATGCCCTCGTTGTAGTGCGCGCCGATGCAGTCCATGTAGTTCGCCGCGCCTGCGTTCGCCATGCTCTGGTAGAACACGTCGTCATTCCACACCGCCGCCGACGTGCCCGGCGGCGCGGCATAGCCGGTGGGGGCGAGCGCGGCGCTGACCACCATCACACTGCCGTTAGCGCTCTTGATGGCGTTGTACGCGGCGGCGAGCAGCCGCGTGTAAGCGTCGCCGCTGATCTGGCCGTTGGGCCACTCGCGGTCGATGTTCGGCTCATTCCACACTTCGATGGCGTTCGGGCCGAGCGCCGCCACCCCGCCCAGGAAACTGGCAAACTGCGGGATGTAGGCGTCCAGGCCGAGGGAAGCGATCTCGTTTGGCCAGCCCACGATGCCGAGCAGCACTTTGAAGCCGGAGCCTTGCGCGGCGCTAATCAACCCGGCAGCCGAGCCGGGGTCTTGTCCCAACGAGTAGCGCAACTGATACTTGACCCACGTCATGCCCGCCTGCTGCATCTGCGCGGCGGGCGGGTAGCCGTCTACGTGGCCGCCCAGCTCAAAGTTACCCACGCTGATGCTGCCCGCCGGGGCGACCGGCGCGGGGTTGCTGCCGCCTCCGCCGCTCGACGCGCCGCCGCCGCCCGTGATGATCGGCGCGGGCGTGGCGGTCGG
The DNA here is from genome assembly GCA_034435135.1 of Anaerolineae bacterium. Lineage (GTDB taxonomy): Bacteria > Chloroflexota > Anaerolineae > Aggregatilineales > JAFGMM01 > JAOSJO01. Next base: position 10,749 of record DAOTXU010000245.1, on the reverse strand, counting down.
CTCTGGCGTGGGGGTGGGCGTGGGGTTCGCCACCGACACGTTCACCTGGCCCCGGTTGCCGTAAAGCCCGCCCTCCAGGTCGGCGGCGATGACGTAATCGCCTTCTTGTTCAGCCGCCCACACGAACGGCGTGCTCAGCCCGGCGACCGCCTGCGCCACCGTCTGGCCGCCGGAGTCGCGCACGGTCCAGCGCAGCGCCAGCGGGTCGGCGCGCCCGACCGGGGCGACGCTGGCTTGAAACTCGACCAGCGTATTGACCATATCGCCCAGGTTACCCGTGCTGAGAAGGTGCGTGACGTTCACGCCGCCCAGGTTGAAAGGAACCAGCCGGTCGAGCCGCGCGCGGAAGACGCTCGCCGAGGTGACCCACACACGCTCGTCGCCGAACGCGACATAGGACGCGCCGGTGGCCTCGTCCGCGCCGCTGGCGCTCGGCGCGGAGGTCAGGCCGACCTCGACCGTGCTGCCGGGCAGGAAGTAGCCGCCCTCTTCGCCTTCCGAGCGCAGAGTCACGCTGCCGAGCGGGTCCAGCGCCTCCTGGTAAGACACGGGGACGAACTGATCCCCCGCCTGCCGCAGGCTGAGCGAGGAGAGGTCCGCCAGAATCTTGTAGCGGTCAACCTCGTCCACCGCCCAGCGCAGCATCCGCTCGACCGCGCCGCCAGCGCCATAGGCCGCCGGGTCGCGCGGCAGCGACACCGCCACTGCGTCGGCGGCGCGGCCTATCGCGCGCCAGTCGTAAGCGCCAGTGTTCCAGTTGGGCGGTTCCTCGGCCGGCGGCGGCACGAACACCACCAACATGCGCCCGTCGGCGTGGAGCCGCCGCCCCAACTCGCCCACGAACACGCTGAACGCGCCCCGATAGTCGGGTGGCAGGCCGCGGTAGTCAATCGCCACGCCGTCGTAATCGTCAACGGCGGCGAACGCGCGCAGCGCGGTGATGTGCTCTTCGCGGATCACGTCGTCGCGCAAGATGTCGGCGACGGTCATCACATCAAGCGCTGTCGGGTCGGTGAAGTTGCGGATCACCGGGATCACCAGGTACGCCCCGTCCTGCCGGAAGCCCGGCGCGAGCCGGCCGGTGAGCGCGCCGTCGCGCATGGGTTCCAGGCCGGCGGGGAAGACGATGTTGAGCGAAAGCTCCGCCTGCGCGGTCAGCGCGTCCAGCGGTTCGAGCACGGTGCTCAGCAGCGGCGGCAACGGGCGCGACTCGAACACGCCCACGCTTTCGGGCACGTAATCGAGTTGCGCGGTCAGCGCATCGCCCTCGACATTCAGGCGCGCGGGGATAAACGTCCACGCGCCGTCTTGCCAGCCGAACAGGTCCACCTCCTCTGCGCGGACGCGCGGCGGGATGGGGGCTTGAATGTACACGCTGGCCGGCGGCCTCCCACGCGAGTCCACCGTGTAAATCGGGCTTTGCAGCGTCAGGTGGGAAGGAATGTCGGCGTAGGCGACCTGCCACTTCACGTCAACCCTGCCGTTCACGATGTCGCGCGGGTCGAGGGCCGCCAGGCGCACACCGAAACCGTCGCCGGGGTTGGAGGGGTCAACCGAGAGCGTGAAGCCGCTGGGATCGGCCAAAGACGGGTAGGCGGCGTCGAGCGTCTTGTAGTTCATCAGGCCGGTTAATCGGTCGGCGAGGGAGAACGGCGGCAGGAACATCGCCAACGCCACCAACCCGACCACGACCACGAAGAAGATGAGCGTACTGACGCACCCCGGACCCTTGCGCTTGCGCCGGGGTGCAGGCAAACGGGAGGGTTCCTCCTCCCAGCCCTCGTCATCGTAACCCGTTTTTGGATAGCTTCCTGTGTCGGTCATTAAACTCACCTGTTATGATTTATCGCATCCGGAGCACAGCGCGCCGCGCTGCCTTCTCAGACCGCGGGCTTAAGCCCGCGGTCTGAGGTTTTTATCGCGCCATCACCTGGCCGAGCGTGTCACACGCCGGGCAGCCGCCGCCCGGACGCACTATAGCATAGCCGGCCATCGGGTCGTCGCCGAAGTTGGTGAAGTTCACATTCCAGATAATCATGAGGCGCACGCCGCTGTTGGAACAAATCACGGCGGCCTCCGCGAGCCACGCCGCCTGCTGCGCGACGGTCACGTTCTGCGCCCAGGCGTAGCCCGGCGAGAGCGCGCCGTAGCCCTCCGGCGAGAGATACCCTAACTCGGTGAAGCAGAGCGGGCGCGAGCCGCCGAAGGCGTTGCGGTAGGTGCTGATCATGCCGTTCAGATAGCGCGTGTAGTAGCTGTCGCGCGGGTCGCCGGAACTCCAACTGGGCGGGACAATGCCCTCGTTGTAGTGGACGCCGATGCAGTCCATGTAGCTCGCCGCGCCGGCGGCGGCCATACCCGCGACGTAGCGGCTGTCGTTCCACACACGGTCGGTGCCCCAGGCCCCTTCCCCGCCGGTGGGCGAGAGCGCGCCGCTGATGACCATCGTGCCGGGGTTGGACCCCTTGATGGCGTTGTATGCGGCGGCGAGCATCCGCGTGTACAGCGCCGGGTCGATCTGGCCGGTGGGCCACTCGCGGTCGATGTTCATCTCGTTCCACACTTCGATGGCGTCCGCCCCCAACGCGGCCACGCCGCCCAGGAAGCCGGCGAACTGCTGGAAATAGCTGTCATAGCCGACGGCGGCCATCTCGGCGGGACTGCCCACGACGCCGAGCAAAATCTTGAATCCGTTGGCGTGGGCCTCGTTGATGATCCCGGCAGCCGAGCCGGCGTCTTGCCCCAGGCCGTAGCGCAACTGGACTTTGGCCCAGGTCATGCCGGCGCGATTCATATAGCTTGCCGCGCCAAAGCCATTGACGTGCCCGCCGAGTTCAAAGCCGCCAGCTGCCGTGCCGCCGGTAAACACGGGGTTCGCGGGCGGGGCCACGTAACCTTCCGGCGTGGGCGGCGATTCGGCGACGGTCACGTCATCGAGGTCGCCCTGGATTTCGGTAAGCCAGCCGGCGATCCATGCCTCTTCCTCGTCCTCATAGAGAATCTGGAGCCAGGGCAGTTCCTCGTCGGTGCGCCCAATGACCTGGACGGTTTCCCCGTTCGCCAGGAAGCCGATGCTGGGGAAGAACAGGCCGGGGCCTTCGCGGACGTTGAGCCGGTTCCCCTCGGTGGCGACTGTGGCGAATACCATGCTGACAGGCGTGGTCGTCGGGCGCGGTGTGCCGGTCGTGAGCGGGAGCGGGCCGGGTGTCGCGGTGGTGCGTGTGCCGGTGGCAAGGAGCGTCGCAGTGGTTGCGGCGGTCGGGGTGCGGCTGGGCGTGACCAGCAAGAGGATAGGCGTAATGGCGATTAAGCCCTCCGCGTCGGGCGGGTTGGCGATGCCCACCGTCTTGATGTCGCCGTTGACGGTGACCAGCCACGAGGCCACCCACGCCTGGATGCCGTCAATCTCGATGACGTACCACAGCTCATCCAGCGTGCGCCCGACCATCGGCGCGTCAAGGCCGACGGGCAAGAAGCCGACGACCGGGTAGTTCGTGCCGGGGCCGGCGCGCAGGTTCAGGTTTTCCTCGCCCTTGACGCGCAGGCTCACGGTAGGCGTGCTGGTGAGGGTGGGCTTCGGCGGCGGCTGGCGGTCGGTGGTGGGCGGCACCAGGGTCGGCGGCGGTGTACGGGACGCAGTGAGTGTGAGCGTAGCGGTTGGGGTCAACGTCGCGGTGGGCGTGTCCGATGGCGTGAGCGTCGGCGTGGCGGTGCTGGTGGGGGTATCGGTGGGAACCGGGGTCTGCGTCGCTGTAGATGTAGCCGACGGCGTAAAGGTCGCGCTCGCCGTCGCGGTAGGCGTGTCGGTCCACGCCTGGGCGGTGCCGGTGAGCGCGTCGGCGACGGCGACGGCCTGCATTGTCGCAAAAGCGCTTTGCGTCGCGGCGAGGTTTGGGGTGACCGTCAGGGTCGGGGTGGGCGTGTCGGTCCAGGTTTGCGCTGTGCCGGTGAGCGCCTGCGCCACTGCGATGGCCTGCGCGGTCTCCTGCGCAAATCGGGTCGCGTTGAGTTCTGGCGTGTGCAGGGCGGTTCCGGTCGCAGGGCCGGCGACGGCCTGCCGGGTGGCCGCGGCATTGAGGCTTGACCGAAGAACATCGCACGAGGTGAGCGAGATGGCGAGCAAAATGAGGAGAAAAGGGGATAGTTTCAAGATAAGGGATTTCGGTTGCCGTGTGCGTTGGATTCTCTCCACCTTGCGCTCGCCTCCTCATGCGATGCCGGTTCCATGTATCGAAATGATGGGGCGCGGTCCACCTCGTGGTCGTGCGCCCCCTTTCGCCGCCTGGCCGCAAGGCAACCGGGCTTCCGGCTGCCATGTCTAACGCCGATTAAGTGTTTTCCAAACCGGCGCGGATTTTAGCAGGGGGGTAGAGGTTTGGCAAACCGCCGCGAGAGCTGGTGTATAATCGCGCGGGCGCAGCTACATAGAGCGAGGTTTCCATGCGAGATACACAAAACACCCGCGTCGTGGTCATCATCTCCGCCAACGCCGAGTGGGACGCGGTACGCGCCATCTTTGCAGACCGAGACATCGCGCTCGACAAGACGCCTTATGGCGAGTGCTTCGTCGCGCACCTGGACATCGCTCCAACCGCCTCGGACGAGGGGCTTAAGCCCCTTGTCCCTTCAAGCTCAGAGAGGCGGCGCGAGCCAGCCCTGTTCGTTCATGGCGGGTGGGGCAAGATTTCGGCGGCAGCCTCGGCGCAGTATGCCATCGACCGCTGGCGACCGAAGGCGCTCATCAACCTGGGCACGTGCGGCGGCTTCGAGGGCGAGATTGCGCGCGGTGAAATCGTCCTGGTCGAGTGGACGGTGGTCTATGACATCATTGAGCAGATGCTTGATGCCGACGACGCGCTGGACTACTACGCCACCGAGATCGACCTCGCCTGGCTCGGCGAGGAATACCCGCAACCCGTGCGCCGCACGCTGCTTGTCTCCGGCGACCGCGACTTGCTCGCTGAAGAAATCCCACGCCTCAAGGCGAAGTTCGGCGCGGTCGCAGGTGACTGGGAATCAGGGGCGATTGCGTGGGTGGCGGCGCGCAATGGAGTGCGCCTCCTCATCCTGCGCGGGGTCACCGACCTGGTGGGCGCGGGCGGCGGCGAGGCTTACGGCAACGCGCAGTTATTCCTTGACAGAACGCGCGAGATTATGGGGTGCTTGGTCGATCATCTCCCTGCGTGGCTCGCCAGGGCGCTATGAACAGCCCAACGTGTCCAGCGACGACCAGTGGAGTGGTATCCAGGGACAAAAGGGTATAATTGGGCCATATGTTCAATTAGGGGCGTGTCCCACCTCTGGGAGTGTGCAGCATGAGACAGGGAGAGGTCAACACAAGGCTGATCGCACTCATGGCGATCATGTCAGCACTGGTGCTGGCGTTGACGGTCGGCGTCCGCGTGCAGACGCCCATCGGCGGCTATATCCACCTGGGCGACATTGCCATCTACTTCGCGGCGCTGGCCTTTGGGCCAGTGGTCGGCGCGGTGGCCGGCGGGGTGGGTACCGCCCTGGCCGACGCCATCGGCTTTCCGCTGTTCATCGTCGCTTCACTGGTCGTGCATGGATTGCAGGGCTACGTGGCCGGGCGCATCGGGTACGGCAAGACGCACTGGTCCTTCCTGGCGATGGCCGTCTTCATCGGCGGCGTCATCCTGGTCATCGGCTACTTCATCGCCGAGGTCGTGTTTCTGGGGTATGCCCCGGCGGTTGCGTTGCAGGAAGTGATCCCGAACATCGTGCAGGCGTCGTCAGGCGCGGTCGGCGCGCTGGTTTACCTGGCAGTGCGGCGCGCGTACCCGCCGATCATGCGCTACAGCAAGTGACTCCCGCCATCCGTTGCCGCGATTTGCACTTCGCCTACCCGCCCGTGCTGCCGGAAGGCGACCCGGTGCGCGTTTTCGAGGGCGTGAACCTGGAAGTCGCGCCTGGCGAGTGTGTAGGCGTCATTGGACCGAACGGCGTCGGCAAGACCACGCTATTGTTGATACTGGCCGGGCTGGCCCCGCGCCTCACCGGGGGCGACCTGGCCGGCGAGGTCGTTGTCAGCGAGCGGACCGGCATGGTCTTTCAGGAACCGGAGGGCCAGCTTTTCAACCCCACCGTCGAGACCGAAGTCGCCTGGGGGCTGGAAAACCTGGCGATGCCGCTCGACGCGATGCGCGCGCGCATCGCCTGGGCGCTGGAAGTCTGTGGCCTGGTTGACCTGCACCAGCGCGCGCCGGGGACGCTCTCCGGCGGGCAGCAGAAGCGGCTCATGCTGGCGGCGACGCTCGCCATGCAGCCGGCGGTGCTCTTGCTCGACGAGCCAGTGGGCGGCCTCGACCCGCAGGGTCGCCGCGAGGTGCTGCGCGCCATCGCCGACTTGCGCGCACAGGGCGGCATGACGGTGGTCATGACCGAGACTGACGTAGACGCGGTGGCGAGCTTCGCCGACCGGGTGCTCGTTTTGTACGAGGGCCACGTCGCGCGGGAGGGTACGCCGCGCGAGGTCTTCCACCAAATCGAGTGGCTGGACAGCATCGGCGCGCCGGTCCCGCCGGCGGCGCGGCTCGCGTGCCTGCTGGGCCGGGACGATTTTGTCACGTTTGATGAGGCAGTAAAATCGCTCAAGGGCGTGTAGAGGCGCGGCGCGCCGTGCCCCTGCGGGATGGTTACTCGAAAGATCGCTCACAGAAGACGACGATGCACGTCCAACAAATCCAATCGCGCGACTTCGAGCAGGTCAACCTGTATATCGTCGATGAGCGGCGCGATGGCGGCGGGGTCGGCCTGGTCGATGCGTGCCTCGGCCCCGACTACGCGCGCCTGCGGCGGCGGCTCGGCAATCGGCGGGTCGAGTGGGTGTTCATCACGCACTGGCACTGCGACCACGTTGGCGGGCTGGGGCGGGTCGTGGCCGACTATGCGCCGACGGTCTACTGTTCGGCGGAGACCGCGCCTTTCCTGTGCGGTGAGAAGACATGGCGCGACTCGCACTTCTGGCGACAGTCTGGCCCCTGGTGGATCAAGCCGCTCTGGGGATTGGCCTTCCTGCTGTCGCCGCTGCCCCTGGTCGAAGATGTAACCGTCGTCGCGCCGGGCGAGATGCTCGACTTCGGCGGCGCGCGCTGGCAGGTGTTGAGCTTGCCGGGGCACACGCTCGGCCACGTGGGGTTATACGACCCGGAGCAGGGGGCGCTCTTCAGCGGCGACGCGGTCTTACGGCGGCGGAACGGCGACCTCGGCCCGTCAATGTCGGCCCTGGCCGAGGACCGGGCGCGTCTTTTCGAGACTGTAGAGCGCGTCAGGTCGATGGGCCTGCGGACGATTTACCCCGGCCATTTCAGCTACGGCCCGGTGCGCGCCTTGTGAACGGATCGACAACCTGTGTCATGACCGAACTCGCCATCTCGCTGAAGGACATCCACTTCATCTATCCGGGCAACGGGGCGCACGCTCTGCATGGCGTCAGCCTGGAAGTGCCCGCCGGGCAATATGTGGCCGTGATCGGCGCGAACGGCAGCGGCAAGACCACGCTGCTCAAGCATCTACTCGGCCTGCTGCGCCCGGAGCGCGGCGCGGTGCGCCTGTTCGGGCGCGATGCGGGGGCGCTCCCGGTAGGCGAGATCGCGCGTATGGTGGGCTTCGCGTTTCAAAGCCCGGAGCACCAGATTTTCAGCCCGACGGTGCGCGAAGAGATCGCCTTCGGGCCGCGCAACCTGGGTCTGCGCGGCGCGGAACTCGCTGCGCGCGTGGACGAGACGTTGGACCAGTTCGGCCTGCGCGCATACGAACGCCACCCCCCGGCGGTGCTGAGCTTCAGCCTGCGGCGGCTGGTGGCGCTGGCGTCGGTCGCGGCGATGCGCGCGCCGATCCTGGCGCTGGACGAGCCGCTGGTAGGGCTGGACGGGCTGTGGCGGCGGCGGGTGATCGCCTGGTTGCGTGCGCATCACGAGGCGGGCGGGACGATCATTATGGTGACGCACCACATGCGGCTGGCGGGCAAGTGTGACCGCGTGGTGGTGATGAGCGCGGGGCGAGTTCTGCTCGACGGCCCGCCGGAAGAAATCTTCGCACAGGCGGAGGCGCTGCGCGCGGCGCGGCTCGACGTGCCGTTTGTGGTTGCGCTCGCGCGCGAGTTGGGCCTCGCAGAAACGCCGCTCACGGTGGCGGAGCTGGCCGCCCTGCTGCGCGACCGCGCCGTCCTCATAAAGAGTTCAGACTCCAGACGCCAGAATTCAGAGAAAACCGGCCGGCCAGCTTCCAGCTTCGAGCGCCCAGCATCGAGCCGCCGAGAACCGGGCAGCGAGCGATGAGCCTATCGTTTGACCTGTACGTCCCACGCGCCAGCCGGCTGCATCGCCTTGACCCGCGCGTCAAGCTGTGGGCGGCGCTGCTGGGGATTGCGCTCTGCGTGGGGATGCAGAGCATCCCGGCGCTGCTGGTCGCGCTCGCGGCAGTGAACGCGGCGCTGCTCGCCTCGGAGGTGCCGGGGGACCGGGTGCGCTGGGTGTGGGCGCGCATGGCCCCGATCACGGCGTTGATCCTGGTCCTTCAGCCCTGGTTTTCGTCCGGCGGCGCGGAGTTGTGGGCGCTGGGACCGTTGCGCCTCACCACAGGCGGGTTACTGGCGGCGCTGACCTTTGCGGCGCGGGCGAACGCGCTGGCGTTCATCGCAGCGACGCCGCTGCTCACCACGCCGCCCGATGCGCTCGTGCGCGGCCTGGTCAAACTGGGGATGCCCTACACCTGGGGGTTGACCGTGTCGCTGACGCTGCGCTACCTGCCCACATCCTATGCGCTGTTCACGACCATCCGCCAGGCGCAGGAGGCGCGCGGACACATGGTTGGGCGGGGACGGCTCATTGCGCAGGCGCGGAGCTTTGTGCCAGTGTTGGTGGCGACGATTATCGCCTCGCTGCGGCTGAGCGACCAGCTCAGCATGGCGATGGCGGTGCGCGGGCTTGGGCGCGGACCGCGCACCGTGCTCTACGACATCCGCATGACGCGCGCCGACTGGCTGGCTGCTGCCGGGGTGACCGCGAGCTTCATCGCGTTGATAGCGCTCCGCCTGAGCGGTTCGCTGGTTTGACTACGACCGGTAGAAGAACGTGAAGAACAGACGACTCAGGTGTACCTCGTCGCCGCTGTTGAGGAAGCGCGACTGGTGGGCGTCCAGACGCGCGCCGTTGACATAGGTGCCGTTGAGGCTGCCCAGGTCGGTAATCTCAACCTCCCTGGTAGAAGTATTGACCGTGAGCCGGGCGTGGCGGCGCGAGACGCCGTAATCCTCCGCGCCGAAGGGGCTGAGGTCCACGTCGGGGAAGATGCGCTTTTCCAGGTCGGTCCGCCCCAGAATCAGACCGCCCTCCGTCAGTTCCAGCACCAGCGGGTGCGGCGCGCCCGGCACGCGCAGGATGACTTCGTAAGCGTCGGGTTGCGCCGGCGGCCCGGCGACTTCTATCTCCTCGGTCATCAACTTGCGTGTGTCCGTCAGCCAGTCCGTGTTGACGACGGCGACGGACGTGTTTTTGATGAGACTCTGGTGACAGTTTTCGCAGACCAGCGCACCGACTTGGTTAACGTGGTCGCAATGCGTACAAACGACGCTCACATACTGCTCCTGAGCACCTGCGCGTCTATGTTACCTTCACTATACCACAATATTCATTTCATGAATTTAAATAACACACAACTCTAACAAGCATGAAGCGCGCGTGAAAAAGCCTTCGGCCTTTATGGGATTGCATCATATCGGACAAGGGCTTAGGCCCTTGTCCGATGCAGTCCGAACGATATTTCGGTCAGGCGCTTGGCAGTCGCCAAGCCGCGATTCGGCGCAACCCTTTACTGGGGCGCGCTGTTTCGCAGCGCTATCTGTCACCCCTCACACACCTCGCCGCAGCCTTCCCAGCAGCCCTCCATGCAGTTGATCAGGCATTCCTCGTCATCAGGGTCACACTGCTGCAAGCAGGTAAGCTCGCAGTTCATCTCGCAAGACAGGCAATCGCATTCGGCCAGGCACTCCTCCTCGCACTCGGGGTCGCCCGCGCAAACCTCCGAGCACAAGCTGCCGCAGTTCCCACATGCGAGATCGCAGAACCAGGTTAATTCACCCAGGCAAACTTCCACACACGCCGGGTCGCCTTCACACATAGCCTCGCACCATGGCGTCACGATGGACATGCAGGCGTCGTGGCAGGAGACGCCAGCGCCGGGTGGACAGTAGGGCCGGTCCATGAGAAACTCGTGGACTGCGGTGCGGCAAAGCTCGTTCTGGTCGGCGTCCAGCGCCACGACCCAGGCCGTGTAACTATCAGGATGGTCAAGGTCCGAAACGGGGACCAGATGCCCCAGGGCAGCCACCAGGTATTCATACATACGCCCCGCCGAGTCGGACAGGTACAGCCGATACCAGACCGCGCCCTCGACCGGCGTCCACTCGAACGAGATGTTGGCGATGTCGCCTCCGATACGGTCAAACTCGATATGGTTGAATGCGAAGTCTTCGCACGGAACCGGCGCGCTCTCTTGCGCCGGGGCAGGCGAGACGCCCACAAGGAGCAAGATCAGGGTTGCGGCAAACAGGACCAGGGTACGGAAGACGATTGGCCGGCACATGATGGACCTCCTTAGAATGTGTTTGAAAAGGTCGCCCTTGCTTTCCCTCACCCCTAAATCCCCTCTCCCACAAGGGGAGAGGGGACTATGAACCCAGATTTGTGGTATCTTTGCCCCCTCTCCCGTCATACGGGAGAGGGGGAC
>DAOTXU010000244.1:0-36521 GCA_034435135.1 Anaerolineae bacterium | reverse complement strand
GGGGCGGGGGGTGAGGTCAAGCGTTCTGAACAACTTCATCAACACTCTAGAGGGAGACCACCTCCTTTTCGAGACGCTGTTTATGTGTTATGCTGACTACTGACGATCACCGCCAACGTCGCTAACTCAGCGTTTCCAAATATGAATACGCAGACTCCGGTCGTTCTCTTCGACATGCGCCAGCTTTGCCACACCCTGGTTGACGAGTTTTCCTGGATGTACCCAACTCGCCTCGTTGCAGGTCCGCTGTCTAAGTTCGAGAAAGGAGGTAACCTCGCGCACGACTAGTTGATCATTTGAGGAAGGCAGATGCCGCTGATCCATGTGTCTGTTGCACGATAAACTTGGAGGAGGATCGATGAAAAGGCAACAACTTCTACTCACGTGTGGCGTGCTTGTGGCCCTGACCATTGGCTCTTTCGGAGTCTCTCTCGCTCAGGATCAGCCATACGCAGGTATCGAGATCGATGTGCTGACGTTCACCGGCCCACAAATTGCCGAACCCTTGCAACGTCGTGCGCCGGATTTCAAAGAGCTGACCGGCGCTCAGGTGAATGTCGTGACGGTGCCGTTTGCTGACCTCTACCAGACCATCCTCACCGACCAGGCCACCGGGACCAACAGCTATGAAGCGTTCGTCTTCGCGCCGCAATGGATGGCCGACTATGTTGTCGCTGGCTATCTGGAGGACCTCACGCCGTACATCGAAGCCGATGAAGCGATTCAGTGGGAAGATGTGGCCCCCTTCTTCCGCGACTTCAGCGCAACCTTCGGCGGCAGAATCTACACCATCCCGCTGGACGGGGACTTCCACATGGTCTACTACCGCATCGATGTGCTCGAAAACGCCGGCCTGGAGCCTCCCCGGACGTGGGACGAATACCTGGAAGTTGCCGCCGCGGTGCACGGCCAGGACATGAACGGCGACGGTGAAGGTGACTTCGGATCGTGCATCTCCAAGAAGCGCAGCGCCCAGGCCTACTGGTGGATTCTCTCCATCGCCGGCCCCTACTTGCAGAGCCAGGGCACGTCGCAGGGGATCTTCTTCGACACCGAGACCATGACGCCGCTCGTCAACAATGCCGGCTTCATCCGGGCGCTCGAGATCTACAAGCAGACCAGCGAATATGGCCCGCCGGATGAGCAGGCGATGGACGTCGGCGACACCCGCACCGCTTTCATCGCCGGACGATGCGCCTTGAGCCTCGACTGGGGCGACATCGGCTCGCTGGCGGTGGACCCTGAGCAATCGGTTGTCCAGGACCTCGTCGGCGCGGTTATCACTCCGGGTTCTACGGAGGTCGTTGACCGCGCGACGGGTGAACTGGTTCCCTGCGACGCCGAGACCTGTCCTTACGCGATTGATGGTGTCAACTACGCGCCGTTTGCCTCGTTCGGCGGCTGGTCGGGCGGCGTGAGTGCGGGCGCCTCGCAAGAGGCAAGGGATGTCGCTTACGCTTTCTTCTCCTACATGTCCCAGCCCGCCCAGGCGAATGTGGATGTCACCATCGGTCGGACCGGGTTCAACCCATACCGGATCTCGCAGTTCGAGAACCTGGACCCCTGGCTTGAAGCTGGCTTCAGCGAACAGGCTGCAGAGGTCTACCTGGGCGCTATCCAGGATAGCCTGAACAGCCCGAACATGATCCTCGACTTGCGCATCCCGCAGAACCAGCGCTATCAGCAAGTCGTGTTGGATACGGTGCTGAGCCAGTTCCTGGCGGGCGAGTTCACTGCCGAGGAAGCGGCCCAGGAAATCCACGATCGCTGGGAGGAGATCACGGAGGAGCTTGGTCGTGAAGATCAGCTTGCCGCCTACCGTGGGTCGCTGGGCTTGGAGTAACCGTTGAAGCGCTGACGATTCGATCTCGGAGGCTTAGCCCTCCGAGATCGTTTTGTGATTTACATACCAGGGTGGTCTCCCTCTGGAGTGTTGATGAGGTTTTGCAGAACGCTTGACCTCACCCCCGCCGCGCGAAGCGCAGCTCCCCCCTCGCCATCAAATAGAGAGGGGGGCAGGTGAGGGAAGACAAGCGCAAACATTTTCAGGTCTCGCCAAGCCTGACCGATCCGTATCAACACCCAAGCGGGGGACCACCAATTCCAGCGTATATCTCTCTATACGTCCAGGCAGGATCAAATGAGTGCCTCGCAGACCGACCTTTACACCACCCGTAAAATCGAACCGGAACCTCTGAAGCAAGCCGATTCTTCAAGGTTAGTGCTGTTAACACCGGCTGTCCTGATCGTACTTGCGCTGTCGCTTTTCCCTCTCGTCCTCTCGCTTTTTACCTCGCTGACGCGGATCAAGTTTGTGAGGGGCGGGTTCGATATCACGTTTGTGGGCTTGAAGAATTATGAGAAGCTTCTCCTCGGCAGCGAAAGCCGGCACTTTTTGGGTAAGCTTTCTGATTTGTCACCGGTCGCGTGGCTCCTGCTGGCAGCGTTGATCGGACTCATGCTCTATCTAGTGTTCCGCTACGTGACCGGTCCTCGCCGCACGGCGTTCGGCCTGGTTATGCGGGTGGTGACGGTGGTCATTGCTGCCGGACTTGCCTGGATTGCCGTCAGCGCCTTGACCGGAGAAGGTCTTCCTGGAACGCTTGTGGTAACGCTCATCTTCGTCTTTGCGGGGGTGAGCCTTCAATATTTACTTGGGCTTGGCCTGGGACTCCTCGTGACCCAGAACTTGCCAGGCAGGCGCTTTTTCCGTGTCATTTTTCTGCTGCCGATGATGATCACGCCGGTCGGGATCGGGTTCACGTTTCGTATGGTAACCGATACCTTGAAAGGCCCCTTATCCCCCGTCTGGGCTTGGCTGGGGCTGTCCGAGCTATCCTGGGTGGACACGGGGCACGGGGCACGTATCGCCATCCTGATCGGCGACGTTTGGCAGTGGACCCCCTTCATATTCATTATTTTACTGGCCGCGTTGGAGTCTATTCCCACCGAGTTGGTGGAAGCCGCGCTGGTCGATGGCGCCAGTCGCGCGCAGATATTTCGCTATATCATCCTCCCGCAGATCGCCCCGGTCAGCACCACCGTCATTCTCATTCGCTTAATCGAAGCTTTCAAAATCATCGACATGCCCCAGGTACTGACCAACGGCGGCCCCGGCACAAGCACCGAATCGATGACGCTCCATGCCTATAACCTGTGGCGCGCGCTCGACTTGGGGACATCGGCGGCGTTAGCTTACCTGCTGCTGTTTGTGGTTACTTTCATGGCTATGGTGTTTGTCAACTTCATCCGGCGGAGCCTCCTGGAGCGAGTGTAGATGAAGCGGTTATTCGCCAGCTCAAGCCCGTTCAAACCGTCGCCCGTTACGATGGCGGTATCCTACATTCTCTTGGGCGTGTGGACCTTCGTGGTGTTGCTTCCGATCTACTGGCTCTTCGTTACCGCGTTCAAGCTCCCTGTGGATGTAAACACCGGTCCGAAATACATCCCGTTTGTGGATTTCGAGCCGTCTTTACACGCCTGGAAGTACCTGCTCGCAGAGAGCGGCAATCTGGTAACCCGACCGTACTTCAACACGTTTGTGGTCGGGCTAAGTAGTTCGTTTCTTGCGTTGATCATCGGGGCGCTGGCTTCCTATGCCTTAGTTCGCTTCGCTTACCAACCCAAACTTGCACTGGTCCTGACGTTCCTCGCGTGTCTCGTATTCGTCATCGCGGCGATGGGTCTGGGTGTGCCCTGGTTGATCGCTGTCGTTGTCGGTATCGCTGTGTTCTTAGTGCTGGGGCAGACAATTGCACGCCGCTTCAAGCGGGCGCTGAATAACAACGATATTGCGTTCTGGCTAATTTCGCAGCGGATGCTGCCCCCTGTCGCGGTGATTATCCCGATCTACATTCTCTTCCAGCAATTGGGGCTGCTGAACACCCATGTGGCGTTGATTATCACTTACACAGCGATCAACCTACCCCTCGCCATTTGGTTCCTGCGCGACTATTTCCAGACAATCCCCATCGAAATCGAGGAGAGCGCGTTCATTGACGGCGCGTCGCGTTACCAGGTGCTGCGCGAAATCGTGCTGCCTCTGTCTGTTCCGGGTCTTGTCGCCACGTTCCTGGTGGTGCTGGTGTTTGCGTGGAACGAATACTTGCTAGGGCTGTTCCTCTCCGGCGCTGATACGCAGACGATGCCTGTCCTGGTGGTTGCTCAAAACGCGACGCGCGGCCCGCAATGGTGGAATATCTCAGTGCTGGTCATGCTGATGATTATTCCCGTGCTCATTCTGGCGATCATCCTTGAGCGCTTTATTGCGAGGGGAATACTGGTAGGTGCAATTAAAGGTTGATCTAGAGAGGTGGGGCGGTATCTGTTCACCCTGCCGTGTACATCACCAACCTCATCGAACAAGGGCTGTAACCCAACGCTGTCTTGCAAAGGAGACCGTCAACGCATAGCGCGGTGACGGTCTTTTTTTCGGCACTATCGTGCTTGCTTCGCCCAAGTAGAGTGCGGGCAAGCGCTTAACGCACCACACGCATCGCCCTCTCCGGGCTGAGGAAGAACGGCGGCAGATGCGCCGGGATGTTGCTGAAGGGCGACGCCTCCGGCTTCAGCCGGATACCCCGTACATCATGAGAAAAGGGACCTCGCGTGGCGACGCTTAATAAACGCTCGCAGAGGAATAAGCCACAGGCGTAGCGGAGATCGGCTCCTCGAAGAAACGACCCGGCAACCGGTCATCCGCCAACAGGTCCCCCTGACTTCAACACCGATCACACCCAGAACACAGGCTGCTTCATCACCGTCAACGGATCACTGCCGCGGCTTTGGCAAGCTCAGCGAACAGTTCAGGCGTCAGGTCCAGGTGAAAGACCTCGGCGATCACCTGCGTCCACCCATGCAGAAAATAGATCCAGCCATCTTCGATCTTCAACCCGCGCCTCGCGGCCTGACGTTCGGCCTGGTGCATGAAGTCCAGCTCGCCCCGGTAATTGAGTTCCCAGACCAGGCCGTGTTCTGGGAACAGGCCATTGTCGGTGATGGGTGAGCCGGGGCGATCCTTGCCCATGCCGGTCGCGTTGATGACCATAGAGCCAGGCGGCAGGGACGCCATAATCGCGTCATTTCGGCGCGGGTCTTCGTTACAGATGTACTCAAACACGATGTCGGTGCGAAGCTGGGCATGGATTTTTCGCATCGTGTCCAAGCGCGGCTGGCTGCGGTTGACCACGACAAACCGTTCAGGACGGTCTGCCTTATCGGGCAGGTTCGACACGAACACGCTGATCGCCACCGCCGAGCCGCCTGCACCCAAACACAGGACATGCGCGTTGGTTCGCCCCCAATAGCCAGGTTCGACAAAAGCTTTCCATGACAGGCCCGACGTGATCGGGTCTTTGGCGTAACCTTCCAATCGTCCATCGCGTTTGGAGATGCACGAGATCTCACCACATAGCTGCGCATAGGGGTCTAGGTAGTCGAACAAATTGCGCGCGGCGTCCAGGAGATCGATCTTGTGTGTGGTGACCAGCGCGCCCATCGACAGGACGTCTTGTTTGATATGGTCCACGATGACCCGGTAAATCTCGGCTGGCGCGTGAATCGGCGCATCCCATCCCGCGATCGCCGCGCCCAGGCCGAGAATCTCCGACCATCTCGGAAAAACCTTCATGATTGACGACTTGCCCGTTGTCACACCGATAAAGTAAAGGGTTGGGACCGTGCATGGTTCGAATGGGTCGGGTTGTGAGGTCATATTGACTCCTTTTGTTAAGTATGTAAATCCGCAGGAATGATCCCAGGGTTCGTCCTCACCGGTAGACTTCAGGATTAACCACATGGGCTGGCCTCTGCCCACGAAACACAGCCAATACGCTCTCCGAAGCCATAATCCCGATGCGCAGCGTCGTCTGGTGCGTGGTCATGCCGATGTGCGGTGTCGCAATGAAATTGTCGAGTCCGAGAAGCGGGCTGCCGACAGGCGGCTCCTGCGCAAAGGCATCGCAGGCGGCGCCCGCAAGCGTACCCCCCGCCAGCGCCTCATAGAGCGCCTGCTCATCCACCAGGCCGCCGCGCGACGTGTTGATGAGAAACGCCGATGGCTTGATCTTTTGGAGCGCACTTCGGTCGATGAGGTTACGGGTCTTGTCAGTCAGCGGCAGATGCAAGCTGACGATGTCACTTTCGGACAGCAAGTCCTCAAACGGGCGGTAGGTCGCCTGCAAATGATCCGTAAACTCAGGCGGAGGGGAAACCGGATCGTGATACAGAAGCCGCATTCCGAACGCAGCGGCTCGCCGCGCCACCTCTTGCCCTATCCGCCCCATGCCGATCAGGCCCAACGTGAGACCATACAGTTCTACCCCTGTTGTACGGGACCAGCCGCCACTCTTCACGACCTGGTTATGATGGGGCAGGCGTCTCGCCAGCGCCAACATGAGCGCCAGGGTGAGTTCGGCCACGGCGACGCTGTTCGCGCCCGGCGTGTTGGTTACCACGACGCCGCGAGCCGTCGCCGCCGCCAGGTCGACGTTGTCCACCCCGACGCCGCAACGGGCGATTACCCGCAGCGATTCGGCGCGCTCGATAACGTCTGCGGTCACCGCATCCAGACCCAGGATGATCCCGACCACACCGGGGACCAACGCCGCCATTTCAGCCCCCTCGAGTGGCCGGTCATAGGGGCTGTTGACTGTTTCATAACCGGCGTCGATGAGCATTTGCTGATGCGGCCCTTTGATCGTGCGGAACGAGCGGGCCGTGACGAGAATCTTGCCTTTCACAGTATCCACCCTCTTTTTGGGCAAAGCCTTGCCGGACGGTGGGCTTAAGCCCACTGCCTGCTGTCGAAGCCGTTTCGCGTGAACCCCCACAGCAGCATGAACGGCTTTCACGGTCAGGCGCAGCGCTCATTTCCCCCACCGGGGATTGTCAACAAAGGTGGGCCGGCCGTCTTTTGAGACAAGGAGTCGGGCAAACCCGCTTCGCTCAATCGTCGCGTAATCATGGCCGGCGTCGCCGGGCCAGACGGCGAGGAAGACGAAGGGGGTGTCGCCGGTGTTTGCGGTGCGGTGCGCCCAAGACGGCGGCACATAGGCAAGCGTCCCCGCTTGCATCGGCACGCCGCGCACCGTGCCGTCCTCGGCCTGCAAGATCAGATAACCCTCGCCGGCGAGACCCAGGTACACCTCGGCGCGGTCGCGCTGCGCGTGGAAGTGCCCTTTCGTCATGTGGAATTCGTCCCCCACACGACCGGGGTGGATAATGGTCGTGGACTGAAGCACCTGCCCTGCCTCCTCCGGCAGGTCCACCGGATAGACCTCGTAGATCAGGCGATCCCCCTCGGTCTGGAGGATATGGCGATAGGCGTCCTCGTCGGCGTACATGTGGCGCATGTCACTCAGACGCCGTTGCAAGACCTTTCTGACAGGGTGGATGACGCCGGTTTGTAAGTTAAGGTGGGTTGTGAATGGCTCCATTAGCGCCATTGATATGTTCTCCGTTCCCGCGTAAAATCTCTCAAGATTATAAGCCGGTTGCCTTCTGGCGCGAAATACTGTTTGGCTCGACGGCAGGATAAGGGTGGACAGGGGGCTTAAGCCCCCTGCCGGTCAAGATGTTGCGCTATCGTAAGCCGGGCGTTTTTTCGCCCGCTTGTCCGCCTTTGCATACCTGAACAGGGGATGAACATGAAAAGCTACGTTCTCGCCCACGATCTGGGCACCACCGGCAACAAAGCGTCGCTCTACGACCGCGAGGGCGCATTGAAGGGGAGCGCCTTTTACGCCTACGACACGGAGTATGCGCACACCAGTTGGGCGGAGCAAAACCCCGACGACTGGTGGCAGGCGGTTTGCCTCTCGACACGGAAACTGTTGCAAGAAACCCGTGTGCGCGCTGACGCCATCGCCTGCATCACGTTCAGCGGGCAGATGATGGGCTGCGTCCCGCTGGACAAGAACGCACGCCCGCTGCGCAAGGCCATCATCTGGGCGGACCAGCGCGCCGTCGAACAGGAGCGCTGGCTGGGTGAACGCATCCCCCCTGAAGAGGTCTATCGCATCACCGGGCACCGGCTTAGCGCCTCATACTCGCTGTGCAAGATGCTGTGGCTGCGCGACCACCAGCCCGACATCTACAAAGCGGCGTACCGGTTCGTCCACGCCAAAGACTCGATTGTCGCCCGGTTGACCGGCGCGTTCGTTACCGACCCCTCCGATGGGTCGAGCATGAACCTCTATGACCTGGAGCGGGGCGTCTGGTCCGAACGCATCATCGAGGCGGCTGAGATCGACGCGGCGCAACTGCCCGACCTGCGCCTGTCCGTCGACGTGGTGGGCGCAGTGCGCCCCGAAGTCGCCGATGAGGTGGGTGTGACGGCGGGGACGCCGGTGGTCCTCGGCGGCGGGGATGGCGCGTGTGCGGCGGTGGGGGCGGGGGTCATCCAAGAGGGCAGCGCTTACAACTACATCGGCTCCTCCTCATGGATTGCGCTCTCGACCCACAAGCCGATTTACGACCCCAACTTCAAGACCTTCACCTTCGGTCACATCGTGCCGAAGATGTTCATGCCTACCGGTACGATGCAGGCCGCTGGCGCATCCTACCAGTGGACGCGCGACCAGCTTTGCCTGATTGAGCAGCAGGCTGCCGAGACACTCGGCGTCAGTTCTTACGAGGTGATGAACCTGGAGGCGGCGAAGTCGCCTCCAGGCGCGAACGGGCTGATCTTCCTTCCCTACCTGATGGGCGAGCGCAGCCCGCGCTGGAACCCGCGCGCGCGGGGCGCATTCATCGGGCTGACCATCCGGCACACGCGCGCCGACATGATCCGCGCCGTGCTGGAAGGGGTGACCATGAACCTGCGCGTGATCCTGGATGCGTTCAGGGCGCAGGGCGCGAAAATCGACGCGATGCGGCTCATCGGCGGCGGGGCGCGCGGGCGCTTCTGGAATGGCGTGATGGCGAGCCTCTACGGGATGCCGGTGCACCGCCTGGCGATTCTGGAGGAGGCGACCTCGATGGGCGCGGCGCTGGCCGGCGGGGTAGGGGTGGGCCTGTATCCAGACTTCTCGATGATCGAGCAGATGAACCGGATTGCCGAGACCATCCCGCCCGATCCCGCTGCGCAGGCGGTATATGCGCGCCTCTACCCGACTTTCGACGCGGCGTATCACGCCCTGCTGCCCATCTACGACATGATCGCTGAGGTGTCGTGAAAGCGCATTCGTGCGAGCGATTGCATGAAATTTCTGGGGAGCGTTGAGGGCCTCCAACGGCCTGACGCACAACAAGGGTCTCAAGTCCAGCCCCGGCGCTGGATCGTTGAACGCACCTTTCGCACATCTTCGCTAGCTACCGGATACTGAACGTATGTTCGCGCATGAAGTCTGTGTGTCTTCTTACCTCACTCCCTAAGTCCCCCTCTCCATACGATGGAGAGGGGGACTTTGAGGCGCTAGCAGGCTTGCTCCCCCTCTCCACTGTGTGGAGAGGGGGTCGGGGGGTGAGGTAAGGGCTGGAAAACGACCCAAAAACATAGAACGTTGGTCTGGTGTCCGGTAGCTAGCATCTTCGAGCAGTTGTGACCTTTTCAAGTAGCCTCTAATGCCGCCGGTATCTTTTAGTATACAAGTCGATTATGACCGCGATGACCAACAGCACCCCTTGAACGACCTGTTGGTGGTATGAAGGCACACGCAGCAGGTTAAGTCCGTTTCCGAGCGTGCCGATAATCAGGGCGCCCACCGTCGCGCCGATCACGCCGCCCACACCGCCGAACAGGCTTACGCCTCCCAACACCGCCGCCGCGATAGCGTCCAGTTCCAGCCCGACACCCGTCCGGGGCTGCGCTGAGTACAGCCGCGCGGTGAGTTGCAGCCCGGTCAAAGCCGCCAGGAACCCGCTGGCGGTATAGACGATGAGCTTAACCCGGTCGGTGGGCACGCCAGCCAGGCGCGTGGTCTCCTCGTTGCCACCGATGGCGTAGATGTGCAGACCGAATCGCGTCGCCCGCAGCAACACCCACACAACAAGCAAAATGACAGACGCCATCACCACCGGCACGGGTACGGGGCCGACCATTCCATCGCGCCAGTAGGTGAAATCCGCGTACTCGCGGATGGCGATAGGTTTGCCCTCGCTATAAGCCAGGGTCAGGCCGCGCGCCACGCCCAGCATCGCCAGCGTCGCCACGAACGGCGGCAACCGCCCGAACACCACCAGCGCGCCGTTGACCAAACCCAATCCGGCGCCGGCGATCACCGCGACAACCATCGCCAGCGGCACCGACCAGCCGTCGCGCACCACCAGCCCGGCGGCGAGCGCGCCCGCCAGCGCCGCCACCGATCCGACCGACAGGTCAATGCCAGCGCTCAGCATGACGAGCGTCATCCCCACCGTGACCATCACCACTGGCGCAGTCTGGACGAGCACGTTGGTCAGGTTGGAGGCGGTAAGGAAGCGGTCCGTAAGCTGCGAGAAGGCAAACATCAGGCCGAACAGGATGATAAAGGCGCTGCCCCGCCGCATCAGGTCAATCAGCGCACGGACCGCGTTCCTATCAGTTGTCCTGGCGATTGTTTCGGCTGTCAATCGTCCCTCCGGCTGCCGCCCTCATCACGTCGTCCTGAGTCGCCGCGCGCGGGTCAAGCTCGGCTACGATCTGCCCTTCGCGCATCACCAACACGCGGTCGCTCACCCCCAAGACCTCCGGCAACTCGGATGAAATCATCAGAATGCCCACGCCCCGGTCGGCAAGCTCGCTCATCAGGCGGTGGATTTCGGCCTTCGCGCCTACGTCGATGCCGCGTGTCGGCTCGTCCAGAATCATGATCTTCGGCTCGCGCGTGAGCCAGCGTGCAATGATGACCTTCTGCTGGTTGCCGCCGCTCAGGTTGCGCACAATCTGATCCAGGCTCGGCGTGCGGATGTCCAGCCGCTCGACTAGGGCAGCGGCGGTGGCGCGCGCGTCCCGGTTGTGCAAGAAACCCATGCGCGCCAACGCTTTCAAGATAAGCATCACCACGTTGTGAACGACCGCCTGCCGCAGGAACAACCCCTGCGCCTTGCGGTCTTCCGGTACGAAACCGATCCCGGAAGCGATGGCCTGCGCTGGCGAGCGAATGCTCACCTCCCGCCCGTCGATCCACATCCGCCCCGCGTCGGCGGGGTGGACGCCGAAGATCGTCTCGGCAAGTTCGGTGCGCCCGGCCCCGACCAGCCCGGCAATCCCCAGAATCTCGCCCCGATGCAGGGTCAGTTTCACGTCACGGACGGCCTTGCCGCGCCGCAGCCCCTCGATGCGCAGAATCTCCGCCCCCTGCGGGGTGCTGGTTTTGACCTGAATGTCTTTTAACTCGCGCCCGACCATCATGCGCACGACCCGTTCCTCGGTCAGGTCGTGCACGGGCGCGGTGCCGACCAGTTGCCCGTCGCGCAACACGGTCACCCGGTCAGCAATCCTAAACACTTCCTCCAGCCGATGGGAGATGAACACGGTCGAGACGCCCTGCGCGCGCAGTTCGCGCATCCGGGCGAACAGGGTCTCAACCTCGCGGTCGGTCAGGGCGGAGGTCGGCTCGTCCATCACAATGAGAGAGGCGTCCAGCGAGAGCGCCTTCGCCACCTCCACCATCTGCCGTTGGGCGATGGGAAGCTCGGAGACGAGCGTGCGCGGGTCGATGTCCAGCCCAACGCGCGCCAGTTGTGCGGTCGCGTCGGCATAGAGCCTGGGATAGTCGATAAAGCCGGGCACGCGGCCCTCCGGCTCGCGCCCCAGGTAGATGTTCTTGCCCACGTCCAGGTAGGGGATCAGCGCTAATTCCTGGTGGATCATACTGATGCCCAACGCCTGCGCGTCCGCCGGGGCATGAATTTCCACCCGCTCGCCGCGCCAGTAAGTTTCACCGGAGTCGGGGGGATGCGCGCCGGTCAGTACGCGCATCAGCGTGCTCTTGCCAGCGCCATTCTCACCCACCAGCGCGTGAATCTCGCCCGGTAAGACCTCGAAAACCACCTCGCTGAGCGCCCGCACGCCGGGAAAGGTCTTGGTGATGTTCACCATACGCAGGAGCGCGCCGTTTTCAGCCATGCTTGCCTGCAACGACATCCTGTACCCGGCAGGGGCACACGCGCCTTTGGGCGCAGCGCCGTGCCCCTGCCGATAAGACACCGAGCAACGGGCGGGTAAAGAGCTTCCCGCCCATACCAGTAGCGAATGCTTACTCCGCTGTGACCAGGCTCAGCGGCACGGGGATGTACGCCTCGATGGTCACGCCGTTGGCGTAGCTGACGGCCATCTCGACGCCCAGTTGCCCCATCACGGCGGGTTGCTGAGCGATGGTGGCGGCGAGGGTGCCCGCTTCGACTGCGGCCACCGCGTCGTCAATCGCGTCGAAGCCGACGAAGATGATCCCCTCGCGCCCGGCGGCCTGCGCCGCCTCAATCGCGCCCAGGATCATCTCGTCGTTGTGCGCGAACACGCCGTCGATCTCCGGCTGCGCCTGCAGGATGTTCTCGAACACGGTCAGGCCTTCCGCGCGGTTGAAGTTCGCCGTCTGCCGCGCCACGATCTCCACGCCGGGGCAGCTCGCGCTCATGTAGGCGTTGAAGCCCGCGCCGCGGTCGCGCGCCGCCGACGTGCCCGCGATCCCCTCCAGTTCCACGACCTTCCCCGCCCCGGCAAGCATCCGGCACAGATAAGCGGCGGCCATACGTCCGCCAGCGACGTTGTCGGAGGCGATGTGCGAGACGAGCACGCCGCCGTTGGCGGCGCGGTCAATGGTGAACACGGGGATGCCCGCTGCGTTCGCCGCCTCCACCGAGGGCACCACCGCGTCCGCGTCGGTCGGGTTGATGAGCAGCACGTCCACGCCCTGCTGGATCAGGTCCTCGATGTTGGTCGCCTCGGTGGCGGGGTCGTCCTGTGCGTCCACCACCACCAGCGTCGCGCCCGCCGCGTCGGCGGCGGCCTGCGCCCCGTCGCGCAACGTCACGAAGAACGGGTTGTTCAGCGTTGACAGCGAGAGACCGATGACCGGCGCTTCCTGGGCGGCGGTCAGGCTCAGGGAAGCGATCAGCAACGCGGCAATAGTCAGTACGCCGAGCAGTTTGCGGTTCATTTTTCTTCTCTCCTTCATGCGTTTGGATATGCGGTCGCTTGAAAATCGGACAGAGTCTATTTTCGCAGTCGCCTCCTTTCGACTTGACTCTCTGCCTCCGAATGGTTTTCCGAACGCGCCGGCTCTGTCAGCCATCAGCGGATGGCGCGATGGATGAGCAGGGCCAGCGCGATCACGGCCCCCTTCAACACATCCTGATAGAACGACGGCACATTGAGGAGGTTCAACCCGTTGTTGAGCACAGCGATGATGAGCACGCCGAGCAGCGTCCCCCATAGCGTGCCCTCTCCACCCTCGAAACTGGTGCCGCCCACCACGACCGCAGCGATGGCATCGAACTCGTAGCCCGCGCCGAGAGTCGGCGCGGCGGAGTTCAGCCGGGCAATCTCGATGGTGCCAGCCAGCGCTGCCAGCGCGCCAGCGACGGCGTACACGAACGCGATGTAACGTCTCACTCCGATGCCTGAGAGTCGCGCGGCAACCTCGTTATCGCCAATAGCGTAGATGTAGCGCCCGAAGCGGGTCTGGTAGAGCACCACATAAGCGCCCGCAAAAACCAGCGCCGCAAGCACGATGGGCATGGGGACCGGCCCCAGAAAGCCCCTCCCCAGGAAGCGAAAACTTTCGTCTAAGCCAGTGATGGGACGCCCCTCGGTGTAAGTCAGCGCCAGGCCGCGCGCGAAGACCATCATCCCCAGCGTGGCGATAAAGGGAGGCACACGCAGCCGCGTCACCAATGCGCCGTTGGTGACGCCGAGCAGCGCACCCAACCCGATGCTGATGAGCAGAGCACCCGTCCAACCTGCACCCTTCATCAGCGCATCGGCCATCACCACTGCCGTGAGCGCCAGCGCCGACCCCACCGAGAGATCAATGCCCCGCGTCAGGATGACCATCATCATCCCCACCGCGATGATCCCGTTGATGGTAGACTGTCGCAGGATGTTGACAATATTGTCGCCCCTCAGAAAGCGATCACTGAGCAGCGTCAGGGCAAGGCAAAGCAACACGAATGAAAGGGCCAGCCCATAGCGCTGGAAAAAGCCTCGCCAGGTGATCCCTCTGGGGGATGCGACTGCTTCAGCCATTCCTATTACCCGATTACGCGGTCCGCAGCGATGCAGACGCCGCAGCGATTAGCCCGATCAGCATAATGCAGGATGCTCGCTTTACTGTTGAGCAGTCAATGCCTCCAGGTTGGCGAGGCAAAACGTTGACCTGAATGCAAGGGTGGAAGAGGTCTCTCGCCCTGACATTTTAGCCTGTCCATCCAATCATAACAACCGCTGCTGACAGATGTTCTCAGGGTTCATGGGATGCGAGCTGTTTGCACCATAGAGCGTGCCTGTTGTGCGGCGCTGCCCACGTTTGACACCGCACGCTTATTGACTATAATTGTAATCAGATTTCATTTCTCGAAATAACAGATGACTTTTGAGAACATGAAAAGATTCCCTGGGTCTGATAGGAAAGCCGACACAAGCTCCACAACTTTTAAGGCGTTGCGCGTCCTTGAGGCGGTTGCGGCGTCACCTCAGCCGATGAGCCTGTCAGATGTCGCGGAAAGCGTGGGCTTCGACAAGAGTACCACATACCGGATGTTAAACACACTCGCTGAGGCCGGGTATATCATCCGTGATGACCTTGCTAAAAGATATAGCCTTAGTTATAAAGTTGTTTACTTAAGTCGCAATCTCCTGGCCGAAAACGAGGTTTCGCGGTTGTCGCGCCAGATGCTTGACCGCATCACGGCGGAGACGAGCGAAACGACCCATCTCTGTGTATTGGACGGACAACAGACTGTGCTTATACAGAAAGTGAAGGGCACGCAGCTCGTCGCCGTCGATTTCCAGATTGGCGATCGGTCGCCGTTGCATTGCACGTCAATCGGTAAAGCGCTGCTGGCATTTCAAGATGTACGGTTCATTGAGGAAGTGATCGCGGCGGGCCTGCCAAAGATGGCGAGCAATACCATTACCGACCCGGATGCGTTTAGAAAAGAACTGCACCTCGTCCGCGCGCAGGGGTACGCCATCGACGATCACGAGTTCTCGGATAGTATGCGTTGCATCGCCGCCCCGGTTTTCGAGCAGGATGGACACGTGCGCATGGGCATCAGCCTATCCGGACCTGACACACGGTTTACCCTCCAAAAGCTGGAAGAGCTGAAAGGCCCACTGCTGAGAGCAGCATGGGGCCTTTCCGAGCGATTGGGCGGCACGCCCTGGAAATGAACCAGGTCTAGCATCAAGTCTAGCAACGACGTCAGGCGCCTGTGTCTTACAAGCGCCTTCATCACTTGATTCAGAGGCCGTTTGAACAGGGTTCCCCCGGCTTCAGCCGGGGGTGAATTCCCCACCGCGCCGTGGCTTTCCGGCGATGAGCCGCCGACTTTAGTCGGCGGAACCTGAATAAACTTCCATGGCCGGATTTCTCAAATGGCCTCTCAGGGGAGGGGAGTTTTCCAGTGCGCGTGCGCGCGCCACAAAGGGATGAAAACCCTTCGGCGGCTGCGCCCGGCAGTGCGAAGGGCCGCAGTTTTCTTTAAGGAGTCATGTTTCTTATATGAGTTGACAAACTTCGTGTTTTCCACTACAATTCCAATAGTTGATATGCCATTTCAATTTCTGAACATATCTCCATCCGACACCCGCGCAATCCATGCCCGGACGGCCAGGATATGACAGGACCTTCAGACAGGAGAGCAAGCCTATGAGAATGCTGATTGACAGCCAATGGGTAGAAGCCTCCGACGGGGAGTGGATGGAGGTTCGCAACCCCGCCACCGGCGAGGTTATCGACACGGTGCCCAAAGGCACTCTTGACGACGCCCAGAAGGTTGTGGAGGCCGCCCAACGCGGCAAGCGCGCGATAGGCCGGCTGCCTGCTCATGAACGCGCCGCCATCTTGTTCCGCATTGCCGACGCGCTGGAGGCGAACCTGGAATCGCTCGCCGAGCTTCTGGCGAAGGAAAACGGTAAACCCATCCGGCAGACGCGCGACGAGGTTCGAGTCACGGCACGTATCTTCCGGGGATTCGCGGAAGAGGCGAAGCGCATGTTTGGCCGGGTCACGCCTCTCGACGCCGTGCCCGGTCAGGAACATCACCTTGCGTTGACCATTCGACAGCCTCTGGGAGTGGTCGCAGCGATCATTCCCTTCAACTATCCGGTGGAGCTTTATGCCCACAAAGCCGCCCCGGCGCTGGCTGCCGGAAACGCCGTCATTGTCAAGCCGCCGCCGGAATGCCCCCTCACCCTGCTGAAGATCGCGGCTCTGATCGAACAAGCAGGATTGCCACCGGCGGCCCACCAGGTGATTACCGGGCCTGGCGCGCTGATTGGAGAGTTCCTGGCGTCCAGCCCGGACATTCAACTGGTCACGTTTACAGGCAGCACAACCACCGGCAAGCGCATCTCCGAATTGGCAGCGCAAACCCTTAAACAAGTTCACCTGGAGTTAGGCGGCAACGACGCCCTGATCGTCTGCGCCGACGCGGACCTGGAAAAGGCCGCCAACGCGATTGTATTGGGCCGTTTGGCGCGCGGCAACGGCCAGATTTGCTGCGCGGTCAAACGCATATTCGTCGAGAAGCCCGCCTATGGGCCACTCACCGAGATTCTGACCCACAAGACTGGCGCTTTAAAGGTTGGAAACCCCCTTGAGGAAGACACCGATGTCGGTCCTCTGATCACTGTAAGGGCTGCTGAGCGCGTCGAGGCTGCCATTAAGGATGCGGTGAGTGTAGGGGCTGCTTTGAAAGCCGGGGGGCGCCGCAACGGCACCTTTGTCGAGCCTACACTCCTGACCGACGTCCCGGAGACGGCGCGCCTCCTGAGCGAAGAGGTGTTCGGGCCGGTAGCGCCGCTGGTCGCGGTCCAAACCTTCGACGAGGCCGTCGAGTTGACCAACCGCAGTATTTACGGCCTTCAGGCGGCGATCTTCACCCACGACATCTCGCGCGCCTTCGACATCGCCTATCGCTTGCACGTGGGTGGGGTGATTGTGAACTGGTCACCGGCGCTGCGCGTGGAGACCCTGCCCTTTGGCGGGGTCAAGTTCAGCGGACATGGGCGCGAGGGCGTCCATGACACGCTGGAAGCCATGACTTACCTGAAAACGATCATTGTGCACAATGCTTTGCCGGGAGTCGCGCCGGGGTATTGAGCGGATGTCAGGCTCTAGCTTCCTCCAAATGCGAGGGACCAGCAAAAGCTACAGGGTGACGCAAGCCCTGCGCGGCGTGGATTTCTCGGCTGACGCGGGTGAGGTGCACGCCATTGTCGGCGAGAATGGCGCGGGGAAATCCACCCTGGTGAAAATCCTTGCCGGCGCCGTGCCGCGAGATGCAGGCGAGATTCTGCTGGACGGCGAGCCGGTGTCCATCGACTCGCCTCTTGATGCTCACCGCCTGGGAATCTACGCTGTTTACCAGGAATTCAGCCTGGTCCCGCACCTCTCGATCACCGAGAATATCCTGATGGGGCAGATGCCCACCGGCAAGGTGGACTGGTGGGTCGATTGGAGGACGGCGCACCGCCAGGCGCACGACATCCTGGAGCGGATCGGGTTCCACGGGTTCAACGTCAGGACGCCGGTCGCGCGCCTGAGCGTTCCGCATCAGCAAATGGTGGAGATCGCCAAGGCGGTGGCCGGCAGACCGCGCATCCTGATCCTGGATGAGCCGTCCGCTGTGCTTTCGCAGGAGGAGTTGAAGTCGCTTTTCGGCCTGATCAGGAAACTCCGCGATGAATCGACGCTGGTCCTGTACATCTCTCACCGGCTGGATGAAGTCTTCGAGGTGGCGGATCGAATCACCGTGCTGAAGGATGGGGAGTTGGTCGGCACGGTGCGGCCCCAGGAGATCGACGAAGATCACCTCATCAAGATGATGGTAGGGCGAACGCTGGACGAAATCTACCCGCCCCGCCGCACGCAGCCAGGCGCGGAAATCCTGTCAGTCAGGAACCTCAGCAAGGCCGGCGCTTTCGAGGAGATCAGCTTCTCCCTTGCGCGCGGCGAGATCCTTGGCCTTTTCGGGCTGGTGGGGAGCGGTCGCACCCAGGTGGCGCGGTGTCTTTTCGGCGCGGACCCCTTTACCGCTGGCGAGATTCGCCTGAAAGGGAAGCCGTTTCACCCCAAGAACCCGCGGGCTGCCGTCGCCGCCGGCGTTGGCTTTCTCACCGAAGACCGCAAGCAGAATGGCCTGGTGATGAGCTGCTCGATCCGGGATAACGTGAGCCTGGCCTCCATGCCGAGCGTGAGCCAGTGGGGCGTGCTGAAGCGCCGCCAACAAGAAGAGCGGGTGCGGGCGATCGTACAGGAGCTGGCGATTCGGCCTCCCCAGCTTGAGCGGTTGGTGCGGTATCTCAGTGGCGGCAACCAGCAGAAGGTCGCGCTGGCGAAGTGGCTGCTCATCCAGGCGGAGGTGCTCATGCTGGATGAGCCGACGCGCGGCGTGGACGTGGCGACCAAGGTGGAGATTTACCAGATCATGCGCGATCTGGCGGAGCGGGGGATCGGGTTCCTGCTCATTTCCTCGGAGATGCTTGAGATTCTTGGCATGAGCGACCGGATACTGGTGATGCGAGAGGGCCGGCTGGTCGGCGAGCTGACAAAGGCAGAGGCGACCGAAGAAGACCTGCTCTCGCTTGCCACTGTCACGAGCCAGAGTTCAGAGGGGCACTATGCAAACGTCGTCCCGCCTCAATGAGGTGAAGCAGCGATTGCGCTCGGCGCTGCCGGCGCAACTGGACCAGTTCCTCAGCCAAACCTCGCAGCGCCGCTGGGCGGACTACGGCTTCATGGCGGCGTTCATCATTCTGACCCTGATCGCCGCCACGGCCACCGACACGTTTTTCACCGAGCGCAACATCAGCAACGTGCTGCGCCAGATCGCCGCCAACGGCCTCATCAGCCTGGGGATGCTGATTGTGATCCTGACCGGCGGGATCGATCTCTCGGTCGGGTCTGTCGTCGCGCTGGCAGGGATCATGGCCACTGGCCTGCAGGCGCAGATACCGCTTCCGCTCGCCATCCTGGTCGCGCTGGTCGTTTCGGTCCTCGCGGGCGCGTTCAACGGCGTCATGATCGCGCGCTTCAAGCTGGCGCCTTTCATCGTGACCCTGGCGACCCTGGGGGGAATCCGGGGGTTGGTGTACGTCTACTCCGACACGCCGCAGTCCCCCGCCGACCCCGCTTTCCGCCAGCTTCTCGGCGGGTTCATCGGCCCGGTGGCGGTCGCAGCCATCATCATGGTTATCTGTTACCCGCTGGTGGGGTTCTTCCTGAACCGGACCACTGCCGGGCGGACGATCTTTGCTATCGGCGGCAACGAAGAGGCGGTCAGGCTGGCCGGCATTAGCGTCGAGCGCCATATCGTGTTAGCGTATGTGCTGTCCGGCTTGTTTGCTGGCATGGCGGGCGTGCTGCTCGCTGCCCGATTGGGCATTGCTCAGCCGAGCCTGGGTTCAGCCTATGAGCTGGATGCCATCGCTGCGACCGTTATCGGCGGCGCAATACTCGGCGGCGGAGGCGGCAGTGTCGCCGGCACGTTCGGCGGAGTCTTAATCCTGGGGCTGATCGACAACCTGCTCAACCTTTACAATGTGCAATCCTACTATCAGCAGATCCTCAAAGGGGCCATCATCTTGTTTGCGGTGCTTGTCCGCCGCAAGGAAGGGTAAGCTCTGGGTCCACGCTGGTTTGCGAGATAAAGGGGGTGAGAAGGAGGGATCACAAAGCATAGAACCACTCGTCCTGTTGGATCGCCAAAGCGTCACTATCTGACTTGAGGAGGGAGATCGCTCATGAAAACGAGAATCGCGTATAGCGTCGTTCTGATCGCGGCGCTGCTGCTTGTGGCCTTTGTGCCATCCGCCGCGCAGGAGCCGAAGACCATCCGCATCGGCATGGTCAACTTCACCCTGTGCTGCGCCTACTTCATCGGCATGTCGCAGGCGGTGGAAGAAGAAGCAGCCTATTACTCCAACATCGAGTTGATCGTCACCGATGCAAACGGCGACGCCGCCAAGCTAACATCGGATGTGGAAGACGTGCTGGCGCAGAACGTCGATGGGATCATCATCAGCGCCGGGCCGCTGGAGGCTGCCCCCGCTGCCCTGGACGCGATCGAGGCGGCGGGCATCCCGGTCGTGCTGGTGGACCGGTTGCTCAAAGGCGGCAACTACACCAGTTGGATCGGCCCGGACAACTACACGATTGGCGTCCAGGATGGGCAGTACATCGTGGATCGCCTGGGCGGGGAAGGCCGGCTGGTCGTGCTGCGCGGCGGCCCGGCGGACAACTCCATCGGACTGGATCGCACCAACGGTATGCTCTCTGTCGTCGAGACCTCCAACATCGAAGTCCAGACCGCCCCCGACTTCGGCGGCTGGAGCGAAGACGGCGGGTTCACGCTTATGGAGGACATGCTGGCGCTCTACGACAAGATCGACGCCGTCTTCTGCGAAAACGACTCAATGTGCCTGGGCGCGCAAAAGGCCATCGCGGACGCCGGGCGGAGCGAGGAGATGTTCCTGGTAGGCGTCGATGGTCAGAAAGAGGCGCTGCTGCAAATCCTGAACGGCACCAACTACGCGGCGACCGGGTTGAACAACTCCGACCAGATCGGGCGCGCGGCGTTCCACCGTCTGATGGCGATCCTCGCCGGGGCGGTCCCGCCCCAAGACACGGTCTTGCCTTCGCCGCTCATCACGATTGACAACGCGGCGCGGTACTACAACCCCGATAGCGTGTTCTGAGCCTGGCAACGCGCCTGCGGTTCAGAGCATCCGGGTCATCTGTTACTCCGCTGGAAAGGGTGGACCCCCTTGGGTGAGGAGCGCAGGAACCTGCTCTCCAGGGGGTCCCCCTGACCTTCGCAGCGATTTTTCCCCCGTTATCAACCCGGCAGCATGATCCACCGCCCGGCAATCGTGCCGGCATCCAGCGCCATGTCGCGCCGCATTCCGCCAGGGCCTTCCGAATGAACGGCGAGTAGCAGCGTTGCAGGTTCACACGCTTGTTGCACAACACCCCCTGGAATTTCATTCCATCGCCCTCGCGTTTCACCCTAAAGGAAGGCTTGCACGTTAACAACCGCTATACTTAGGGAATGATTGCCGGCCAGATTTTTTCTATGGTATACTCCATATAAGCAGGGTGCGGCGTCGGCCTCAGGGCCTATTCCAGGGACAAAAAGCGACTATGGACGCGCGTGACGGGTCTGACAACGATCTGAACAAAATCACCGTATTGATCGTGGACGATCACCCGCTCTTTCGCAAAGGGTTGCTGAACGTCCTGGATATGGAAGACGACATTGAGGTTTTAGGCGAGTGCGACGACGGCAAAGTGGGCCTGGACATGGCCCGCAGCCTGCAACCCGATGTTATCCTCCTCGACATCAACCTGCCCAGCATGAACGGCTTGCAGGTCACCCACCTGCTGAAAGCCGACCGCATCAACTCCCACGTCATTTTGCTGACCGCCTATGACGACCAGGAGCAGGTCCTGCACGCCATGCGAGCAGGAGCATCGGCCTATTGTTCAAAGGATGTTACCCCCAGTACACTGGTGGATGTAGTACGTCAGGTAGCCGAGGGGCGTTATGTGGTGCGCAACCAGGTTTTTGACGAGCGCGGTGTCCAGGAGTGGCTGAACGCTGGCGTCGAAGCAGCGACGGGACCTTATATGGTGGACCCTGGCGAGCACTTTGTCCCGCTTTCGCCGCGCGAAATGGAAATCCTGCAATTCGTCACGCGCGGCATGAGTAACAAAGAGATTGCTTTCTCGTTGGGCATCAGCCACCAGACGGTCAAAAACCACATGACCTCTATCCTGCGCAAACTGGATGTCGAAGACCGGACGCAAGCCGCTGTGTATGCCCTGCGTCGCGGCTGGGTGCGCCTCAAGGATACCACCTCCGAAAGCGACCGCGCGACCGACGGGGGCAGCGCTTAGAATCCCAGGAGTAAGCGTAAGCAATGCTACAGACGCAGACCTCACCGGAAGCGGTCAGCCCGAAAGAAGAGTTATTGGAAGAAATCCGCACGGAATACGACCGCATTCAGCTCCAGCTGCGCGAGTTGAACTCGTTGATCGAGCACAGCCAGCTTGAAGTGGACAAGTTGGCGCAGCGCAACCAGGCCATCGCCACCCGCCTCAAGCAAATCGAAGACAACTTCGACACCGTGCCGCGCTCGGACATTAAAACCACTTTCGAGGCCGCCCAGGACGCGCGGCAACGCCTGCTCACGATGCGCGGCCAGCTTGAGAAGCTGCAATCTGACCGCAACAACCTGCAACACTTCGGCGAAGTGCTGCGGCGCGTCCTCACCCTCATCGAAGGGGCGGAGATCGTCGCGCCCGACCAGGAACCCAGCACCGGCTCCGACGGCCTCTCCACCAGCACCATCATCCGTATCGTCGAGGCGCAGGAGTCCGAGCGCCAACGTCTGGCGCGCCAGATGCACGACGGCCCCGCGCAGTCGCTCACCAACTTCATCTTGCAGGCCGAAATCTGCCAGCGCCTCTTCGACAAAGACCCGCAGCGCGCCAGCGAAGAACTCAACAACCTCAAGGCCGCCGCGAGCGGCACCTTCCAAAAAGTGCGTGATTTCATCGCCGACCTGCGTCCGATGATGCTCGACGACCTGGGGCTGGTGCCCACCGTGCGGCGCTACGTGGATGGCTTCCAGGAAAAGACCGGCATCACCGTCGAACTGGGCATCGGCGGCGAGGAGCGCCGCCTGGAAGCGCACCGCGAAGTGATGGTTTTCCGGGGCGTTCAGGAACTCCTGGCGAACACGCGCGACCACGCCAACGCCTCGCGCGTCAAACTTAACCTGGACATGGGCCATGACTCCATCACTGTCGTCGTCGAAGATAATGGACGCGCGTTCAACCTCGAAGAAATCCTGAGCCGGGAAAGCGAAGAAGCCAAAGCCACCGGTTTGTCTACCCTGCGCGAACGCCTGGAATTGGTGGGCGGCAGCATGGAGGTATCCAGCACGGAAGGCGAAGGCAGTGTCGTCAAGATTATCATACCCGCCGGCCCTGCGGTATATTAGGGACTTATCCGAAAAGTCCCGGACAGGGGGCTTAAGCCCTCTGTCCGAGGCAACAAGAGCGGTTTTTCGGATAGGCTTTTAATAAGACGCTGGACAAGGGGCTTAAGCCCCTTGTCCAGGATGGTTGGAACGAGTTTCGGAGCGGTTCTAAGTGCAAACGATTCGTTGAGCTATGCGCAAGGTACGCTTGACTTTGAACCTGAACCGGCTACACTAGAAGTGCTTGCTTATCACCGACCCCTGGGGAGGATCTCATGCGACGAGGCCGATTGCTCATACTCCTGGCGCTGGTTCTTCTGGCGGTGGTGATCGTCGTGGTGGTGCTGGTCGTAATGCGTCCAGTACCGCCTCCACCTCCTGATGGCACTCCCCGCTCTGAAGGGCAGCGCGGCACCGTCACGCCGATACCGTACACCTTTGTGGTCGTCTCCACGCAAAACCTGCCACGCGGGTTCCGCATCCCGCGCAATGCGGTAGACGTGGTGCCCTGGCCGGTCGAGTCGGGCGTGCAGGAGAACGCCTTCGTCCTGCCGCAGTCGGACTTCCAAGACGCCTATTCTCGCCAGTCGGTGACGCAGGCGGAAAAGGATAAGTTCCTCGACCCCGCCTTCTACCCGGATACGCCCGTCGGGAAGGTGGTGCGCACCAGCATCGTGCGCTGGCAACCCATCCTCTCGTCGATGGTCGTCCCCGACCTGACTAACGTGGACGCCGAGGACGTCGGCTCGCAGACCGCCGCGCTCCTGCCCAGCGGCTTCACGGCGATCTCCGTGCCCTGCGACATTCTCTCATGCATTGGCTACGCCCTCGCCGACGGCGACCGCGTGGATGTCATCATGAGCTTCCTGTTCGTCGATGTCGATGAGGAGTTCCAATCGCGCTCACCCAACTTCCAAAGCCTGGTCACGGTCGCCGAGGACGGCAGCGTCACCGTGGTCGCAGGGGTGCCCGGTCGATTGGAACCCGGCTCGATTTTGGGCGTGCCGGTCATCATCAACCCCTCCGAATTCCAGCGCCCGCGCCTGGTCGCGCAGCGCACCAT
Source organism: Anaerolineae bacterium (assembly GCA_034435135.1). Taxonomy (GTDB): domain Bacteria; phylum Chloroflexota; class Anaerolineae; order Aggregatilineales; family JAFGMM01; genus JAOSJO01. The sequence continues at coordinate 12,327 of DAOTXU010000244.1, read as the reverse complement.
CCAGAACGCCCTCGTCATGCATATCGGCGAGTACCCGTTGGGCGGCGATTTCCTGAAAGTCGGCGAGCAGGTCCAGCCGACGCGCGCGCCGCAGGCGGCAGCGGGGCAGCAGCCCGCCGAAGGCACCCCGGTGCCCACGGCCAAGCCGCCGCGCCCCAGCCTCGTCACCCTGGCCGTGCGCCCGCAAGAGGCGGTGCTACTGGTGTGGGCCATCGAGCACCAAATCCCGCTCACGCTGACACTGCGCTCCGCAGCTGACCGGCTTGCCACTGCGGACCTGACGCAGCCCGTCTCGCTGGAGTATGTCGTCGCCAACTACCAGATCACGCGCCCGGCGCGCCTGGAATACACCCTTGAGCCACGCCTCACTCAGGTCCGGTCGATCAACAACATGCTGCTCGACGATGGGTTGATCCATTTCATCGATGTCACCCCTGAGCAGTTCGAGATGATGCTCAGCGGGAGTCGTTAAGACCCTATCCGCAAAGGCCCGGACAGGGGGCCTAAGCCCCCTGTCCGATGGAAGAGAAACGGTTTGTAGGGATAGGCCTTGAGAAGTGTACAGGCCATACAGGAAAGTGTAGTTGAAGTAACGCGGCGGAGACTATGAGAACTTTAAAACCACAGCCAGGACAGCCGGAAAAGAATGTCATCAAAGTCCTGCTGGTGGACGACATCCCGGAGACGCGCGAACAGTTGCGCAAAATCCTGGCGTTTGAGGCCGACATTGAAGTCGTCGGGGCGGCCAGCACCGGGCGCGAGGGCGTCGATTTGGCGCGCGAACTCAAGCCCGACATTGTGCTGATGGACATCAACATGCCCGATATGAACGGCATTCAGGCCACCGAACTCATCAACCGGGATGTGCCTACCGCCGCGGTCATTATGATGTCCGTCCAAAGCGAGTCGGACTATCTGCGCAAGGCCATGCTGGCCGGCGCGCGCGACTTCCTCACCAAACCCCCCCAGGTGGACGAACTCTACGCCACCATCCGCAAGGTCCACGAATCCAACGCCCTGGTCCGCCAGCGCTACGAACAATACGAGATGGTCCCAGCCGGCCCCGCCGCGCCGGCCGGCCGGCAGCGCGTCACCGAAGCCGGGCGCGCCGGCAAGATCGTCGTCGCCTACAGCCCGCAAGGCGGCGTGGGCGTCACCACCGTCGCCACCAACGTGGCCGCCGCGCTGATGCGCGAAGGCATCAAGGTCTTGCTCATCGACTGCAACCTGCAATTTGGCGACGTCGGCGTCTTCCTCAACCTCCAGACCAACCATCACGTCGCCGACCTGACCGCCACCGTCGATGACCTGGACGACGAAGTGGTCGATACCTTTCTCACCGCGCACCCCAGCGGGCTGCGCGTCTTGCTCGCGCCGCCGCGCCCCGAAATCGCCGAGACCATCGATCCCAAGAACGTGGTCAGGCTGGTGAAGGCCCTGGCCGAGCGGTTTGACTTCACGGTCGTGGACACCAAGACCTCTATGGATGACCTCACCCTCGGCCTCTTCGACATTGCCGATAAGATTATTCTTGTCGCCACGCCGACCCTGCCGGCGGTCAAAAACGTGCGCCTCGTCCTCGATGTCCTGGATGCGCTTGAATTCCCGCCCGATAAGGCCATCTTCGTGCTGAACCGGATGCAGAGCGAGCGCGAGCGTGGGCGCATCTCGGCGGAGGCCATCGAGAACAACCTCAAGCGCAAAGTCGCCATCCAGATTCCTATCGATGACCGTGCCATGATTACAGCGGTCAACCGGGGCGCGCCGCTCGTGGCCGGCGACCGGGCCGACCGGTCGCGCTCTCCCACGCGCGAACTGGTCGAACTCGCCATGCGCCTGCACGTGGACCTCATCGGCGAAGAGAAGGACGTTGAACAGGCGGCGGAGCCGGTTCGAGTCTCCAGGCTCAGGAGCCTGTTTGGTGGGAGCTAAGCATCTGTCGGTAAAGCTCAGGCAAGGGGGTAAGCCCCTTGCCTGATAGGCTCTAGAAGCGCAGTGTAGTTTAGAGGGAAAACGCCGTGTCACTGTTGAGACGAATCGAACGCGGTGGACAACAGCCGACGGCCCCCCAACAAGGGGACGAGGCGGCGTCCAAGCTGGCCGAATTGCGCGTGCGCCGACAGGCGGTGACCCCCGCCGGCGCGGCTGCGTCGCAAGATGGATACCTGGACCTGAAAAGCCGCATCCAGAACAAGCTCCTCTCCGAACTCGACCCCTCGATGGACATCAGCCGCACCCAGGAAGTGCGCACCACCATCGAGGAGCTGTTCAACGCCATCCTGAGCGAGGAAGGCATCGTGCTCACCCGCGCCGAGCGCCGGCGTCTGTTTGAGCAAATCGTCGCCGAAATCCTCGGCTTCGGCCCGCTGGAACCCCTGCTCGCGGATGAGACCATTACCGAAATTATGGTCAACGGCCCCAAGAACATCTATATCGAGCGCAAGGGTCTCATCAGCCGCGCTGAGGTCACCTTCGAGAACGACGAGCACGTGCTGCGCATCATCGACCGCATCGTTGCCCCGCTGGGCCGGCGCATCGACGAAAGCTCGCCCACCGTGGACGCGCGCTTGCCCGATGGCTCGCGCGTGAACGCGGTCATCCCGCCCATCTCGCTCGTCGGGCCGGTCATCACCATCCGCAAGTTCTCCAAAGTGCCCTTCACCATCGACGACCTGATCCGTTTCGGCACCATCACCCCCGAACTCGTGGAGTTCCTGCGCGCGTGCGTGATCGCCAAATGCAACATCATCGTCTCCGGCGGCACCGGTTCGGGCAAGACTACCCTGCTTAACGTCTTGTCCGGCTTCATCCCCAACAACGAGCGCATCATCACCATCGAAAACGCCGCCGAACTCCAACTGCGCCAGGAGCATGTGGTGACGCTGGAAAGCCGCCCCCCCAACATTGAAGGCCGGGGCGAGATCACCATCCAGGACCTGGTCGTCAACAGCCTGCGCATGAGGCCCGACCGCATTGTGGTCGGCGAGTGCCGCGCCGGCGAGGCGCTGGACATGCTCCAGGCCATGAACACCGGCCACGACGGCTCCTTGACCACACTGCACTCCAACAGCCCCCGCGACACGCTGGCCCGTCTGGAGACCATGTGCCTGATGGCCGGCATGGACCTGCCCGTGCGCGCCATCCGCGAACAGGTATCCTCCGCCATCGATCTCATCGTCCACCAGGAGCGGATGCGCGACGGCTCGCGCAAGGTGGTCAAAGTCACCGAGGTGCAGGGCATGGAGGGCCAGATCATCACCATGTCCGACATCTTCGAGTTCGAGCAGACCGGCATCGAGGCGGGCAAAGTGATTGGGCGGCTCCGGCCCACCGGGCTGCGCCCGAAATTCATCGAGAAGATTGAGCAGGCCGGCATCCACCTGCCCCCGGCCATCTTTGGCATCGGGACGAGTGGACGGTACTGATCGATAGCGCGTATAATAGATGTACCCAGAGAGTCCCAGACAGGGGCTTACGCTCCGGTTTCGAAGAGACTGAGGGGGACAATGCCCGTTTGCGAGTAGGGGGACGCAGCTTATGCCACCTACATTGTTTATCGCTATCGGCGCCGGTGTGTTAGCGATTGTGCTCCTCGTCTTCGGCCTTTCCAGCCTGCGCGGTGAACGCGAACAGATGGTCGAGGAACGCCTGGGGCGCTACACCTCGGAGTTCCAGTATAGCGTCACCCTTCCTGAGCAAGAGGAAGAGCAGGAGAAGACCCCCAGCGTCCTCACCCAGCGCTTAGACAAGGCGCTTTCAGGCCGCCAGTTCGCCGAGAACTGGCGCGTCCAGCTTGCGCGCGCCGACCTCAAGCTCACCGTAGCCGAATACTTCGCCGCACACGTCATCGCGGTGATTGTCTTCTTCTTCGTCGCGGCCTTCCTCCTCTTCAAGGACTCGCCCGCGCTCTGGCCGGTCGCCGGCATCATCGGGTTCTTCGCGCCGCGCATCTACGTCAGCCGCCGCCAGCAACAACGCCTCCGCGCCTTCGAGAACCAGCTTGCCGACGTGCTGGGTCTGTGGGTCAACTCGCTGCGCTCCGGTTACAGCGTGCTGCAGGCCATGGAAGCCATCTCGCGCGAAGCGCCCGACCCTTCCGCGCTGGAGTTCCGGCGCGTGGTGCAGGAAGTTCAGCTTGGCATCTCGATGGAAGATGCGCTGGACAATATGCTGCGCCGCATCGATAGCGAGGACTTTGACCTGGTGGTCACCGCCGTCAACATCCAACGCGAAGTCGGCGGCAACCTGGCCGAAATCCTCGAAGTGATCGCCCATACGATCCGCGAGCGCATCAAACTCAAGGGCGAGATCCGTGTGCTCACCACGCAAGGCCGCTACACCGGCTACCTCATCGGCGGCCTGCCGATTGTGCTGGCGCTGTTCCTGTTCGCCATTAACCCCGGCTACATGGGGCCGATGTTTGAAAACCGCGCCTGCGGCTGGCCGATGATCGGCTGCGGCCTGGGGCTGATCGCCACCGGCGCCGCGGTCATCCGCCGGATTGTAGACATCGAAGTCTGACGCTTCGTTACCCACGAAATGGCAGGAGTGATGGAACAAGGGGTACGGAAACTATGGAAATCATCGTCATCATAACCGGTGCGCTTATCGCCGTCATTGTCGTCGCCGGGCTGGTGTACATCGGGCTGCGCGAGCAGCGCGACGCAGACCCGCTTGAGCGCCGCCTGGCCGAATATAGCCAGCGCGATGAGCAGTTGCCCGCCTCTCTGGAAGAGTTGGAGCTGTCGCTCTCGTTCAAAGAGCGTGTCGTCGTTCCCTTCATCAAGGCGCTGGCCGATTTTGTGGTCAAGTTCACCCCCGAAAAGCAGCTCGAAAGCACCAGGGCGCTGCTCAACCTGGCCGGCCCCACCAACCGAATGGAGCCGGGCACCTTCTGGGCGATGCGCATCGGGTTGACGGTCGCCTTTGGGGTGGGCATGTTCATCATCATGGGCGTCGTCGCCAGGCAGACCGCGACGAACACCCTCCTCTTCACCGTCGGCGGCGCCGCGCTCGGCTTCTACCTGCCGCTGCTCCAGGTCAAGTCGCAGATTTCGCGCCGGCAGAAAGAAGTCATCAAGGCGCTCCCCGACGCGCTCGACCTGCTGTGCATCTGCGTCGAGGCCGGCCTCGGCTTCGACGGCGCGATGGGCAAGGTTTACGAGAAATGGGACAACGACCTCGCCCTCGCCTTCGGGCGCGTGCTCCAGGAGATTCAACTCGGCAAGCTGCGCCGCGAAGCGCTGCGCGACATGGCGACCAGCATCGACGTGCCCGACCTTACCACCTTTGTCGCCGCCATCATTCAGGCGGACCAACTCGGTGTGAGCATGGCGAAAATCCTGCGCATTCAGTCCGACCAGATGCGCGTCAAGCGACGCCAGCGCGCGCAAGAAATGGCGCAGAAAGCGCCGGTAAAAATGGTCATCCCGTTGGTGTTGCTCGTCTTCCCCTCAATCTGGATCGTGCTGCTCGGCCCGGCGCTCTTGAAGGTCCTGAATTCAGGCATTGCAGGCATGGTTTGATATAGGGCAGAGGCAACGCTTTTGTCCGTCGCATTAGAGCGGGCGTCGCCCCGTGCTTTTTGGCTTCTCGTAACCCAACTCCGCACCGCCGCGCTCGACCTGATCTTTCCGCCCCGGTGTGTGGGGTGTGGGCGCGTGGGGAGGCTGTTCTGCGCCGCGTGTCAGGAGCAGATGCACGCCGCCCATCCCATCCGCCTGGAAGCGCCCGGCCTGCACGCGATCGCCGTCGCGGCGATCTTCGGCGGCCCCTGGCGCAACGCCATTCACGCGCTCAAGTACGAGGCGCAGCGGGCCATTGCCCCGACGCTTGCCGCGTTCCTGCCCGCGCTTGACGCCGACCCCGCCCCTGACCTTGTGATCCCCGTGCCCCTCCATCCCAACCGCCAGCGGTGGCGCGACTACAACCAGTCGGCTCTGCTGGCGCAAGCGCTTGCCGCGCGTCTGGGGGTGGAGATGAATACCGGCGCTCTCCGCCGCGTGCGCGACACCCGCGCGCAGGTCGGGTTGAACGCCCGCCTGCGGCGGTTGAACGTGAAAGATGCTTTTGCGGCTGACCCCGGCCTGGTATCGGGCCGGAGGATTCTACTGGTTGATGATGTGGTCACGACAGGCGCGACGCTGTCGGCCTGCGCCGATGCCTTGCGCGCCGCCGGCGCGGAAGGGGTATGCGCGGTCGCGCTGGCCTGCGCCCCGCCCGTGCGTGACCGTTTAACCTTTATCCGCTAGTTGCTCAGGAGAGAACCTATGGAAGTCACAATCCAGACCCGCAACGTCGAACTGACCCCGCACCTTGAGGATTATGTCAACAAGAAAGTGAGCAAGCTCGACCGCTACCTGCCCGGCATTGAGGAAGCCTTCCTCGAACTCTCCACCGACCACCGCAAGCAAACCAACGCGCGCCCCAGCGCGCAACTCACCATCCGACACCGGCGCGGGCGCGTCCTGCGCGCCGAGGACAAAAAGCAAAAGGACGTCTACGCCGCCATCGACTCGGTGCTGGATAAGATGTACCGGCAAATCCGCAGTTTCAAGGGCAAGCGGCAGCGCCGGGGTGGGGGGGCGAACGAGGAGTGGTTCGGCGAGGCCGAGCCAGTGCCCCTGCCGGCGCTTTCAGCCGAGGAGGAGGAAGAACTCGAAGCCAAGATGGAAATCGTGCGGCGCAAAGTCATCCCGCTCGAACCCATCGACGAGGAAGAGGCCATGGAACGGATCGAAGAACTCGGCCACGCCTTCTACCTGTTCCTCAACGCCACCACCGGCAAAGTCAGCATACTCTACCGCCGGGAAGAGGGCAACTACGGCCTGCTCGAACCCGCCGATTAGAGCCGTATAGGGTGACACAGTTTCAAACACCATGTAGGGGCGGGTCTGAGACCCGCCCTTGCCTTAGCGTGGTAGGCTACTGACCAGGCGGCGGTGCCGGCTGCTGGCTGCCGGGCAACTGGCCCGGCGCTACCTGGATCACCGCCTGCCAGGGCAGGTAGTGGCTGAAAAAGTCGTCGGTGCGCAGGACTGCGCCGTCCTGGTACACGATGCGGCGCACGGTCACGTCCGCGCCATCGACGGCGTAATCGACCTGGCGGCGCTGGCCCGGCGCGAGGTCGGCGCTCTCTTCGTACTTGGTCGGGCCGTGCGGGACGGTGTTGCTGATAAACGGCCCCTCTTTGACCACCTGGCGGTTCATGCTGGTGCTGTAGAACTTGAAGGTGAGCGTGGCTTTGTCCGGGTTGAAGTACGTCTCGATGAGCAGATGGTAGGGCGTGTCGTTGACAAACTTCAAGTCCACCAGCGGCGAGTAGACCGTCGCGTCCATGCCCGCGCCCTCGCCGGTCTCGTAATAGCTCACGCGGTAGCCGTGCGGGTAGCGCTCAGTGATCGGGAAGCCGGCGTAGAACGCCGCCTGGAACGCGGTGGTGCTCACCTGGCACACGCCGCCGCCCACGCCGCGCACGGTGCGCCCGTTGAAGATGATCAGGCCCTCTTCGTAGCCGGTCTCAGCGCTCACGTCGCCCAGGTATTGGTTGAACGAAAACTCCTGTCCCGGCGCGATCACCAGCCCGTGAAAGCGGCTCGCCGCCGTGCGGATGTTCGCCATGCGCACCGCCGACGACCCGGCGAAAAAGGTCGTGGATTGCGCCACCAACTCGCGGATGCCCAATTCTTCGCCAGTGGCCCCGCTGTGCACGATAGGGATGATCTCGTTGAAAACCATCGGCACCTCGCGCTTGCTGGAGAAGGCCGCCGCCTCAACCGACTGCAGCGTCCCCGCGACGCTCAGCGCGCGCCCGTTGGCGCTCTCCGTCAGCGCTTCCAGTTCGCCGGTCTCGTCGTTAAAGACAAAGCGCGCGTCTTGCGGGCGCACGGCCAGTTGAGGCGCAAGCGCCTCCAGGTAGGCGCGCAGCGCCTCGGTGTTGAGGCGCGCCTCGTAATGCGCGGTTTCGCCGCCGGGGTCGGGCACGGTCTCGACCACCAGCATCTGCGCCAGCGTGTCGGGTGAGGCGATCCACGGCTCGGTGGGGTCGCCCTCGCGCGGGTTGGCGATGTACAGCTTGAGCGGCGCGGAAAGCAGCGTGTTGATCTTCTCGGCGGCGGCGATGGCCGTCTCGTCCCACACCAGCGGCGGGGTTTCCTTAACGAGGATGGGGACCTCAGCGCCGGTCAATTGCAAGACGTAGCGGCGGACGGTTTCCAGCGTAGCCGCAGTTTGCACCTCTCGACCGACCTGGCTGTTGGTCGTGACTGCCTGCGTCCCCTGCAAGTAAACCTCTGCGTTGCGCATCGGCTGGTTAATCTCGCTGCCGATCTTCGCCAGCACTTCGGCGGCGCGGGTCTCATCATAGCGCACCAGCGGCGCGACCGACGCGCCGTTGAGCCAGACGTCGAGTTGGTCGATCAGGTCGGTCGCCAGGTTGCCCGACCGGCCAATGTCATAGGCTAACTCGGCGGTGGCGGCGGCGTCCAGACTCACGCCCAGATCGCGCGCGCGCACCTGCCAGTAGCGCTCATCAAAGCGGAAGGTGAAGACAGCGTTATCCGGGTAGGTGAAGGCAATCGACAGGTTGGCGAAGGCCTCCTGCGGCGTCTGGCCGCCCAGGTCCAGGCCCAGCGCCGAGACGCCGGGGTAAATCCGGCCCTCGTACTCAAGCTGGATAAACGCCACAACGCCCGCAGTGGCGAAGAAGGATAACGCCGCTGCACACACAGCCAGGATGGGCAGGCGCAGCAGCCAGGGGTTGAGCGCCCGGCGGCGCGGGGGAACCAGGGGTCTTGGGTATACGGATGGCGCGGACATCGGCAAAACCTTTGAAATAACCGGGGGTCGGTTTTCGGGGGTTTTATTCGCACCAACTATATCGTGTTTCCGCGCACATGACAAAGCGCGCCTCAACTTCTCCGGTTCAGTTGCTTCCTAATCGGTCAGTCGCTTGACATCCAACAGAAACTGGGTCTATGGTGAGTGTGAGCGCTGCCGTGAGCGCTCACAACAGGTTCTTTCCCTCTCGAAAGATGATCCACTATGCAGGGCCGCAAACGCGCTACCTTGATGGATGTCGCCAGGGAAGCGGGCGTCTCGCCGCAGACCGTGTCGCGCGTGGTGAACCGCAAGGGCGAAGTGAGCGACGAGACCCGCGCCCGCATCCAGGCAGTGATCGAGCGCCTGAACTATCGCCCGAACCGGGTCGCGCAGGGGTTGGCCAAACACCATACCGGCGTGGTCGGCCTGGTCGTGCCTGACATCACCAGCCCCTTCTACGCCGACGTGGTGCGCGGCGTGGAAGATTGCGCGCACCAGCGCGACTACCGGGTTTTCCTGTGCAACATCGTGGAATCGCCGGAACGCGAGCGCACGGCCATCGCCTCGCTGGAAGATCACGGCGTCGATGGGATCATCCTAGCCGGCTCTCGTCTCGACGACGACGCTCTTATCGAGATCATCCGGCGCAACCCCACCATCGTGCTCATCAATCGCCGGCTCCCCATCCCGTACCCGCTTGTCGTGCGCCACGACGACCGGAAAGCCGGCTACCTGGCGACCCGGCATCTGATCGAAAAAGGGCATCGTGTGATATGCTTTTTAGGCGGGCACCATACGTCGTTCAGCCGCCGGGAGCGGATCGTCGGGTATCGCTGTGCGCTGGAGGAGGCCGGCGTCGCGGTGGACGAAGGTCTGCTTTTCGAGGGCTATCCCTACCTGGAAGTCGGGCAGACGTTGATCGGCCAGGTCTTGACGGCGCGGCCAGACATTACGGCAGTGGTGGCCTTTAACGACCTGACCGCCGTTGGCGCGTTGCAGGCGCTCCTGACGATGGGCAAGCGCGTGCCTGAGGACATCGCCGTCGTCGGCTTCGATGACATCCTCATCGCGCGGCTGACGTGCCCGCCCCTGACGACGGTGCGGCTGGCGAAGCGCCAGTCCGGCGTCGCGGCGATGGAGATGCTCCTGGGCTGCCTGGAGGCGCACGGGCAGGCCGATGGGGTGTCGCGCGAGATCGTGCTGGAGCCGGAGTTGGTCGTCCGCGCGAGCGCGTAGAAAGCGCCAGCCGATCCTTTCTGGACAGCAGCCTTAAGCCCTCGGTCCGAGGGCGGTTGGAGGATTTTGAGTGCAGGTCCTTGAGCGAAAGGAGGCGCCTATCGGAGAGATTGCTTACGGCCTTAGAGGTTTTGCGCCTGTAAAAGCATAGCGACACCGGAGAGGAGAAAGAGGACATGCTTAAGCGCTGCATTACCCTGCTCGTCGCCCTGGGGATGATCCTGAGCGTGACGCCAGCGCTCGCCCAGGAACGACCGACCAAGTTCAATGAGGCCCCGGCGCTGGCCGAGATGGTCGCCGCCGGGACGCTGCCGCCGGTTGAGGAACGGCTGCCCAAGCCTGAGGACATCCTGGTGGTTGAGCCGGTCGAGTCCATCGGCCAGTACGGCGGGACCTGGCACCGCGCGATGACCGGCGAGGCCGACTTCCATGCCTTTGGCCGCCAGGTGTACGAGCCGATCCTGCGCTGGCCGCGCGACACGAAAGACCCGATCCAGCCCGGCATCGCCAAAGCCTGGGAATTCAGCGAGGACGGCAGGGAACTGACGCTCTTTCTGCGCGAGGGCATCAAGTGGTCGGATGGCGAGCCGTTCACCAGCGCCGACGTCACCTTCTGGTGGGAAGACATCGCCAACGACGTGAACCTGACGCCCGCGACGCCCGGCTACTGGGTCGTCGGCGGCGAGCCGATGAAGCTCGAAGCGCTGGACGACTTTACCGTCAAGCTCACATTCAAAGAGCCTTACGGCCTGGCGCTGCGCATGTTGGCGTTCCGCGGCAACCAGTGGCCGCTCAACTTCGAGCGCTTCGGGTTCTTCGCGCCGCGCCACTATCTTGAACAATTCCATCCCAAGTACAACGCCAGCGCCGACTATGCGACTTTCAACCAGAAGGCGGACGACTATAACGTTGAGCGCCCGTCGCTGACCGCCTGGCGGATCACGACTTACGAGCCAGGCAGTGTCGTCATTGCCACGCGCAACCCGTACTACTGGAAAGTTGACCCCGAAGGCAACCAGTTGCCCTACATCGACGAGATTCGCCTGGACATGGTGGGTGACGCCCAGGTCCTTAACCTGAAGGCGATCAACGGCGAGTTGGACTTCCAGTTCCGCCGCGTCGAGATCCAAAACCTGCCGCTGCTGGCTGAGAACGCCGAGGCGAAAGGCTACGAGTTCCGCCTGTGGCCTGAAGCCGAAGGTTCGCGCCTGGCGTTGTGGTTCAACCAGTCCTACGCGGACCCGAAGTACCGCGAACTGTTCCAGGACGTGCGCTTCCGCCGCGCCATGTCGATTTTGATCGACCGCGAACGCATCAACCAGACGGCGTACCTGGGCCTCGCCACACCGCGCAGCGGCACGCTCGTGCCGCAGTCGCCGTACTACGTGCCCGAAGCCGAGGCGCTATGGTCGCCGCCCAAGCCGGACATGGAGCAGGCGACTGCTCTGCTGGAAGAGGCCGGCCTGGTGAAGGGCAGCGACGGGTTCTACACCTTCGCCGACGGAACGCCGATTGAACTGGTGATCGAGACCTCCGAGACCGCCGGCGCGCGCCTGGACGCCATCGAACTGGTGGCGGACGACTGGACGAGCGCCGGCTTCAAGGTCACGGTGAATACGATGACGCGCGACCTGTACTGGCCGCGCGCCACCTCGAATGAGGTGATGGTCGCCACCTGGGGCACCGACCGGGGTGTAGAGCCGTGGGTGGACCCGATCTACATGTTCCCGTATGACAACCGCTCGTGGATGGCTCCGCTCTACGGCGTCTGGTACCAGACCGGCGGCGCGGAAGGCGAAGCCCCGCCCGAAGGCCATACCTTCCTGAAGGCGATGGAGCTTTACGACGAATTGAAGGTCACGGTTGACGCCGACAGGCAGGTCGAAATCGCCAAAGAGATCGTGATGCTCGCCGCCGACGAGGTGTGGACCATCGGCACCGCTGGCCTGACGCCCGCTATCGCGGTGGTGAAGAACAACTTCCACAACGTGCCACAGGAGGCCGTGTCCGACTGGATTTACATGGCCCCCGGCGCGTGGGATCCGCCGCAGTTCTGGATGGATCAAGAGTAACCCGTTCTGGGTTGGCAGCGTAGGGGCGAATCGCCGGTTCGCCCCTACGAACCATCATTAACTGCCTAAGAATGTGTTTGAAAAGGTCGCCCTTGCTTCCCCTCACCCCTAAATCCCCTCTCCCACAAGGGGAGAGGGGATTATAAACCCAGATTGGGGGTATCTTTGCCCCCTCTCCCGTCATACGGGAGAGGGGGAC
>DAOTXU010000243.1:0-15406 GCA_034435135.1 Anaerolineae bacterium | reverse complement strand
GCAACCCCTCGTTGCTCCCAATCATGACGGTCCCGACCAGCAAGCCAATAACCAGCCCGGCAATCAGCAAGGCAATCTCACGGCGGCTCATGGGAGAACCTCCTCACGACTCAACCCTGAACGCACGAAAGACCATTGAATATTCATCCATTAAGTCTCTGATTGGTCCAAAAATGGGTTGTTTTTCAACCTTGCGGCGCTTGCATATTGTGAGCATTCCACCTGCGTCAGCGCGCGTCAGTCCGTTGGCGGCGAAAGCGCCCCCTCCAGTTCCTGCTCCAGCGCTGCCTGGCGCGCCTTCACGCTGCGGACCATCTGCAGGAACGCGGCGATCAACCCTTCAATCTCTTCGTCAGCGTCGGACGCCGAAAACTCCTGGAGCACCCGCTCGTAGTCCCCACCAGCCAGACTCTCGACCGCCTGCATCACCCGTTCCAGGTACGTTTGGGTGTAGCGGATGCGCTCGGTGAGACTGCGCATCATCGCCAGGCCGACGGAGAGGCGCGCTTCAAGAAACGCCCAAAAGTCGTGCCGGTTAAGCGCCAGCGCGTTTAACGGTCCGGCGGCGGCGGCTGATGCGGAGCGCGGCTGCCCGTCGAGCAGCGCAAAATCGCCGACTACCTGGCCCTCACCGTAATACCGGAAGGTCAACTCATTTCCCTGTTCGTCGGGCAGGAAGATGCGAATCCGCCCCGAAAGGATGAAGTACATCTCATCGCCGGCGTCGCCCTTCTTGAAGAGCACTTCGCCACCCTGGTAGGATTTCGCTTCCATCACGGTGACCAGTTCCTCAAGCGCCTCCAAGCTGACGCCTTTGAATAGCGTCGATCTTTGAAGCTGTTCAGCGATGTCCGTCATGATTGCACCCACACGTCAATCCGTCCCCTGCGCCTCGGCGACCCTGGCGCGCATCTCCTGCTCCTGGCGCTTCAAGCTTTCGGCGGCGCGCGAGAAAGCGTCGCCGACCAGCGCGGGCGTCTCCGCCGAGACCTCGTCCGGCATCGTCGGCGCGCTGCTGGCAACGCCGGCGAAAGCGGGCAACGTCTCCAGCGACGGAGGCTGATCGTAAGCGCCCTGTGCGATGTTTTTCGCCCAGGCAACCGCGTTTTCCAGCGCCGTGGTGGTGTAGCGCACCTTCTCGGCAAGGTATTGCAGCATCGCCATCACCACGCGCGGACGGCTGCCGATGAACATCATAAAAACCTCGCGGCGGAGCATCAGCGCCTCGACTCGGCCACGCGCGCGCGCCGGCGCGGAGCGCGGCTGGCCGTCCAGCAGCGAAAACTCGCCCACCACATCGCCCGGCTGGAACGTGCGCAGCAATTTCTCCTGACCGTCCTCGCCCTTCGCATAAACGTCAATGCGACCTTTCTCGACCAGGTACATGGCCTCGCCCTTGTCGCCTTTGTCGAACAGCAGTTGCCCATCCTTAAACCTGACCACCTCAATGGCACGGCTCAGGTTCTCCAGGTTGGCGAGGGAGACATTCCTGAAGATGACCGTCTTGCTGAGACGTTCAGCCATCGCTTCCAGTTGCGCAGGCGTAAAGGTCTCGGCCAGTTCGGAGACGCGCATGAACACATCAAACGTGTGCACCATCGTCGGGTCGAAGCGCCGGAACTCCTCTTCGAGCAACGCCTGCATGGTGGGGTCATCGGGAGGGAAAACCTGGTTAAGATACCCCTGGACATAACCGCCAAGTTGGCGGCGAATCTGGTCGGCTTTGGCGAGCAGTTGGCCGAGTTCGTCCAGCCAGGCCGTCCGCAGGCGCTCGCTGGCCGGGTAGTTCAGGTTGTTTTTCAGGATGCCGATGTTGGCCTGGACCGCGAGCAACTGCCGGATCAGAGTCGTGCGCTCCTCGCCAAAGGACTCGTTCAACTCGCCCAAAATCTGCTGAATGGCCGCGCCGCCCAATTGCTGGATCGCCTTCCGCTCGCCGGTGGAGACGCCGATGTCGAGGCTTAACGTGTCGGTGAAGCGCGCCTTCTCATCCTCCAGCCCTTGCCGCATCAGCAGGCCGATCACCACGACGCCGCCGACGCCAAACCCGACGCCGAAAAGCAACAGCCATTGGGTGTAGTTGTCAAGGCGGTAGGCGATGTTGTTATAGACGCAGTGCGACCCGATGGCAAGCCCAGCCCCCACGAGCGCCCAAATCGCACGTCTGGCGTCGCGGAGGCGGCGCAGGCGTCCGAGCGAGATGCCGACCAGCGCGCTGGCCCCGGCGTGCATCAACACCGCCGTAAGCGCCCGGCTGATCGCGTCCACCAGCACCGCGTCCGGGTTCTGCCGCAGGTAGATGAAAAGGTTTTCCGAGACCCCAAAGCCGATACCGACGGCGAAGCCGTACACCGCCCCGTCCACAATATAGCGGAAGCGCGGTTGGCGGATGAAGTAGACGAGGACGAGCGCCTTGTAAAGCTCCTCGACCACTGGCGCGGCGAACGTGACCACCGGGATATAGTCAACGCCCCAGCCCTGCAAAGCGTTCTCGGTGACGTTGGAGAGGATGAACGCCCCGGTCAACCCCCACGCGAGGCAGATCAACACCGTGCTGATTCTGCCGGTGCCGAACAGGTCGAGTGTCAGGATCAGGTAAATGAAAAAGGCCGGGATGGCAAACGTAACAACGAGCGCAATCAGTCCGGCGACGCTGATGTCCATAAACGCCTCTTCGCCTGGCAGCGGGCTACCTCAGCGAAGTCACCCTTCTTAGCAACCTATTGTAACAAAAAATATAGTTTGTAGCAATGGCGGTGCAAAGTGTTACATTGCGACCGACGCCTGGCAGCAACCATGTACCCGCCTCTGCCCACACGCAGGTAGATTGTACCCCCTGCCCGGAGGAACGCTAGCGCTTTTTGTACCAGATGATAACGGAAATCACACCGATGAGGACAACCAGAAGCAACAGAAGCCCCCATCCGACCGGACCCGCCGCCGCGCCCTGGAGCGCGCTGCCGCCGTTTTGCGGCAACGCCAGGAGCGCAACCGTCAGGATAAGCGCCGCCGAAGCCGCGAGCGCGAGTAACTGGACCCCACGCCGCCGATACCACCGCTCTGGTCGCTGGCGATGGGCGAGATTCCATTCCTGGTTCAGACGTTGTTCCAGACGCGCGCGAAACGCCGGCGAGGGCGCTTCGTGCGGGGCGATGAACTTGTGGAGCTGGCGCACGACCGCTTCCAGGTCTCTTTGCTCCGGTGGCGTCTCCATCTGGCGACCTTCCAACAAGGCGTCCGTCAGCGCGGCGAGTTCGTCATCGAGTCGGGCGTTATCGTTCACACTTTCGTCCTGATCTGGTCGCGCATTGCCTCGATAGCGCGGCGATAAAGCGACTTCGTGGCCTCAAAAGACTCCCGTCGATGCGCGGCAATCTCGGCGAAACTCATCCCATCGACGAACCGCAGAAGGATGATTTCTCGATAATGCTCTTTCAGGTTATTGAACGCGCGCTGAATCTGCATCCGTTCGCCGATGTGTTCGTCTTCCAGCGTGGAAGCCGGCAGGGTCGACTCGGCATCCTCCAGGTTGACCGAGGGCGCCGCGCCGCTTCGCTGACGCTTGCGATAGAAGTCGGCGATAGAGCGGTTGACGATGGTGTATAGCCACGTGCTGAAGCGCGAACGGTGCTCGAAGTTGTTCAGGGAGCGCACAAGGGCGATGAAAACTTCCTGCGTCACGTCCTCGGCATCTTGAGCTGGCACCCTGCTTTTCACGCGGCTGAACACTTTGTTCAGGTAACGCTCATACAACGCCAGAAAAGCCTCTCGACTACCTTCCTGCGCCTGCCTGACCAGGTCCTCGTCGGTGGGTCCCGGCGTCACCATCACGCGCCTTTTCCCTTTTGTCGTCGTTACACCCTAAAACGTGTCGTGTTATCGGTTTCCAACTATAACGAAATGCAGATGTTGTGTCCATAAACGCCAACACAGAAGCGCCGCGCGCGCGGATGACCCGCCCGACGCCGGTCTGCGATTGGCGCTCGTCCAACCGCTTGCCGGCCGCACCGGAGCTGGCTTGAGGCGAGAAACAACGGCGAACCAGGTCTGCATTCACCGGGTGGCTGCCGACAGAACACCAGCGCTGAAGCGCCGACCGATCACGGCGCAGTGGTCTACAAAATTCCTATTGCTTCATCCATTCATATTGATTACATTAATCTAAAGTAAAGAAACTGATGCTGTTCGTGGACTTTTCTACACGCCTGTGATAAGCTTGCATAAAGAGAATTCCCGGTGTTTATTTTCGCTCAATGATGAATGGCGGAGCTGGTGAACGTCGAGAGTCAGGGACTACAGCGGATTCTGCTGGTCAACCGCGAACCAACCTTGTTTCGCCTTACAAAAGCGGTCCTCCGCGGCAAACTGCACGTGGACTCCGTGCAGAACCTGGAGCAGGCGCTAACAGCGCTCAAGACCTCCCTGTATATCGCGGTGCTGGTGGATTTCTGCGCTTTTGAGGATCGTTCCTGGAAACTGCTGCGGACTCTTGGCGCCTGTGTCCAATGCCCACCTATCGTAGTGCTGACCACCGACACCTCGCCTGAAACCCGTCGGCAATTATACGACCTCGGCGCGGCGAGTTTGCTCTACATGCCCTTCAACATCGACGCGCTGCGCACAACCATCGCATGTGTCACAACGCTCAACTGATCTGCGAGTGGAGCCAGAACACTGAGAAGGGCGCGGTTCCCCACGCCCTTCTTGATTTGCGCATCAGGCCTCGCCTACCAGCCGCACGAACTGGCGCTTGCCCACCTGTAGGACCGCATCCTGACCGGGAGCCAGGCTCACCATTGCCTCGGCGTCGTCCAGCTTCGCGCCGCGCAGGCGCACGCCGCCCTGTTCGATGAGGCGGCGCGCCTCCCCTTTGCTGCGCGTGAAGCCCAACCCGGCGATGATGTCCACGATGCGTTGCTCACCCTTGACCGCATGGTCGGGCATGTCGGGCAGTTCGCCGCGCTGAAACACGGTGCGGAAGTGCTCCTCGCCGCGCGCCGCGCCGTCCGCGCCGTGGAAGATGGCCACGATCTGGCGCGCCAGGTTCATCTTGGCGTCGCGCGGGTGCAACGACCCGCCGGCCAGACTCGCCTGGAACGCCGCAAGCTGTGTCGGCGTGTAGCCGAGCAATAGCTTGTAGTAGATGGACATCGCCTTGTCGGGGATGCTCATGATCTTGCCGAACATGTCCTCCGGCGTGGACAGGATCGGAATGTGGTTGCCCAGACTCTTGCTCATCTTGATCTCGCCGTCGGTGCCGGGCAGTAACTCGCCCATGATGATTGCCACCTGCGGGCGCATCCCCAGGCGCTCCATCAGTTGCCGGCCCGCGACGACGATGTTGAACAACTGGTCCTGCCCGCCGACCTGTACATCGGTCTGCTGCGCCACCGCGTCGTAAGCCTGCATCAACGAGTAGAACGTCTCGTGCAGCCAGATCGGCTCGCCGGCGTCCAGGCGCTTCTTGAAGTTGTCGCGCTGCAAGAACTGCTGCACCGTGAAGTGGCTCGCCATGTGGATCAGGTCTTTAAAGGTGAGCGGCGCGAGCCACTCGGCGTTGTAGCGCACGCGCGTCCTGGCGCGGTCCAGGATTTTGAACGCCTGCGCCGCGTAAGTCTGCGCGTTGGCTGCGACCTGCTCCGGCGTGAGTTGCGCGCGCACCTTGTCCACGTCGGAGGGGTCGCCGATCAGGCTGGTGAAGTTGCCGATCAGGAAGGTCACGTCGTGGCCGAGTTCCTGGAACTGGCGCAGCTTGCGCATGGTGATGGTGTGGCCCAGGTGCAGGTCGGTAGTGCGCGGGTCGTAGCCACAATAGACCTTGAGCGGGCGGCCCTCGCGCTCGGCCTCGATCAGGCGCTCGCGCAGCTCCCGCGTCATCGTCTCCTTGATCTGCGGGTCGCCGTAGTCGGCGCCCGACATCAAGACCTCGACCTGTTCGTCTATTGTGAGTTTGGTGGTTACGGCTTCCATAGTCCTTTCTCTCATGCTACGAGTTTCCGCGCGGCGCCATTATAACACGACTCGGCAAATGCGTCGGGGGCGATTTCGACTTTTTTGATCTGTGAATCGACCCCCTAAAAATTGGGGCTGGACACTGGCCGGGTAGAGGCGTAAGGTATAGCCAAAGAGCAAGCGCTGTATGATTAGCGGCAGTGAATGGGTGATGTAATAGATTTTAGATAACTATAGTGATATTTTATAAACCCTTAGGATAGTCTAAAAGAGAAAACGATAGGCTTTGCCAATGGCAATGCGCGAGCGCCCCTGACATCAGGGAGCTTGGGCACAGGAAAGGAGGTTCAAATGTGGGGCAAGGTGTTTTTGCTCATCGGGTTGATCATCGCGGCGCTCATTGTGGCCCCTGTGTTCCTCGATCTCCTCAGGGGGAGGCAAGATACCGTACCGGCGGCCCAATAGGCCAGCGTGATCTACCTTGAGTTTAGGGAGGTTTCAGTTTAAGGAGGTAGGGAGATGAAAAGTCAGATGTTTTGGCTCACCGGATTGCTGGGTGTGGCGCTCATCCTCGCGCCCTTCGTGCTCACCGACCACGAAGACACCAACGCCCAGTGGAGCAGCGTCATCCTCGGCGTGGTCATCCTCGCGGCTTCGATCATCGCGCCGTTCGATCAGGGGACCACGAACTGGGAGTACTGGGTGGCCGGGGTCGCCGGCGTCGTGGTCGTGGCGGCTCCCTTCCTGTTCAACTTCCGGGCCGCCGACCAGAGCACCGAGATGTGGACCAGCATTGTCCTGGGCGTGCTGACGGTGCTCGCCGCCGGCTACGAGGCGCTCCTCAGGCCGCAGCAAACCCAAATCCGGTAGCGCGGGGATACGCGCAGCGGAGAGGCTGGCCGTCCCCGACCCGAACCTCTCCGCACAATGGTGGGACGCCCCGCGAGTGTCGAACTCGCGGGGCGTGCGTTTTCGAGGCGGGAGGGTCAAACAGAGACAGCTAGCCTTTGGTGAATGACGACTGTTGCTCGTCTTCAAAGGGAGAAGCAGGAAATATCGTAGTGAGTTGCTCTTCTACGTCAATGCCGTACTTAACGGCAATTTGAGCAATATGGTAGCCAAAAATGGCTCTCAGTTCTCCAAGTGCAGAGAAGAAGGCTATTGCGTCTTTATCCCACCGCCACCTCCGAGGGTAAGCAACGTCTCTTGGATCTATTCCTTGCACTTTATCAAGGAATTTTCTACAAGCAGCTCGCATATCTGCAATCGAACGACCCAGTTCAGAAGAGCGATCCAGTTGTTCTAGATCTTCAGTGAGACGCTCTCTTATCTTCAGAATGGACTCAGTAGAAAACGTCATATCTTCGCTATCAAAAGATGCGTAGAGAACTCGCCTGTCTTCGAGGAAAGTCACCATGCGCTTAGCTATATCGACCTCCAAGACTGGCGGATTCCAGGAGATACCAAAAACGGGTGTTTCCAAGCCCGTGATCTTGTTGGCAATCTCCATAAAGCGCATTTTCATCCTGCTCATGGACTGTCTCCTTTCCTTCGCAATGTTCCGCGCTTCGAGGCCAGTCAAAACGCCTTACCCAAATTATACGCCTCCTCCACATTCCGCCGCCGATTCGCCTCGTCGCCGCCCTCCATCCCGCCGAGGATGACCAACTCCGCCTCGGCGACGCCGCAGCCGCGCAGCCGGTTGTCGAGCATCACGCGGCGCATCGCCGCCGCCAGGCCGCCCGACTCCAGGTTCTCAACCGTGTCCCCGGCGGAGACGATGGCGAGCGCCTTCTTGAGCTTGAGCAACCCCTGGAACTTGCCGCCCTCAAACCTGTAGGCGAAGCCGACCGTGAACACCCGGTCGAACCAGCCCTTCAGCCGCGCCGGAACGTCACCCCACCACAGCGGGTAGAGGAGCGCGAGCGCGTCGGCGCGGCTGATCTTCTCCTGCTCGAAGCGGACCTCCAGCGTCACCGAAGTTTCGGCCTTGCCCACCTCACGCCGGTACTCATCCGGGTTCATGATCGCCCGGAAGCCGGTGGCGTACAGGTCGCCGACCTCAAAGGTGTGCCCGGCGTCCTTCAGCCCGCGCGTGAACTCGCGGAACACCTGGCGGGTGAACGACTCTTCGGCGGGGTGCGTGATGACCACGTAAACGTGCATGGCGTTTCCTCCTCGTGCGTCAGCCCGAATCGACCTTGTTGAGAAGGTGTAGAGATCGAGGTTGGGACCATTAGAGCGCATCGCCAGTGGGGACGCAAGGCCGCGCGCCGGCAGCGACTACTCACCGCCGATGCCCGCGCCGGTTGTCCATGTAAGCGATGGGGTCGTGGTCGATCTCGATGATGCGCCAGGGGTAGACGTTGACCACCAGCGTCTTGAGGTAGCGCGTCAGGGTGATTTCGTTCGGGTCCCAGACGTGAACGTGGCCGTGCAGCAAGTATTGGGGCCTGAACCATTCCATGAAGCGCAGGAACGCGCGGAAGCCCTGGTGCGTGCGGTCGGGCCGGTCATGGATGCCGGCGGGCGCGGCGTGCGTGACCAAAATGTCGATGGCGCGGCCATATACGAAACGGTTGAGGATCAGGCGGGGCATCATCGCCAGGAATTTGATCCACATCTCAGAGTCGGTGTACTGCGCGTCGCCGGGCTTGTACCGCATCGAGCCTTCCAGCCCGCCGATCAACAGCCCGCGCTCGTTGACAACGCGGCCATCGAGGTTGCCGCCGGTGTGAGGCGCCTCTTCGCCCTGGCGCGTGTCCTGCCAGAAGTGGTTGCCGCGCACATAGAGCAACGGTTGGCAGAGCACCGAGGCGATAAAGTCGAGGTAGGTGGCCGGCAGGTCGCCGCAACTGATGATCAGCTGAACGTCCTCGGCGCGCTGGCGCAGCAGATCGGCGTAATAGAGCTGGGTGTTGGTCTCGTCGGAGACGGCCAGGATGCGCATCGGCGTCTCCTCAGGGCGGGCTGCTCAGGTCGCGGCTCGCCGCGTCCATGGCAGTGGGGGCCGCCTGGCGCTGAGGAGCGGCGGGGCGGTGCAGGTGTACCAGCACCCTGATGCGCCACCAGCGCACCGCCGCCGACCAGAAGTAGCGGCTCGTAAAGCCGAGGAACAGCTTCAGGTCGAAGTAGGGGTTTTTCGCCCCGCCGAGGAACGCCAGCCGCAGGTGATGCTCGTGCATCG
Organism: Anaerolineae bacterium; assembly: GCA_034435135.1. Classification (GTDB taxonomy): domain Bacteria; phylum Chloroflexota; class Anaerolineae; order Aggregatilineales; family JAFGMM01; genus JAOSJO01. Next base: position 6,267 of record DAOTXU010000243.1, on the reverse strand, counting down.
AGGCCGGGCAGCCAAGCACGCGGTGATAAGGCCGCCGCCAGTGGCGCACGCGGTCCCAGCAATAGCGCAGCAGGATGCGGACGATGTCCACATGCCTGGCCTGATGGCGCGGGTCGATCCGGTTGTGGGGGATGTAGGCCGATTTCACTTCGACATTTTTACCGTTAAGCTTGCCTTGCCACTGCGCGCAATCGCCGAAGAAGATCACCGGCTCGCCGGGTTTGGGGTTGATCTCGCCGCGATACGTGCCGAAGACGAAGGTCATGGGCCGGATGTTCTGGTACACGTCGGGCTGCCACGAACGCTCCAGCGATTCCATCGTCTCCCACAGCGCGCCGGGGCAACCGCCCCAACAATAGTCCACGCCCTGGGCGGCAGGCGGCGGGCCGAGGTGGACGGTGATGCGGTCGGTTTTGCGTCGGAGCGCGACATCGACCTTCTCAACGGACAACCTGAACCTCTCGGCGCGCGCCCGCGCTTCCTCCAACGACACGTCGCCGCCGAGCGCGATGTCCGCCATGTCCAGCGGCCCCAGACCGCGCTCCCCGGCGATGCGGATATGATCCACCGCGCGCGGATCGAGGCCGATGATATGCGCGCACACGGCGTCAACCGCAACCGGGTTAACCCCCATGACGATCAGGCCCAGGTCGCGCGGCGTGGGCGACATCATCGTCAGCTCGCCGGCGGTGATGGCGTCCACCGCGATGAAGCCAGGGGCGATCACCTCTTGCAGGTCAACGATCTTGCGATCCAGGTGGAAGTCATGGTCGATGATGCGATGCCCGCTGTCCTGGATGCCGATGTAGTTCTTGAGCGCGCAGGTCATCTTGCACCAGGCGTGCGCCTTGAGCTTGGGCGCGTTGATGAGAAAGTCGCACGCCGCCACCGGAGTCGGGACGAGCACGTAAGGCCGCAGCGCGTCGGGGTGGCGCAGGGGGATTTCGACGCTGGGGTGTTCTTCAAAGTAGTAGGCTTTGGCCTGATGGCGCTTGATGGCCGGGCCGTAGCCGGCCTGGTAGAAGCAGTAGCGCGTAGGCACCGTAAGCGCCGAGCGCTCGCCCACCGAGAGTTCGGACACGTAGGCGGCGCGCGCACACACGGCGGTCAGCAAGCCGTCAAGGAACTCGGCGCGGGTGTGGGCCAGTTCGTAGCGACCGCGCACCGCCACCACCACGTTCGGCTTAATCATGGTGCGCCCGCGAGGGCGGACGCCAAGCGCGTCCATACCCTCGCCCACGATCTGCGCGATTTGGTCGGCGTCGTAGGTCGGGCAATGGCGCAACAGGACAGCTGGCGTGGTCATATGCTCCTCGCGCCGCAGCTCGTTGTTTGGCCGGCTTATAGAGGAACTGATTCAAACTTACGTCAACAGCTAGCCGTGCTAAGGCCTTTCTCTACCTCACCCCCGGCGCGCCTGCGGCTCGACACCCCCTCTCCGCTTGCGGCTATAGTCCGGCGTCGCCGGGAGAGGGGGACGGGGGGTGAGGTGCCCGCCAACATGACAAGCACCACACGCACCGCGGTCGTTGGCTCAAAAGCTTGAATCACTTCAGAGGTATTGTGTACGATTTTACACCTGCCGGCAAGCCCACCTGCCGAAGAGCGCGTTTGGCTCGAAACGCCCAGTAGTGGATAATACGCTGAGTAACCTTACACGGAGGTGCATCGATGGGCAGGGTTGTCGTCTCGCCGCGCGCTGGCATGGGCGCTATCCCGCACGAAAAAGGGACGACCTTCCGGGTTTGGGCGCCGCACGCCCGGCAGGTTTATGTCACGGGGTCTTTCACGAAACCGTCACAAAAGGGCATTCCTCTCGCCAGTGAGGGCAACGGGTATTGGTCGGTTGACGCGCTGAACGCCCGGCCCGGCGATGAATATGTCTACATCATCGTCACCGATGCCGGAGAGTTGCGGCAAATCGACCCCTACGCCAGGGAAGTGACCAGTTCGGTGGGCAATTCGATCATCCACGACCCCGGCTTCGACTGGGGGACAGAGGTTTTCCACATGCCGCCCTGGCATGAGCTGGTCATCTACGAGATGCATATCGGCACGTTCAATGACCGGCCCGGCGGCCCGCCGGGGAGCTTCAACCGGGCGATTGAGAAGCTGCCCTATCTGCGGGACCTCGGCGTCAACGCGGTTCAGGTGATGCCGCCGATGGAGTTCGCCGGGGGTTTCTCCTGGGGATACAACCCGTCGCTCATCTTCGCCATCGAACGCGATTACGGCGGCATGAAGGCGTTCAAGGCGTTCATCAAAGCGGCGCATGACCTGGGGATCGCCGTCATCTTCGACGTGGTGTACAACCACTGGGGGCCGAGCGATCTCGAACTGTGGCGGTTCGACGGCTGGAGCGAAAACGGCAAGGGCGGCATCTACTTCTACAATGACTGGCGTTCGACGACGCCCTGGGGCGACACGCGGCCCGACTACGGGCGCGGCGAGGTGCGCCAGTACATCCGCGACAACGCCCTGATGTGGCTTGAGGAATACCGCATCGACGGCCTGCGCTGGGACGCCACGGCGTACATCCGCAACGTCTACGGCGACGGGGACCCGGCGCACGACATCGCCGATGGGTGGAGCCTGATGCAGTGGGTCAACAACGAGATCGACGCGCGCCAGCCGTGGAAGATCAACATCGCCGAAGATTTGCGCGACAACGCCTGGATCACCAAAGACACCGGAAGCGGAGGCGCCGGCTTCGACGCGCAATGGGATGCCCGCTTTGTGCATCCGATCCGGGCGGCGATCATCACCCCGAATGACGGCGAGCGGGACGTGTACGCGGTCCGCGACGCGATCTACCACCGGTACGACGGCGATGCATTCACGCGGGTGATTTACACCGAGTCGCATGACGAGGTCGCCAACGGCAAGGCGCGCGTGCCGGAAGAAATCTGGCCGGGCCACGCCGGGAGCTGGTACTCCAAGAAGCGATCCACCTTAGGGGCGGCGCTGGTGTTCACCTCGCCGGGCATCCCGATGATTTTCCAGGGTCAGGAGTTTCTTGAGGATAAGTGGTTCCACGACCAGGACCCCATCGACTGGTCCAAGCGGATTAAGTACAGCGGCATTTTGCAGCTTTACCGCGACCTGATCCGGCTGCGCCGCAACTGGTTTGACAACACACGGGGGCTGCGCGGCCAGCATGTGCACGTCCATCACGTCAACCCCACCGACAAGATGATCGCGTTTCACCGCTGGGATGACGGCGGCCCGCGCGACAGCGTGATCGTGGTGGCGAACCTGGCGAACCGAGGCTACGATAACTACGCCATCGGGTTTCCGCGCGCGGGCCTGTGGAAGGTGCGCTTCAACAGCGATTGGAACGGCTACGACCGCAGCTTTGGCAATCACTTCAGCTATGACACGGTTGCGGGTCAGGGGGAATGGGACGGGATGCCGTGCAGCGGGAACGTCGGCATCGGCCCCTACAGCGTGATTATCCTCTCGCAGGACAACGAGTAGCGGGGCGCGGCGCGTCCAGGGGCTTGGCAGGTTGTCCCGGTCAAGGGGACCAGGAGTTTATGCGAAAAACCGCTCTGGTTGCTTCAGACAGGGGGCTTAAGCCCCCTGTCCCGCTCTTCTGGGCGGGTTCTAGATCGCGCCGGGCAAGAAGAAGAACGCCACCGCGACGATCAGGTAGACCGCGAGCAACATCGCGCCCTCCAGCCAGTTGGACTCGCCGTCGAGCGCGATGAGCGCGGCGATCACCGACGCCGCGAAGAGGGCGATCAACTCAAACGTGTTGAAAATCAGCAACAACGTCTGGCCAAAAAGCAGGCTCACGAACACCAACGCCGGCGCGACGAACAACGCGATCTGGATGCTCGACCCCAGGGACACCGCCAGGCTCAACTCGATCTGGTTCTTCTTCGCCACCTGGACCGCCACCAGGTGCTCGGCGACGTTGCCGATGAGCGGGATAATGATGATGCCGATGAAGAACTCGCTTAACCCAAGCTGCTCGGTGACGTGCTCGACCGCGCCGACCAGCACTTCGCTCATGAACACGGTGCCGATGGTAGCGGCTGCCAGCACCGCCAGCGCGCGGCGGATCGTCCACTTGGCCGTGTGCGCCGCCGCCTCGCGCGCCAGCCCGCGCCCTGACGTGAACGAGTAAACGATGGTCAGCCCGTAGAGCACGATCATCACCACCGCCACGCCTTCGCTAAGAGAAGTTTCGGCGGATTTCGCCTGGTCGGGGGTGAGCGTTTCCTCATCGGCCACAGCCTCGCCTTCGCCCACCTCAACCGATGTAGCGCTCTCGACGGCCACTGCGTCTTCAATGGCTTCCCCGAACAGCGACGGGATCGCCAGCGCGAACACCGCCAGCACCACCAGCGCCGCGTTTACAGCGGCCTGCCGCCGGTCGAAAACCTGGATGCCGTTCTTGATCCCGCCCAAGAGCAGGCTCAGCCCCAACACCAGCAGCAGGTTGCCGATGATCGAGCCGGTGATGGACGCCTTGACCAGTTCGAGTAGCCCCGCGCTGATGGCGAAGATGGTAATAATCAACTCGGCGGCGTTGCCGAGCGTGGCGTTGAGCAACCCCCCGAAGCGCGGTCCGATGTGGGCGGCGAGTTCCTCGGTCCCTTCGCCGATCAGGTCCGCGAGCGGGATTAACCCCAACCCGGCGAAGATGAAGACCAGCACCGGGTCGCCGCCGGTCAACTCGACGACGAGCGCGAGCGGCACGAAGATCAGCAGCACATGGATGATCTTGTCGAGGCCGAGTCTGTCGAGGAGCGCCATGAATATATCCTTTCGACCAATCAGATAGCGAGTTGATGAAGATGGCGCGCGATTTTACCACACCGTTTAAGCGCGCTACGCAGAGCGCAACGCCCCCGCGCTCAGTACCACATGTGTTCTCTATACACGTCGAGCGCGTAGCGGTAGCTATCGTAATGGATCAACGGCGTGACGGAGTGGTCGGTGGCAAAGAAGTAGCGCGCACCCCGCGCTTTCATCCCTTCGACGACGCGCGTCACTTCGCGGCGGATGATCTCGCGGTCGTTGGTCTCCAAAAAGCGCACGTCAAACCCGCCGACGAACGCCAGCTTGTCGCCGTATTGTTCGGCGAAAGCGAACAAATCGTTCCCGGCCTTCACTTCCATTGGGTTGAGCGCGTCGAAGCCGGCCTCTACGATCAGCGGCAGCGCGTCGGTGGTCTTGCCGCACGAGTGAAACACCACCGGCAGGCCCCGCTCGTGGAAAAACGCGACCATCTCCGCGAAGTAGGGGAAGATCAACTCCCGGTACGTCCTGGGCGAGGCGAACAGTTTATCCTTGAAGCCCAGGTCTTCGTACACCCATATGCCGTCGGGCACGCCGACCTGCTCAAAGAGCAGCGTGTAGTGCGCCTTGAAGAAGTCGATGTAAACGCGGTTGAAGTCGTGAATCCAGCCGGGGTCGAGGATCAGGCTTTCGTACAGGCACACGTCGCCGAGGCTCTGGCGCGCGGTCTCCCACACGAGCACGTCGCCGTAGAAGGTCCACTTGCCGGCGGCGCGGCCCGTCGCCAGTTCCGCTGCGTTGCCCTTCACGTCGAGACGGCGCGGCTCGACATGGAGAAGGTGTGGGCGATATTCGCGCTCCCAGATGGCGCGGCTGGTCATGGTGAAGTCGATGTGCTCCGGCGTGCCCGACTTGTGCTTCCAGAACTTGAACGCCGCCCCCGCGCCGGTCCGCTTGATGTACCACTCATCGGTCTCTGCCAGGATTTCCTCGTAATCGAGGATCGGCTCGCGCTTGACCCATCCGCCGGCGGCGTGCATGTCCGCGCCGAAATGCATGTTAGGGTCTTCCGGCTTGACGACTTCCTCCCCGTCCTCGATCACGACGCGCGTGGGGAAGCCCTGCTCCACCCAGATTTCGGGCGTCTCCGGCCAGAAGTAATCGTAGAAACCGACGCGGTCGAAGTCGCCTTTGGTCAACAAACCCTGGACCAATCCGCGCGAGTTCAACATGGGTAGGTTACTCCTGTTCGCGTACTTGGCAAGATTAGCGCGGGACGCGCTCCATTGTAGAATGGGGGACGCGCGACGGCAAGGCGTCAACCGGCGACGGCGCACAGGACGTTAATCCTTTCTAAATTGAGATATAATCAAACTGAAGTAGCGTTTAGCGTGAAACAAGTGTGACTAGCTATCGGACATCGGACAGTTGTTCTATGGTTTTACCTCACCCCGGCTGCGCCGGACTATAGCCCCCGTCCCCCTCTCCGCACGCGGATAGGGGGAGTCGGTCCTGTTC
>DAOTXU010000242.1:0-1600 GCA_034435135.1 Anaerolineae bacterium | reverse complement strand
ATGCCGCTCTACCCGGTCATTCCGCTGGATGAACCGCCGGTGATGGCTGCCATGAGCGCGCAATTCGCCGAAATGGGGGCCGATACGCTCAAAGTGAAACTCGGCTCGTCCCCCGATCTCGACCTGCTTCGGTTGAACGAGATTCGCGCCGCTGTGGGCGATTCCGTCAAACTGCGCCTCGACATCAACCAGGTCTGGCGCGACGCCGAAACCGCGCTGACGGTCATCCGCTCGCTGGCCGGCTTCAACATCGAGTGGATCGAACAACCCGTCGCCGCCACCGACCTGGACGGGCTGGCTGCCGTCGCCGCCGCCACCGACATCCCCATCATGGCCGACGAGAGTTGCCACACCCCCGCCGACGCGCTCGAAATCGCCTGCCTGGGCGCGGCGGACATGCTCAACATCAAACTGATGAAATGCGGCGGGCTGTCGCAGGCGGCGCGCCTGCTGGCGGTGGCTGAAGCCGCCGGCCTGCCCTGCATCCTCGGCTCGATGGCCGAAAGTTCCATCGGCAGCGCGGCGGGACTGCACTTCGTCATCGCCCACGCCTCCATCGTCGCCTGCGAACTGATTGGCCCGCTGTTCATCACCAATGACCCCGCCAGCAGCTACCCCGTGGACGGGACGACGTTCCAGGCCGCGCCCTCCGACCGGCCTGGGCTGGGAGTTATCTTGAAATGATTGACTGGCAAACCCTGACCACCGAAGCCGCGCAACTGCTCAGCGGCTACCTGAAAATCCAATCGCTCAACCCGCCTGGCGACGAGCGCGCCGACGCCGATTACCTGTCCGCCCAACTGATGGCGCGCGGCATCAAACCGACGCTCTACGAATCCGCCCCCAACCGGGTCAATCTGGTGGCGCGCCTGCCCGGCAGCGGGGAGAAAAAGCCCATCCTGCTCTACAACCACATGGACGTAGTCGAAGCCGACCCCGCCCGCTGGTCCACCAGCCCCTTCAGCGGCGAAATCCGCGACGGGTACGTGTATGGGCGCGGCGCGATTGACATGAAGGGCATGGCCATCATGCAGTTGCTGGCGCTCGACCTGCTGCGTCGGCATCACCCCCACCGCAGCCGCGACATCATCTTCTTCGCCGCCGCCGACGAGGAAAAAGGCGGCCAATTCGGCACGCAGTGGATGCTCGAAAATCACTGGCCGGAAGTCGAAGCCGAATACGTGTGGGACGAAGGCGGCTTTGGCTTGCAGGATTTCTTCGGGCCTCAGCCGGTCTTCACCGTGGCGGTCGCCGAGAAAAAAGACCTGTGGTTCAAACTGATTGCGCACGGCGAGCCGGGTCACAGCGGCATGCCGCACAAAGACAACGCCATCCACATCCTCCTGCGCGCCCTGGAGCGGACGCTGGCGCTCAACGAAAAATATCAACTCAACCCGGTCACGCGCGCCATGTTTGCCGGAATTGCGCAGCGTATGCCCTTCCCCAAGTCGCTCCTGCTGCGCAACGCAGGCAATCCGCTCGTTTTTCGTCTGCTCAAGCCCTCCCTCACCGCCGATACCACCATCGACGCCATGCTCAAAGACACCCTCAGCGTCACCGTCCTGCGGGCGGGCGGCAAGGAAAACATCATCCCCGACTA
>DAOTXU010000241.1:0-7453 GCA_034435135.1 Anaerolineae bacterium | reverse complement strand
CCCACGATTCTGAACTATACCCGTTGTATCCCCTCGCCTGGCGTGCTAGACTGAGAGCGCGACACAGGAGCAACCCCAGTTACCCATTTAAGGAGCAACCCTCAATGGCCGACGATTTTTTCTTTCGCGGCTCCCTGGCCGACCTTGATCCCGCCGTCGCCGAACTGATCGCGCACGAGGCCGAGCGCCAGGTTCGCCGCCTGATCCTGATCCCTTCCGAGAGCGCCGCGCCCGCCGCCGTGCGCGAGGCAGTTGAGTCGGTGCTGGGGAACCTCTACGCCGAGGGCTACCCCGACGAAGCAACGCGCGACCTCACCGAGGAGCAAATCCTCGATTATGAATGGATGCTCGGCAACTACCGCCGCTACGCCGATCCGCGCTACTACAAGGGCGTGGAGTACGCTGATATTGTGGAGGCGCTGGCGCGGCGACGCGGCGCGGAACTCTTCGCGGCCAACGGCCTGAACGCGGACGACCTGTTCGTCAACGTGCAGCCGCTCTCCGGCGCGCCGGCCAACACCGCCGTGTACGAAGCGCTGCTCAAACACGGCGACACCGTGATGGCGCTCGACCTCAAGCACGGCGGCCACCTGACGCACGGCTCGCCGGTCAACCGCTCCGGCAAGAACTACAACATTGTCAGTTACACGGTTGACCCGGAGACCGATCTGCTGAACCATGACAAGATCATGCAACAGGCGCTTGAGCACCGCCCGCGCATGATTATCGCCGGGTATACGTCGTACCCATGGGCGGCGGACTGGGCGCAGTTCCGCGAGATCGCGGACGCGGTTGGCGCGTATTTGCTGGCGGACATCTCACACGTGGCCGGGCTGGTAGCCGCTGGCGTGAACGCCAGCCCTGTCGGTATCGCGGACGTGGTAACCTTCACGACGCATAAGACTCTCGGCGGCCCACGCGGGGCGTGCATCCTCACACACCGCAAGGACCTGTATCACTTGATCGACCGCGCGGTCTTCCCCGGCGAGCAGGGCGGCCCGCACATGAACGCCATCGCGGGCATTGCAGTGGCCTTCAAGCTCGCCAGGACGGAACAGTTCCGCAAACTACAACAGCAGACGGTGAAGAACGCCAAGCGCCTGGCTGAGCGACTCGCGGCGCGCGGATTCCGCATCCCGCACGGCGGCACCGACACGCACTTGCTGCTCGTGGACTGCAAATCGATCACCGGCCCGGACGGGACGCCGCTCTCCGGCGAGATGGCGGCGCGCATCCTCGATATTGCCGGGATCGTGGTCAACCGCAACACCATCCCCGGCGACGCCACCGCCGCGCGCCCGACCGGCATCCGGCTGGGCACGCCCTGGGTGACGCAGCGCGGTTTCAAGGAGCGGGAGATCGACGCGATGGCCGAGATCATCGCCGACGTGCTTCAGGCGTGCACACCGTTCAGTTACATCGGCCCCGGCGACAAGCGCGAGTGGCGCGCGAAAGTCGATTTCGACGCCTTGCAGCAGGCCAAGCTCAAGGTGCGTGCGCTGGCCGCCCAAGCCGGCGCGGACATCGAAGTAGTAGGCCGCGCGGAGTACCCGCACCACTACTACATTGAGGACAAAGACGACCCCTGGGCGACGCTGGAGATCGCCGGCCCCGCCGCCGCCGAGTTCCTGAACCTGGCGCTCACCAGCAAGGTGTTCGAACTGAAGGACGGGCAGAGCCAGCCAGCGTGGGCGCTCGAACCGGACGGCAGGCCGATCTCGCGCTGCATCCTCACCAAACGCCCGGAACGGGCGCGGGACGGCAAGCCGGCCTATCACCTGTATGTCGAGGAGCGCGCCGGGCGCGTCGCGGCGTGGCTGCGCGACCTCTCGGACGGATATGTTGGGGTTGACCCCACCGACATCCAGGCCAAGCTGCCCGGCCCGGTAGTAGTCCGCGCGCTGAACGCGAAGGCCGATCTGTCCGCGACCGGCGTCGATCTCAGCCGCGATTGGATGGCGGACTACACCGGCTTCAGCCCCGGTAAGGTGTACTACATCGGCGTGCACGGGCCCCACGACCCGACGCCGCACGCCGAGCCGAAGCCCGCGTTCACCTGGACAGAACCGGCGGACGCGCCGTTGCAAAAGACCACGCTCAACGCGCTGCACCGCGAACTCGGCGCGAAGATGGTGCCCTTCGCGGGGTGGGATATGCCCGTGTGGTACGCGGGCGTCAGCCAGGAACACGCCGCCGTGCGGGGGGGCGCCGGCCTGTTCGACGTGTCGCACATGGGCGTGTTTGAGATCGCCGGCCCCGGCGCGGAGCTGTTTCTCAACTGCGTGACCACGAACGACGTCGCCGCGCTGGACGTTGGCATGGCGCACTACAGCTACCTGCTTGGCGTGGACGGAATCCCCATCGACGACATTTTCATCTACCGGTTGGGGGCCGACGAGTTCATGGTGGTGGTCAACGCCGCCAACAACGACAAGGACTGGGCGTGGCTCAACGGCGTGCGCGAGGGGAAGTACGCGGTCGATGACCGCCGACCTTGTGCGACCGTGCCGGGGCGCGCATCCATGACCCTGCGCGACCTGCGCGATCCTGCCGCCGGCGACGCGATGCGCGTGGACATCGCGCTGCAAGGGCCGAAGAGCCGCGACATACTGCTCAGCCTGGGCGGTGACCAGGCGGACCGGGACCGCGTCGCCAAGCTGCCCTGGGCCGGCGTGACGTGCGCGAAGCTCGGCGGCTACGACCTGGTGGTCGCGCGGACCGGCTACACCGGCGAGCGCGTGGCGTTCGAGCTGTTCGTGCACCCGGAGAAGGCCCCCGCGTTATTCAAGGACCTGCTCGCAGGCGGCGCGTCGGCGTGCGGCCTCGCGGCGCGCGACAGCACGCGCACCGAGGCGGGCCTGCCGCTCTACGGCCACGAACTCGCCGGCCCGCTGAACCTCGGCCCGGCGGATGCGGGTTTCGCCAGCTACGTCAAGCTGTGGAAGCCGTTCTTCGTCGGCAAGCGCGCTTACATGGCGCACGAGGCCGCGCGCGACAGCGTGGTGACGCGCTTCCGCATGGACGAGAAGGGTGTGCGTATGCCGTCGCTCGGCGACCCGGTGGTGGACCGGCGCGGGCGCGTGGTCGGCGTGGTGACCTCATGCGCCATCGACTCGGAGGGTTACCTGTTGGGGCAGGCGTACCTCAAGCGCACACACGCGGAGGAAGGCACACCCATCGGCGTCTTCCAGACGCACGGCTCGGCGAAGCTGGAGGCGCCCAAGAAGGACGTGCTCGACATCGGCGCGCGCGTGCAGGTGCCCTCGCCCGCAACGGTGCTGAGCCGGTTCCCGGCGCGCAAAAAGAAGTAGAGCTTCGTATACGCTTATGGCGTATTGCCTCATAGAAGGATCTAGCCGAAGGGGTATCGGTGCCGCATCGGAGCACCTAACCGGCTAGATTTTAACACGCCAGAGCTGGCGCAAGTTGGCCTCAATGCGGCGGCGCACCGCAAGGGGGTTGAGCGGCAAGAACCGGGCGCGCAACGCCGCCTTGGTTTCCTCGGCGACCTCAGGCGCTGCCAAGACGCGCTGGCAAGGGGTCTGAGCGCGCTTATAGCGTTTGTGCACCCTGCCGCCCGCGCGGGTCTTGTCGCGCAGCTTGAGGGTGGGCTGGAAGAAGTTGAGGTGCAGGGACAAGTCAGCATAGATAGCCTCAATGAGCGCCTGGGCCTGGGGGCTTTCATAGCGGGCATAGCCGCTGGTGCGGCGCGCCACCGACCCGTTCTTCGAGGCAACCTATCCTCCCAAAGTTAGATTCTCCGTGAGGCAACTCGCGGCGTCCGCGCGCCGCAGGGGATGGGGTATAATCGCCGCCGTCGCCGCCGATAAGCGATGAGATGATGGATGATTCCCACCCTGCGTGTTAGCCGCACTGTGTTTCGGTTTGTCGCATTGATGGCGCTTCTGGCGGCGTGTGCGCCGTCGCCAACTGCCACGCCCACGCTTTCGCCCGCCGCCACGACGCCTGCCACACCCCGACCCACGCTCGCCCCGCCGACGCTCCCGCCGACATGGACGCCGACGCACACGTACACGCCGCCCCCGCCCACTGCCACGCCTACCGTCACGCTGACGCCCACGCCGCTCGACCCGGATGCGGTCTGCGCGAGCTTCAGGGTGCGCTACGCGCCCGACCCGGATGCGGCCATGGCCTACAACGACCTGGCTTACTTCGTCTGGTCGGATGTGCCACGCGGTGTCTCGGTGCGGTTGGTGATCGCGCGCCCGCGCGAGTTCCAGGTGATGCGCGCGGGCATCTTCGACCGCCGCAACAACGGCATCCTCGTCCCGCTTCAGTCGATCCCCTTCTCCGGGCGGCTGGATTGGCAACTGCTGTTGATTTACGAGGGCGAGGTGCTGTGCCGCCTGAGCGGCCAGATGCAGAAGGCCGCGCCGCCGCTGGAAATCCTCTTCGCCACGCCCACACTCCCTACGGTCGCCCCAACGCCCGGTTCGGAGGCGTCGCCGACGGTCGCCGCCGAAACGGAGACCGCCACACCTCACCCTACCGACGCCGCAACCGCCGCGCCAACGCCAGCCGGATAAGCGCGCGGCGCGCGCGCCCCCAGGTGCGCCGGACCGTCTCGGCCCTGGCGGCAGGGGCGCGCCGGTACCGCTCGACGTTGTACCAGCCGGTGATTTGTTCGACGGCGCGGGATGCCTGCGGCGCGGTCTGCATCAGCCGTTGGCCGCGCTCGAAAGGCGTCTCGGACGGGCGCGGGCGCAGGCCTAACCACGCGCCATATCGGTGCAGGCGGGCGTAGGCTTTGGCGATGGGGCTGAGGCCGTTTAAGCCGCGCGCCTCGATCCACCAGGGAATCAGCAAGCCCATCAAGACAACGCTAACGATGACGACCAGGATCAGGAACAGGAGCGGGCCGACCGCCGGCGGAGTCGCTTCAGGGTTGGTTGTGCCGCTCTGCAAGGGCGGGAGCGGCGCGTCGGTCGGGGTGACCGTAGGGAGAGTGGGCGTGGCGGCGGCCATGATCGCCCCCAATGTCGCCTCAGGGCCAGCGGCAGGCGTCAGCCCTGCGCCGGCAGAGTCTCCATCCGCCGCCGGGGTGAGCGTGACCGCTGGCGTGGGAGTCGGCGTGGGGAGCGCGGCGCTTCGCGGCAGGGCGCGGTTTGCCGTCGGCTCGAACTCCACCCAGCCGTAGCCGGGGAAGAAGACCTCCACCCAGGTGTGCGCGTCGCTCTCGCGCACCACATAGCGCTGGTAAGGCGCATCCCACTCGCCCTGCGCGAAGCCCGCCACGAACCGGGTCGGCACACCGAGCGAGCGCAGCATCACCGCCATCGCGGAGGCGTAGGTGGTGCAGTAGCCCGCGCGCTGCTCGAAGAGCGCCCAGTCCACGAAGTCGGCGCGGTCAGGCGGCGGCGCGCCGACGCGCTGGTCGTAGCGGATTTCGCGGCGCAGCCAGTCCTCGATGGCGAGCGCCTGGTCGTAGGGCGTGCTCGCGCTCGCCGCGTTGACGATTTGCAGCGCCAGGTCGCGCGTGCGCTGCGTGACAGTGGGCGGCAGGCGCAGGTAGCGCTCCACGACCCACGCCGGGTAATTGACGCCGGCCACGCGCAGCGCGCTGGGGCTGGCGCGGGTGACGAGCGACAGCGCCTCGTAGTAGTCGCCGATGCGCAACGGGCGGTCCGGGAAGATGGCGGAGGCGCTCACCGTTTCCTCGGCGATGAGGACGATGTCCAACTCGGCGGCCAGCCCAAGCTGGTAGGGTTCCTGCGCCACGTAAACCAGGCCGGACCGGGCCGGCGCGACCCAGGTTATGCTCTGGAACACGCGCTGCTGCCCCAGGTATTGCGGCATCCCCAGAACCGCGCCGGCGGGCGCGCGGCTGCGGGCGTTGCCCTCCGCGTCCCACGCGCGTCCGTCATAGGCGTCATAGAGGCGCGAGCGCCAGTAGAAGCGGTTCGCCTCCGGCGCTTCGCTCTCGACGTACATCACCACGCCATCCCCCAGGGTGACCGGGCCGCCCAGCGGCAGTTCGTCTGCGCCGTAATACTCGACCGTCGTTAAGGTTTGCCGCTCCAGGTCGGCGAAGAGGCGGTTGAGGGTCTCGTTGATGGTCGCCAGCGGACCTTCGCGCCACTGCTCCAGAAAGCGCTCGCGGTCGGCGTTATCGACCGCGGGGAGCGTCCACGCCACGAGGAACAACGCCAGCGCGAGCATCAGCCCGGCGCGGAAAAACCCGATGGCAGCGCGCCGCGCGTGCTGCACGCCGTGAAAGCGCCACTCAAACCGGCGCGCCTCCAGGTGCGAGTGCACCGCCAGCAAGAGCACCAGCATCAGGTAGGCGAACAGGAACGCCTCCAGGCGCAGCGGCCCCTGGTAGTAGAAGTTGTTGACCAGCAGCACCACCCCCGGCGGCGTCACTGCGCGTCCCAGCCGGTCGAGCCGGAACGTGTGCCAGGCGGTGTTGTGGCCCAGGTACCAGAACAGCATCGACAGGAAGACGACAAAGACGAGGTTGTCGTGGCTGGTCCCGCCGGTGAACGCGGCTTCAAACCAGCCGCCCAGGCGCAGCCCCAACTCGACCACACGCTCGCGCCAGGGCAGCGCCGGCGCGAGCATGGCGGCGTTGACAAACCCGATGTAGAAGAGGCCGTACATCGAGCTAAGCAGCAGCGCCATGGGTTCGGAAAAGCGCGTGCGCGCCAGGAACATGCCCAGGATGGTGGAGAACACCGTCGTCGCCACGACCTGCGACAGGCCCTCCGCCCAACCTGCGAACGCGACCGCCCCGGCGCACGACGCCGTAACGCCGACCACCAGGGTCAGCGTGAACCAGTCTTGTCGGTTAATCTGCGTGCGGTGGAAACTCAAGTCGAAAATGCCCTGACGAACAGACAGTGGGCTTAAACCCACTGCCCTGGTTTTTGGTCGCAACCCCTATCATAAAAGCAAACAGGGGAATCAGCCAACGCTGACCCCCTGTGCTTTTGGTGCCCCAAGAGAGACTCGAACTCCCGACCTTTTGGTCCGCAACCAAACGCTCTATCCACTGAGCTATTGGGGCCTAGCGGGGAGACAGGGATTCGAACCCTGGGTGGAGTTTCTAGCCCCACAACCGCTTAGCAGGCGGCTCCGATCGTCCACTCCGGCACCTCCCCGTATAGGGTTGTTAAGGCGGAGGGAGAGGGATTCGAACCCTCGGAGACGGGAACCGCCTCAGTGGTTTTCAAGACCACCGCCTTCGTCCACTCGGCCATCCCTCCGGGCGGGCTTGCGGCTCCTTCCCCCCAGATGCCATGAGTATAGCACGCCCCTGGCGGCGGCGCAACGATTTTGCCACGGTGAGGGCGATTGCACGTGAACTGATTCAAACTTACGCCAACAGCTGGCCGTGCTAAGGCCTTTCTCTACCTCACCCCCGTCTCGCCTGCGGCTCGACACCCCCTCTCCGCTTGCGGCTATAGTCCGGCGTAGCCGGGAGAGGGGGACG
>DAOTXU010000240.1:0-5215 GCA_034435135.1 Anaerolineae bacterium | reverse complement strand
CGGAGGGCATACGCGCCGCCGTCTCCCTCGGCCTCGAAGGCCCGGACGAAGCCTGGGTCACGCCTGGGCCGCTCTACCTGCTGGGCGTTTTCATCTGGCTTACCCTGTTCGTTGTGCTCAACGCCTACAACCCGCGCCGCGTCTCCCACCTGATCGATGAGATGCAGGTCTTGCTGGCGGCCAACGCGCTCGCGGTGTTGGTCTTTGCCGGCGCGCTTTACTTCACTTTCCGCGACTACTCGCGCCTGCAATCGGTGTATTTCGCCTTGCTGGTCACCGCCTTCACACTGGGGCACCGGATCGCCGTGCGCGCGTTCTTCCGGCTGCAAGGCGGGCGAAGCTACGACAGCCGCAATGTGCTCGTCGTGGGGACCGGCGCAGCCGCGCGGCGCGTGGCCGAAATGGTGACCAACTACGCCTGGAGCGGGCTGTACCTGGTCGGCTTCGCCTCCGATCCCGACGAGCCGCCGGCTTCCGTGCTGCCAGACAGGGGGCTTAAGCCCTCTCTCCGAGAAGGCGACGAGCCGTGCACTCCTATCCTCGGCGCGGTTGCGGACCTCCCGCACATCATCGGTGAACATCACATCGACGAGGTGGTGCTGGCGCTGCCGCTGCTGGCGCAGGGGCGGCTTATCGACCTGGTGCGCGCCCTCGATTCGCTGCCGGTGAACATCCGCGTCGTGCCGGACTATTCAGACCTGGCCTTTCTGCATACGACGGTCGAGGACTTCAGCGGGATGCCGCTCATCGGCCTGCGCGAGCCGGCGCTCACCGACCTGCAACGCCTCACCAAGCGCGTCTTCGACCTGGCGCTCACGGCGCTCCTGCTGATACCGGCCCTCCCGCTCATGGCGGTCATCGCGCTGGCGATCCGGCTCGGCAGCCCCGGCCCGATCATCTACCGGCAGGAGCGGATCGGCGAGGGCCGCAAGCCGTTCACGATGTACAAGTTCCGCACGATGCGCGTCGGCGCGGACCAAGTGTCGCCGGAGGAGATCGCTGTCAAGGGCGAGGACGGGAACCTGGTCTACAAGCACGCGGACGACCCGCGCGTCACGCGCGTGGGGCGGTGGCTCCGGCGCACCAGCCTGGACGAACTGCCGCAGCTCTTCAACGTGCTGCGCGGCGAGATGAGCCTGGTCGGGCCGCGCCCGGAGATGCCCTGGCTGGTGGAGAAGTACGAACCCTGGCAGTACAAGCGCTTCGAGGTGCCGCAGGGCCTTACGGGGTGGTGGCAGATCAGCGGGCGCGCGGACCGGCCCATGTACCTGTACACTGAGGAAGACCTGTTCTATATCCGCAATTATTCGCTGCTGCTGGACATTCAAATCATCTTCCGCACGGTCGGCGTGGTGCTCGGCGGGCGGGGGGCGTATTAGGCGCTTGGTACTCGGCGCTCGGTTCCTTGTGCTTCTGGGTCATCTCGTGAAACGAACCTCAAGCGCCGAGCGCCGAGTACCGCGTTTCAACCGGATGTGGCATAATCGCCCGACATGGACGAAAACGACGCAGCCAACGCGCTCGATCAACCGGTCAACTGGATCGCCGTCGCCGTCGTGCAGGGGATGATCCAGGGTGAAATCCTGGTCGGTCGCCTGAGGGCTTCCGGCATCCCGGCATGGCTGTCGTATGAAAGCGCCGGCGCGGCCATCGGCCTCACCGTCGGGTTGCTGGGCCGCATCGAAGTGATGGTGCCGACGGATCGTCATGACGAGGCGACGGAACTGCTTTTCGGCACGCACAACGCGCCCGGAAGCGACGAAGATATCTTAGAAGACGAAGATGCCGCGCGCCTGGAGGAGGACACGGACGATGACGGCGACGCATGATGCGCTCACCGACGTGCCCGGCGTCGAGGTCGGCCACGCCCACGACGCGGAAGCGCTCACCGGCTGCACGGTCGTGCTCTACCGCGAGGGGGCGGTCGCCGGCGTGGACCAGAATGGCGGCGCGCCCGGCACGCGCGAGACCGATCTCTTGCGCCCGGTGCACCTGGTGCAGAAAGCGCACGCGATCCTGCTCGCCGGCGGGAGCGCTTACGGCCTGGATGCCGCCGGCGGGGTGATGCGCTATCTGGAGGAGCACGACATCGGCTTTTTCACCGGGGTGGCTAAGGTGCCCATCGTGCCGGGCGCGATCCTCTTCGATCTCGACCTGGGCCGGCCCGATGTACGCCCGGACGCCGCGATGGGCTACCGCGCCTGCGAAGCTGCCAGGGGCGGCCCGGTCGCGCAGGGGTGCGTCGGCGCGGGCATCGGCGCGAGCGTGGGCCGGATGTTCGGTGCGGGCTTCGCCACCAAGAGCGGGATCGGGACCGCCAGCATCGACCTGGGCGACGGCCTGGTCGTGGCGGCGTTGATGGCAGTGAACGCCTTCGGCGACATCGTAGACGAGAGCGGCGCGATCATCGCCGGGTTGCGCCTGCCGCCTGACGGCAAGCAGTTCGCCGACATGATGGAAGTGCTCAGAAGCCCCGCCGGCAAGCAGCTTTTGCAGGGCGCGTGGAGCGGGAGCAACTCGGTGATCGGCGTCATCGCCACGAACGCGATCCTGAATAAAGAACAGGTCAACAAAGTGGCGCAGATGGCGCAGGATGGCCTGGCGCGCGCGATCCGCCCGGCACACACCATGTTCGACGGCGACACAATCTTCGCGCTGGCGACCAGCCAAGAACCCGGCGACGTCAACTTAGTCGGCGCATACGCCGCCGAAGCGACCGCGCGCGCGATCCGCAACGCGGTGCGTTTTGCGAAGCCGATGGGCGGCCTGCCCTCAGCCGACACGGTCGGGGCCGAGGCGTGAGTCGACGCCTGCCATCGGTGCCGGTCCAGGCCAGGGGGCTTAAGCCCCCTGGCTCTCGTGGGAGCGCTGGACACAGGCTCCTGGCGGCCTTCATCGTCATCGCTCTGTTCGCCGCCGGCTGCGGGCCCACCACCATCGTCGAGCGGGTACCGCAAACCGTCATCGTCACCCCCAAAGTACCTGAAGTGACGCGCCAGGTCACGGTCGAAGTGACCGTGCCGGTGACCGTCGTCGTGACCCGCGTCGTGCGCGCGACGGTCATCGTCACGGCCACGTCTATCCCCCCGCCAAGCGCTGCGCTCGGCGATGCAGCGGCCTCGCAGGCGGCGCTGCGCTGGCTGGTCGGGCAGCAACGCCTGGACGGCGGCTTCGGTGGTGTCCGCGACACGGCATGGACCGTCATCGCGCTCGCGGCGGCGGGCGTCAACCCGGAGGATGTGGTCAACGAGGCCGAACGCAACCCGCTTGGCTATCTGGAAGGCGCGGTCGCGGGAGATCTGATCGTCGGCCCGGAGCTGACCGCGCTGGCGGCGCTGGCTTTTGCCGAAGCAGGCCGGGAGACGCCGGAGGCGCTCGGCCTGGCGGAGTTGCCCACACCGGCGGCGTGGCCCGCGCTCCCGTTGCTGGTGATGGCGCGCGGCGGCGCGCCTGACGCGGTGCTCAGGGCGCTGATTGGCGCGCAGGCGGAAGACGGCGGCTTCGGGGGTGTGACCAACACGGCATGGGCGATCCTGGCGCTCGCCGACGCCGACGAGGAAGCCCCGCTCGCCGACGCGGCGAGCTATCTGCGCGCGCATCAACTGACGGGCGGCGCATGGTCCGCGACCGACGCAGGCGCGCCAGACGCGCTCGCTACCGCCCTGGCGCTCTGGGCGCTTGTCGAAACGGGGCAGGACCTCGGCGCTTGGGGCGACCCGCTGCACGCGCTGCTGGGCTTGCAGCAAGACGACGGCAGCTTTGGGGACACGCTCACAACGGCGGCGGCGGTAGTCGCCATCCAAAAGGCGCGGGAATTGGGGAAATAAGCGGAAATCTGTTGTAAACTATGGGTAAGTCAGTTGCGGAGGGTCGGTGAGATGGCGACGACTCTTTTTCGGTTGAAGGGTGTTGTCACCGAGGACGGCGAGTTGAAAGTCACACTGCCGAAGGAAGTGCCGCCCGGCGAGGTGAACGTCACGCTTGAGATTCCCGTTGAAAGCGCGACCGAGGACGCGGATTGGGAAAACCAGCCCTGGACCGAGGAGGAAATCCGCGAGTTGATGCGGGTCGAACCGATGACTGGCGCGGAGATTGTCGCTGCCGGACTCACGGGCGGCTGGGAAGAGATGGGCATCACCGACAGTGTTGAGTGGCTTGAGGAGCAACGGCGCAAGCGCAGGAAAAAACTCGAATGGTGACCGCGCTGCTCGATACATCGGTCCTGGTTGATCTATTGCGTAAACATCCGCCGGCTGATTCATGGTTAGCGACACAGCAGCGGTTAGGAATAGCCCCGGTCGTCTGGCTGGAACTCCTGGAAGGCGTCGCCAACAAACGCACCCAGCGCCGGGCGTTGAGCCTGCTGAAGCGATTTGAGCGAGTCGATTTAACCTCAGCCGACTTTGACTGGGCCATTCAGCAAGCCGTCCTGTTTCGACTCAGCCACAGCGTTGACGCGATGGACTGTCTCATCGCTGCGGTCAGCAATCGCTTGCAGGTCCCGCTCTACACGCGCAACTTGAGGCATTTCGCCCCGCTGCTCGGCCCGCTCGCCCGACAGCCCTACTGAGCAACTTCTACGTCTGCCACCACGAGAAAATCACGCGCGCTCTCCCCATCCGCCTCTACCGGCAGTCGCGCGGTCGGATCATCCACCGGGTACAGCCCCACGCGCAACTGATACTCCCCCGGCGCGGCGTCGAGAGGGACCAACAGCCCGTGATTGTCCGCAACCCTCTCGCCGGGCTGCCACGTGTCCGTCGGGCGCAGGTCGCCGACCGGTTCGCTGTCGTGCTGCGCGGTGATGCTGCCCGCCGTGTCAACCAGGTGTACAAAAACCTTATAGCGCTCACTGATTGGGGCGTCCGTCTGCCAGAAAAGGGTCAGGGTCAGCGCTTCGCCGGGGCGCAAAGGACCCGGTGCATTGAGTGCGTAGCCAGTCAGGTGGATGCTCTCGCCGAAGCGCGCCTCAAGTGGGATGACCGCCGCGTTGCCCGCATCCGGGGGCACCGCGTAAATGACAAATCGCACGTCGCTATACCACTCGCTGGACAAGGCGAACGCGCGCTCGCTCAGGTAGCTTTCGACCACGCGCTCCGGGTCGCTTTCGGCGTCACCCCAGTAAAGTACAAACAGTCGGTTGTGTTTTGAGAGGATGTCGTCCAGCTCGGCGCGAGTCGCCTCGGCGTTAACCGGGCGCTAGCGCGGGATAGGG
>DAOTXU010000239.1:0-17177 GCA_034435135.1 Anaerolineae bacterium | reverse complement strand
CGTCCAGCACGGCGACGCCAGCGCACGTCGCTACCCACCTGTCGAGATCGACATCGGGGGCGATCACTTGCAGCACGGCCAGGTCCAGCGCCCGCCCGGCAACCGCCGCCAGCTTCAACAGCGCGCGCGCCGCCTCCGGCACACGCCCCAACCGCCGCCGCACCAGCGCCTCGATCCCCCCGGCGAAGACCTTCGCGGGCAGCGTGTCGCGCCCCACATCGCTCAACCGCCCCGCTTCCTCCGCCAGCGCGCGCACCACCTCCACCAGGAAGAACACGTTCCCCTCGGTCTCGCGCTGCAACAGGTCCACCACCTGCGGGCGCTTGCCCGCTTCACCGAGCATGGAGTGACTCAACTCCGCGATACTCTCTGCGTCAAGCCGGTCCAACCTGAGCTTGTGCATCCCAGGGAGTTCGTCCGGCAGGTCGGGACGCTCATCGTCGCGGTAGCTGCCGACAATCAGCAGCGGCAGGTCGCCCACGATCAGGTTCAGGTGCTTGAGCGGCTCCAGGCTCTCCACCGCCCAGTGCAAATCCTCAAGCAGCAACACGACGGGGGTGGTTTCCCACCGAAACACGTCCGCAATGGTCAGCGCCAGGCGTTGCTGCCGCGCCTTGCCCTCCAACGCAGGCGCGTCGGGTACCTCCCGTCCCAGCAACGCGCCGATGTCGGGCACGACCTCCTTGAGCACCCCGGCTTCCAGGTCGGTCAACTCGGCGGTGAGCGCGAGCCGGCGCACCGGCGCGCGCCAGAGCTGGTAGGGCAAGCCGCCTTCGGCCACGCCTTCGCCGCGCAGCACCGTTGCCCCTTGCACCAGCGCGCGGATGCGCAGTTCGTCCAGCAGGCGCGACTTGCCCACCCCGCTCTCGCCGCTCACCACCCACGCGCTCCCGCGCCCCTCCCGCGCCGCCTGAAGCGCGGCTTCGAGTTGCGCCAGTTCCGCGTCGCGCCCCACGAAGCGCGACGCCTGCAAGAAGCTCTCGCGGATCTCGACCGTCTCCGGGGGCAGCGCGCAGCCCGTGGCGGCGCACAGCGCCGCGATAGTCTCGTCCGCGTCGGCGTAGCGCTCATCCCGATCCTTCGTCAGCAGGCGTTCCAGCACCTCTGCGAGCGCCTCGTCCACGCCGATAGACCACACGTCGGCCGGCGTGTTGAGGATGTCGTTGACCAGCGCGGCGATATAGGTGGTGTCGAAGGGAGGGCGACCGGCAAACACCTCGTAGGCGATCACGCCCACTGCGTACAGGTCTGCCCCCTTCCCGCCTTGCTGGCCTGCGAACAGCTCCGGAGCGGCGTAAGCGAGCGTGCCCACCATTGGCCCTTCAGAAGTCTGCGTGCTCGCCAGCGCCAGGCCGAAGTCGAGCACCTTGACCCGCCCGTCCACCACCAGCACGTTGGCGGGTTTCAGATCGCGGTGCACCACACCGCGCCGGTGCAGGTACGCCAACGCCTGAAGCAACTGCACGAGCAGATTCACCTGCACCGCCAGCGGTTGCCCCTGCCCGGCCCGCACGATAGACCGCGCCCCTTCCAGCAGGGTCATGGTGAAGTAGGGCTGCTGCTGCTCGTCGAAGCCGTAGTCCAACACCTCGACGATGTGGGGATGACGCAGCGAGGCGAGCATCTGGAACTCCCGCGCGAGCGCGACGCGCGGGTCGGAGTGCAGGTCACGCGAGGTGAACGCCAGGCGCTCGGTGGGGGCGGTGACGCGCTTGAGGGCGACGGTCTGGCCGGTGAGGCGGTCGGCGGCGCGGTACACCGCCCCCATGCTGCCACTGCCCAGGTAGCCACCCAATTGATAGCGTCTGCCTACTGTCTGGGGCTGCGCATGGGTTTGCATGGTCGTACCTCATCGTCTAGAAGGTTGGTTGTGCATGTGCCAGGGAAGTGCAAAACAGCTATAGGCACTTGGCGGACAAGCGACTATAATGATTCAGCAGAGTGACGGCTTTATAACCTAAAGAGAGGCAGCATGTCAACCGAAACGACCACCCATCCCGCGCCGATGCAGGGCCAAATCGCCGACAGGCCGCGGTGCTCACGCTGCGGTTCGACCGACCTGGGACGCGGCTACATCCTCGGCGACCGCCCCAAGTTCCGGCCCGCGCACTTTGCCACCAAAGGGCTGCCTCCCGCGCGCGTGCGCCGGCTCTTGCGTGTGGAAAGGTTCACCCTGGAAATCGCGTGCGCGGTGTGCCGGTCCTGCGGGCATCTCATTTTAGAGATAGACCCAGAAAAGCTCAAGGCCATCGAGAAACAATATCCCGCGTGAGCGCGCGTCCGTGCCTGGGTGGGTGGGACGTCCCCTGTTATGAGCCAACGCCTTGTCTACGACCCGAATAACGATTACTATGACCTGCTCGGCGTGCCTCTCAACGCCACACCCGACGCGATTCAGCGCGCCTATCACCGCCGCGCCAAAGAGACCCACCCGGACATTAACCCGGATCGGCGCGAGTGGGCTACCCACACGTTCAAGCAGTTGACCGAAGCCTACGACGTGCTCAGCGACCCGGCGCTCCGTGCCCGGTATGACGGGCTGCGCGGGTCGCGCCGGCGACCTGGCGCCTCCGGCGACGGCGGCGATCCGACTTACGCGCCGCCTCCTTACCAGGACTTCCTATGGCCCCGAAAGACGCTTCGTCGTCGCCGGTCGTCCATCGAGTTTGGCCCCTGGATCGCACTCATGTTTTTGCTGAGCGCCGCGTTCTGTGTGGGTGGCTTTTTCGCCGTCGTCAATCCCAGCGCAGGTCAGCCGGCCGGCGCGCCCAAGATCGCAATGTCAGACACGTCAACCGGCTGCGTTGCCCGGAGTTGGGTTATTGATCGGCTGGCGCTGGAACTGGACCCGAATAACGCGCCCCTGGCGGTGCGCGTATACGGCGCGGCCAGCGAAGACCTGTTCGTGCTTGCGCTGAATCGCGCGGATTGGCAAGCGCCAGCGCAAAGCGGTCTCATGCTGGGGCCGGTTATCGACGGATTCCTGGCGCGTCTGAGCGTGCCGAACGAACGCGGCGTCGCTTACACGGTAACGTTAAGGGCGGCTCATGGGAGCCGCCCGGCGTGCGCGGTTGCATTCGAGATCGAGTAGCGTCGCGCGGTGTGTCGTTTATCTACTCCCCGGATCGACGCTGTTGGATATACGCGCGGAAAAGCAAAATGGCCCCGGCGACGATCAGAATCGCGGCAACGAAGAGGCTGATCAGCGTGCCGAGCGCTTCCCCAGAACCGACCAGGGAAAACGCCCCGATCACGAAAAGGATTCCGCCGGGGATCAGGAACGGCCACTGGCGCGTCAGCGCCGCCGCCAGTAGAAACGGGGCCGCGATCACCCACATGATGTAGGTGATGAACAGGTTTCCACCTTCAAATATATTGAGCAGGAAAGCCAGCGCGATCGCCAACATGACGTAAGCCGGGATGAGCAAACCCCAGTTCCGCCGGTTCGGCACCCAGCCGACGAGGAACGGCAACCCAATCACCGCCAGGATATACGCGACGAACAGATTCCCTTTATCCTCCAGCAGGTTCGGCAGCAAACCCACCCCAATCGCGCCTAACACGTAAGCCGGGATGAGCAAACCCCATTGCCGCCGGTCGAGCCACCAGCCGGCGACAAACGGCGCGGCGATGAGAAATAACACCACCGACGGGAGCAGGTCGCCGATGGCGATGATGGCCGCGAACAGGACAATCAGGGCAATAGCCGCGTCGATGTACGCCACCAGGATCGCCCAGGGCGGTCGCCACGTGACGTATACCCAGGCGAATACCGCCGCCCACGCGCCGAAACCGATGACCCACAACCACGCCATCGCATTGCCGGTGAGGATTCCCGCCTGCGCAATGAGCGCCAGGACGCCAAGCGTAATCAGCATCGCGCCGCCGACCAGCCGTGCGCGCTCTTGTATATCTTGTTGCATGGTCAACCCCCTCTTGCGTGAAATCGGGCGCAGCCCTTTTGCAAGTTATCCCACTGCAAGTATATACGTGACTGTCGGCGGGAGGTTGCGCTCAGCGGAGCGGCTCTCTCCAGTAGTTCAGGAATGAGCTTGAATCCAAAACCGGTTGCGCTGAACTCCGGCGCACGGCTATAATCGCATCGGGTGACAAACATGGCCGAAGCGGAGAAAACTCGTCCAAAACGGAGAATAACGTCGGATCACGTCGGCGTGTTGCTGGCAGCGCTGATCCTGGCTGCCGGCGGTTGGGGCGGCATCGGGTTCCTGGTCATGAACACGCCGCCGCTTGCCTTTCCGCTGTGGCTGTTTTTCCTGTGCCTGTTCATGGCTGTGAGCGGCACTGCGCTGCCGTTCGTGCGCTTTTTGAATCTGCGCTTCTCGCGGCGGAGCGAGACGCCGATGCCGACGGGCGTGCTGCTGCGGCAGAGCATGTGGGTGGCGCTGTTTGTCACGGCGTGCGCCTGGCTCCAGATTCCGCGCATCTTGAACTGGGTCATCGCAATCCTGCTGGCGCTGAGCCTGACGGTAATCGAGATTTTCCTGCGTCTGCGCGAGCGTGCTCAGGCGCAATCGTAAGGGCGCGCGGCGCGGCGCGCGCCCGCACAACGCCAATTCTGATACGACAGGAGAACCCTCCCCAATGAAACGCGACCTTGATCGACTGATGGCCGAGCGCAATCTGGACGCGGTGGTTATTGTCAAAGAGGGACACGACCCCAACGTGCCAATCAGTTACCTGACCGGCGGCGTCGGCCTGGGAAGCGCCCTGTTCATGAAGAGGCGTAACCAGAAGCCGACGCTGATCTGCGGCGCATTCGAGCGCGACGAAGCCGCCAAGAGCGGTTTCGAGGTGCATATCTTCAGCGAGTACGACCCGGCGGGCATCCGCAAAGCGGCGGACGGCGACCCGGCCCAAGAACAGACGCTGTTGTGGAACCGGTTGTTTGACGAATTCGGCGTCGGTGGGAAGGTGGGCATCTACGGCAGCAGCAACCCGGCGATGAGCTTTCACGCGCTCACCCTGCTGACCCAGATGCGCCCGGACCTGGATATTGCGATCGAGAAGGACACGGACCTGTTCCTCGCGGCGATGCGCACCAAAGACGCCGACGAAATCGCCCGTCTGATCGCCGTGGGCCGGCGCACGAGCCAGACCGTCGGCGAGACGTTCGACTTCATCAAGCGCCACGCCGTCAAAGACAGCACACTGGTCAAAGCCGATGGCGAGCCGCTCCGCATCGGCGACGTGAAGCGCTTCGTGCGCGCGCGCTTGTTGGAACACGACCTGGAAGAGCCGGAGGGGATGATCTTCTCACAGGGGCGCGACGCGGGCGTGCCGCACTCCGCCGGCGAGAACGGCGAAGCGCTTCGCGTCGGGACGCCGATCATCTTCGACATTTTCCCGCGCGAGGTCGGCGGCGGCTACTTCCACGACATGACGCGCACCTGGTGCCTGGGCTACGCACCCGACGCGGTATACCAGGCTTACGAGCAAGTGATGGAGGTCTTCAACACGGTGCGCCCCGCCTACAAGGTAGGGGAGAAGTGCATCACCTACCAGCACATGGCGTGCGACCTCTTCGAGCGCTACGGACACCCCACCGTCCGGCAGGATGAGACCATCCTTGAGGGCTACATTCACGGGCTGGGGCATGGCATCGGCCTGAACATCCATGAGGAGCCGCGCTTCAGCCACCTCAAGCCTGACCCTGTGGTAGAGGTCGGCAACGTGTTCACGGTCGAGCCGGGACTGTACTACCCCAGCAAGGGCTGGGGCGTGCGCGTCGAGGACAGCGTGTATGTGGACACGGACGGCGCGGTGAAGTCGCTGACCGATTTTCCGAAGGATTTGGTGATCCCAATGCAGGTACAGCGGTGAGAGTGCTAGGCATCGAAACTTCATGCGATGAAACCGCCGCCGCTGTCATCGAGGATGGGCGGCGCATCCTCTCGAACGTGGTCGCCTCGCAGGTGGACCTGCACGCGCAGTACGGCGGCGTCTTCCCGGAGATGGCCTCGCGCGCGCACATCGAGGCGATCAGCGTGGTGGCCCAGCGCGCGCTGGACGAGGCCGGCGTCGGCTACAGCAACCTGGACGCGGTCGCCGTGACGCGCGGGCCGGGCCTGCCCGGCAGCCTGCTGGTCGGCGTCAACTTTGCGAAGGGCGTGGCGCTCGGAACGGACCTGCCGATGATCGGCGTCAACCACCTGGAGGGGCACATCTACGCGCTGTGGCTGGTGGAAGGCGAGCCGGAGCCGCGCTTCCCGGCGGTGGCGCTGATCGTGTCGGGCGGGCATACGTCACTGGTGCTGATGACCGGACACGGCGAGTACCGGCAACTCGGCCAGACACTCGACGACGCGGCGGGCGAAGCCTTCGACAAGGTGGGGCGCGTCCTCGGCCTGCCGTATCCCGGCGGCCCTGCGATTGAGAAAGCCGCGCGCGAGGGCGACCCACGCGCGCACCGCCTCCCGGTCGCCGCGCCGGACGGCACGTTTGACTTCAGCTTTTCGGGCCTGAAGACGGCGGTGCTGCGCGAAGTGAAGGCCAGCCCCGGCCATCGCGTCCAGCGCGAGATCATGCTGCGGCCTGACGTGAACGTCGCCGATGTCGCGGCCAGCTTCCAGGCGGCGGTGGTAGATGCGCTGCTGATCAAAACTGACGCCGCCGCGCGCACCTATCGCGCCGAAGAGGTGTTCCTCGTCGGCGGAGTGAGCGCAAACAGGGCGCTCCGCGAGGCGATGCAGACGCGCCTCCCTGTGCCGGTGCGCATCCCGCCGTTGATGCTCTGCACCGACAACGCCGCCATGATCGGCGCAGCGGGCTACTTCCGCTACATGGCTGGTCAGCGCGACGGTCTGGACATGGACATCCGCCCCATGTGGCCGTTGGGGGCCGGCGGGGGCGTGTAGGCGCGGCGGCGGTTGTCTCCCGACGCGCACCGCGGCGCGGCGTTGAGGTGTTAAAGCATATAGCCAACAAGAACATGCGCTTAACGCGCCTTAAGCGCGTTTTCATCTTGGGTTAAGCTTCGGAGCATACAGTTAAGTACTGACCTATGCATTTCTGGCGGCATTTCGCCATGCCTATTCGCGCGCGGCTGACGCTCCTGTACACCATCGTGCTCGCCACGTTCATCACCGTCTTCGGCGTGATTGTGTTCAGCGCCCTGGACCTGACCCTGCGCGCCGACATCGACCGCACCCTGCGCGAGACCGCCGACGCCGTATGGGACGCCACCCTGGTCGGTCCCAGCGCCGGCGAGATTGTCGTCGTCATTCCGCCGCTTGAGGTATTCCGTGCCTCGCGCGCTTACGTCCAGGTGCGCCGCGACGACGGCACGCTGGTCGGCCTATCCGACAACCTGATGGTCTCCGCCCCCCTGGACCCAGAAGCGCTGGATGTCATGGTGGAAAGCTGGACCGAAAGCGACGCCAGCGGCATGGCGCTCCGGGTGTTATCCGTCCCCATCAAAGTCGGCGACTGGCGCGTTGGCGTCATCCAGGCGGCGGCGGACCTGGGACCGATCAACGCAGCAAAGGCCGGGTTGGCGCGCGTGATGCTTGCAGCAGGGCTGACTGCTGTCATCATCTCCGTGATTCTCGGCGCGTACCTGGCCGGGCGCGCGCTTAAGCCCATCGACGACATCACGCGCGTGGCGCAGAACATTATCACTGCCGACGACCTCAGCCGACGCATCCCGTACACTGAACCGCTAGATGAACTCGGTCGGCTGACGCACACGATCAACAACACCTTGGCGCGCTTGGAGAACCTCTTCAACGCCCAGCGCGTCTTCATCGCCGACATCTCACACGAGCTGCGCACCCCGTTGACCGCCATCCGGGGCAATCTGGACCTGCTGCGCCGCATCCCCAACGACGAGACCAGCCTGAACGCCATTGACGCCGAAGCGCGCCGCATGACGCGCCTGGTGCATGACCTGTTGCTTCTGGCGCAGGCCGACAGCGGACGCCTGCCGCTTGAACGCGAGCGGCTGGAACTCAACGCGCTCTTGACTGAAGTCTACGAACAGGCGAAGGTGCTCAGCATCGACCGGGAGATTGACATCGCGCTGCTTCAGGATGAGACGGTCTTTATCGAGGCCGATCCCGACCGGCTCATGCAACTGTTTATGAACCTGGTGAGCAACGCGATCAAGTACACGCCCGACGGCGGGCGCATCACCATAGGGTTGACTGCCTATAACGGCTGGGCGCGCGTGCTTGTGTCCGATACGGGGGTGGGCATCCCGTCGGAAAATCTGCCCTTCATCTTTAACCGTTTCTACCGGGTCGATCCGGCGCGGTCGCGCCACCAGGGAGGGGCCGGGCTTGGGTTGGCCATTGCGAAATGGATTGCCGAGGCGCACGACGGGCGCATCACCGTCGAAAGCCAGGTGGGGCACGGCACGACCTTCACGGTGTGGTTGCCGGCCCCTGAAGTCAAGGGCGACTCGCAGGAGACGCCCAAAGAGCCGCGCCCACGCTTTGCGATGATCCGGCGTGGGCGACATTCAGTGACCGAGGAATCGACCACTGGCTAAAACAGCTCTGATTCCGTACCAAACGGCAGGGGTGCGGCTTGCGCCTCTGCGGGCGATGGGGTGTGTCAGGGTATCGCGCTGACGCCGGGGGCGGCTTATCGTGTGTTCGTCATCAGAAGTGATCGTGTTGCTTATCAGGGTATGCGGTTGAAGAGAAGTTTTCTGGAATCATGGGGTGCGTCAAACTCGAGGCGACGATTGGCGTTTGCGAGCGCCATGCTGCTTATCCTGGCGGTGAACGCCGGGTGCGACCCTGCTCCCCCAAACCAGGCCCGGAGATCAACGATGCCGGCCTGGCCCACGCCGGTGAGCTCGGAACGCCCTTACCTGGGGGTGAGCTTCAGCCCAGTATCTGCGGACGCCGGGAGCGGCCAACCCGCCGGCGCGCGCATTGGTCGCGTGGTGGCGGGCGGACCGGCTGAGGAGGCCGGGCTGCACGTCGGCGACGTGATCTTCCGCGCCGATGGACAAAACCTGAGTCCTGACCGGTCGCTCAACGACGCGGTGAAGGCCCACCAGCCTGGTGAGGTGATCGTGTTGGATATTTGGCGCGAGGGGAAAGATTTGGCCGTCTCCGTCAAACTGGGGATGGCCTACGAGTTCACTTTCTCCCTGTCGCCCATCCAGCACGAGTTGAAGCGTATCGGGCTGTCGCTGCTGGAAGTGACCAACGGCCTGGTCGTTGAGAAGATCGTCGCCGGGTCACCGGCCCACGACGCCGGCCTGATGGTCGGAGATTTGGTGGTGGCGATCAACGGCCAAGCCGACCTCAGCAGCGAGGCGCTTGTAACACTCCTGGAAGAGGCCACCGCCGCGCGCGCGGTCGAATTCACAGTTGAGCGCGACAACGTCCGGCGTCAGATCACGGTTAGCGTCGGCTCTGGGCCGCGCCCGTAGGGCAATGACCCAGCCATGTCCCTGCATTTTCACCCCTCAGCCGTCAGGTCGTCAGGCAGGCGGTCCAGCGTCACCAGCGGCAACGTAAACGCGAAGAGGCTCCCGCCGCCCGGCGCATCCTCAACCCAGATGCGCCCACCGTGCGCTTCGACTGCCATCCGGCAGAAGGTCAGCCCCAGGCCCACGCCCCGCCGCCGCCCGCGCCGCTCGCCAACCTGGACGAAAGGATCGAACAGGCGCGCCTTGTCCACGTCAGGGATGCCCGGCCCGGCGTCGATTACATCCATGCGCACGAACCCCGGTCCGGCCTCGTCCTCTTCCGGCAGGTGGACTACCACGCGCACGATCCCCTCCGCCGGCGTGAACTTGAGCGCGTTGTCCACCAGGTTGAGCAACACGCGCCGAATTTTGTCTGCGTCGATGTCCACCAGCGGGGGCGGGTCAGGCATCGAGCACGCGAGCTGAACCTCAAGTTCATCAGCCAGAGGGCGGAGGTCCGCGAACACCTCCTCAACAATGGGGCGCAGGCCGGCAGGTTCGCGCTCCAGCTCAAAACGGTTGCTCTCCATCTTGCTGATGTCGAGCAGCGACTCGACCATGTTGAGCAGGCGCTTGATCGCGCGCAGCGCGGCGTCCGCTGCCTGCGCCAACACCGGGCCGACCGCGCCGGCCTCATCGGCGACCTCGCCGACCAGCTTCACGCTCCCCTGAATGGCGGTCAAGGGCGACCGCAGGTCGTGCACGATCATGCTCGACAGCGCCTCGCGCGTGCGCCGGAGTTGCTCGGCGTCGGTCACGTCGCGCAGCGCCATCAGCAACCCGATCACCGCGCCGCTCTCATCCGATATGGGCGTCATGGAGCGTTCGAGAAAGCGCCCTTCCAGTTGATATTGCGCCTTTTCCAGCGGCGGCAGGCGACCGGCGCGAAGCGCGTCTAGCAGCGCGACCAGCACGCCCGGCTCGAAACCCAACCGCGCCGGGACGACCGCGTCGGGCCGGGTGGATAGGCCGCGCAGGTCGTCGCTGGCCCACAGGGTATGGAGCAGGCCGGTCAGGGTCTCGATCGGCGGGTTGGCAAGCACTACCCGGCCGGCCCGGTCGATCATCAGCATCCCCTCATCGGTCGAGTCGAGCACTGCCTGCAACTGGTCGCGTCCCTCGCGCACGCCCTGGAACAACCGCGCGTTTTCCACGGCGATGGTGGCTTGCATCGCCAGTTGGGTGAGGAAACCGACCTCCTCCGCCGGGTACGCGCCGGGCGCGTCGCTCTCCAACACGATGACGCCGATAGTCTCCGTCTCCTCTCGAAAGATAGGCACTCCGACCAGCGACCGCGTCTCAGGGCGAAGGGCGCGATAGGCCGGATGGCCGGTTACGTCGTCCACCGTGACCGCGCGCCCCTCGCGGAGCACCTGCGCGGTTAAGCCATCCGGCGGTACGCGCGGATTGCGGCGAAAGTCCTCCAGCAACCACTCCGGGAAACCGCGCGCCTCGACGATACGCAGAAAATCGCCGTCGCCCTTGTAACGCAGCGCCATCGCGCCGGCGGCGCTGCCGGTCAGTGCCATGGCGTTATCGAGCACGAGTTGAAACACGCGCTTCAGGTCGAGTGTGGAGGTCACCTCGCGCCCGATGGCGTCCAGCGCCGACAACTGGCGCACGCGCCGCTCGAGCGCGCGGTCGGTGCGTGCGTGGAGTTGCGCGTTATCCAGCGCCACGCCCGCCTGCGCTGCGATAATGGAAAGCAGATTCAAATCGTCCTCAGTAAAGCGGCGGGCAGGGTCATACGAGTCGACGGCCAGGCAGCCGATCGGGGGGTCGGTCGTCGCCAGGGGGACGCCCAACCACAGCGGCGCGCCTGACCAGGAAGCGATTCCGGGCGGCGGCGGTTCCAGCCCCATGCGCGCCGCGACCGCACCTACGTCCTGCGGGATCAGCAGCGGGGCGCGGGTCTCGATCACGTGCGCGATCAGCCCGCGCGTCGGCGGGTCCTCCGGCGGCTCTACGCGCCGCCCGCCCTGGACCACAAGCGGGTAACGCAGCACGCCCGTATCGAGATCGACCAGGGCGACCGTGAAGTGGCGCACCTTGAGCAGGTGGGCCGCCTGCAAGTACACCGTGTCCAGCAATGAGTCAAGGTCGAGGCCGGTGCGCATCGCCCGGCTGACCGCTGTCAGCGAGCGCAACTCGGCCACCTGACGCTCCAGATCGATCAGGCGCCGCGCTTGCGTGTCGCGCTCGCGGCGCAGCCACCACGCGCCCGCCATGCTCGCCAGCAGCAGCCCGCCGAACGCCAACAGGCCGGCCTGCGGGGCCGCCGGGATAGCAAGAAGCGCACCCAGGGTCAAGAGGCCGAGCGCCAGGATAAAAACCAGCGCGGCAGCTTGAGATCGCGTCGGTGACTTCACATGGTTTCCAGTCGAAGGGTTACCGACACTTTGACCGGTTCATGTCCGTTGCTAGAAGCATACTGGCATCCGGGTCTGTGGGCAAGGTGAAGACCATCGCCACTGCGGTCGGGTGGCATCGTCGCTGGCGCCAATTGATGTCCCGCTTTCAGATACAGCAAGCGCGCAATCTCTCATGCAGCAAACAGATGAAGGCATCGCAAGCTGGCCGCAATTCTCTTTTAATCTAACACAGACGACTGGAGAAGACAATTGAATCTTAAGGTGAAATTGACGATCAGGCGTGCGACAGCGCGCGCGTGAGCGTCGCCCACTCTTCCAGGCTGAGGGTTTCGGCGCGGCGGCGGGGATCAATGCCGGCCTGTTCCAGGGCGGCGATAACTGTCGCCGTTTCCAGGTTCAACCCACTGGCGAGGGCGTTTTTGAGTTGCTTCCGCTTCTGACTGAAGCCGGCGCGGACTACACGAAAAAACCGCCGCTCGTCGTCTACCGGAACCGTCGGCGCACCGCTTACGTCAATGCACACCACCGCCGAGTCCACATCCGGGGTCGGCCAGAACGCCCCGGCCTTGATGCGGTGACAGATGCGCGGTCGCCCGTAAAACTGCACACTGACCGCGAGCAGGCTCATATCGCCTGGCCTGGCAATCAGGCGCTCGGCCACTTCGCGCTGCACGGTGAGGGTGAGGCGCTGCGGGCGCGGCGGGTTCTCCAACAGGCGGCGGAGGATCGCGCTGGTGATGTAGTACGGCAGGTTGGCGACCACTCTAAAAGGGCCGTCGCCCACCAGCGCGCCTATATCGACTTCGAGGATGTCGGCCTGTACAATCTCCACATTGGAGAGATCGGCGGTGTGGCGGCGGAGAACCGGGATCAGACGCTCGTCCACCTCGACCGCGACGACGCGCCGCGCCGCCTCCGCCAGGTAGCGGGTCAGCGCCCCCGTGCCGGGGCCGATCTCCAGCGCCACGTCGTCCCGCCCAAGCTGCGCCAGTTCGACAATCCGCGCCAGCAGGCCGGGGTCCCAAAGAAAATTCTGTCCCAAGTCGCGCCGGGGGGTGATCCCATGATGTTCGAGCAGTTGGCGGGGGTTCATATCCGCAAAACGTAGGGGCGACCCGCCGGGTCGCCCATTAAGGGTCTGCAACGCGGTCGTGCACCTCCCGTCGAATCAGGGTCAACCGACTTAACGTGACCAGCTTGCTCCGGCCAGGCTCCCCTGCGGCACCCGGGAGCGCCCCCTGATGGCTGCTTCCTCCCGGACCTGACCAGGTTCGAGGGTTCCCGCCGCGCAGGACCCGACCCTCAACGCCGCTCCGCCACGCCAGGAGCAGCGACCAACGACCCTTGGGGAGGAGTTCAACCCCGCTATAGCGGATTGCGGGTACAGGGCACCGCTAGCTCCCCGTCTAGCACGACCGTGAAGCCAATGTTAACCCCCTCACTGGGCGTTGTCAAAGAGAAAGCCATCCGGCGCGTTGGCGACGCACTCTGGGGAGCGAGGCGGTTGCGCCAGCACCCAGCCGCGCACGTTGGTGCTGATCCGCCGCCCGTCGATAAACGTGAACATGTTGACCGCGATCAAGTGCAGCCCCGGCTCCACGTCACCGGTCCATACAAACACGTCCACCTGATCGCCGCTCTTCGCCAGCCCCTTTGAAACTCCTACCTTCGGGATGCCCGGCCCCTGTGCCGGCTGGACCTGGGCTTCAAACGCGGCTGGGTAACCTTCGTTGAGCACTTTGAAACGCCCGATGCGCACCTCGGTCGGGCAAAAGGCCTCGACCGCCTCGGTCATGTCGCTGGTCCACGCACCGAGCACGGGCCGGTACTCGCTGAAGCGCCGGGGCGCGCCCGCGAACCGGTTGAAGACCACTGTCGGGCTGCCGTCGGGGTACAGGATGCCAAACCAGCGCATCTGGCTACAGCGCGGCTCGTAGCTCTCCTCGTACATCTGCCAGTCCAGGTTCCACAAAAACGTGGGACCAACCCAGGGCCAGTGTTCATCGGCGTATTGCAGCGCACGCACGGTGTAATCAGCCACCACGTCGCCGGGGAACTGCAACCACTCAAACCCCTGAAACCCCGCCTGCCCATCGCAGTTCACGCCGTCCTCCCTGGGGCTGCGCAGCCAGCCGTACTCGGTGATCCAGATTTGCCGGTCGCGCAGGCCGTAGGCTTCGAGCAGTTCGCGCACGCGCTCGGTGCGCCGGAAAACCAACTCGTGCGCGTGCGGGTCGGCTTCGGGCGGCTGGTTATACCCGTAGGGGTGATAGCCGAAGGCGTCGAAATACGCCCCCGCGCCCGCAGCGAGCATCTCGCTGGCGAAGCTCAGGTCGTTCATCGCGCCGCCGTCCCCGGTGGTGAGAGTCGGTGCCAACCCGCCCGACACCACGACGACGTGCGGCGCAACCGTCTTGATCGCCTGGTACGCGACGCCCAGCATCTCGGTGAACTGGCGCGGGTTCGGCCCCGGCGGCCACTCGCTGATGAGGTTCGGCTCGTTGCCCACCTCGATGGCGTCCGCGCCCATCGCCGCCACCTCGCGCGCCCGCTCCATCACCTCGCGGCGGAAGGTCTCCAAATCGCCGCGCGGGCGAATCTCCAGCCGGTAGAGCGTGCGCATACCGGGGTAGTCGTCCAGTTGCGGCACGTCGTAGAGCTTGACCCAATCGACGCGGAGGCGGCTCACCGTCTCGTAAGGGACGCGCGAATGCGGCCCGATGTTGACGCCGTAACCCAGATGTGGCGGGGGCAGGTCGCGCGTGCCGGGCGTGGGCGAGACCGACGGCGAGGGCACGACGAACGGCGTCGGGGTGATGGGACGGCCAAACAGAGGGGTGGGCGTCTTCGTCGGGACAAAAGGGCCGCCAGAAGGCGGTTTAACTGTCGGGGTCAAAGCGGACGGGGTGTGTGTAGTGGCCGCTGCGACCGGGATTGTGGCTGGCAGCTCTTGGGCGTTCACAGACATCGCGCCCGGCAGCAAGAGCACGAGAAATGCCATCGTCAGTAGGGGTACAGCGCGCTGCGCCCCTGCGAGACGCCGAAGACGAGAAGCCATACCGCAATCCTACACCGCTTTAACCTCCGCCGCCAACTGCCCCATTTCACTCACGTCATAACCCGGCAGCGCCGCTACTGCCGCGCGGAATTCCGTATCTTGCAGCAGCGCCAGCAACGGCTTGAGCAGGTCGCTCATGTAGTGCTCCGCCGGGATCACCAGGTCGTAGCGCTCATGCGCCACCGGCGCAAAGTCCAGCTCCAGCGCGCGCGCCGCCGCGAGCACGCCCAGCCCGCAGTCCGCCGCGCCACTGGCAACCGCCGCCGCCACCGCGAGATGCGTGTACTCCTCGCGCGCGTAGCCCTGCACCCGCTCCGGCGCGATGCCGCGCCGCGCCAGCTCGTAATCGAGCAGCAGGCGCGTGCCTGCCCCGCGCTGCCGGTTGACGAAGCGCAGGTCGGGGCGCGCCAGGTCCTCAATGCCTTTGATGCGCTTCGGGTTGCCGCGCGGCACGATCAACCCCTGCTCGCGCCCGACCAGCGTCACCAAAAAGACGCGGCGACCGGGCAGATACTCGCGCACGTAGGGGACATTGTACGCGCCCGTCTCCGGGTGGAGCAGGTGCGCCCCGGCAAGGTGCGCCTGCCGGCGCCGGAGCGCGATCAGCCCACCCAGGCTGCCCACGTTGGCCGAGGCGAGCCGCACTCCCGGCGCGCGCTCGGCGAGGAACTGCGCCAGCAGGTCGAGCGTCAGGTCATGGCTGCCGAGGGCGACGATGGTGCGCTCAATATCGGCAGGGTGGCGGTAAAGCTCGACCGTCACGGCGTCGCCGGGGTCGTAGCCCTCCGAGAGGCGCGGGATGCGCACGATGCCGTCCGCGCGCACCAGCGACGTAATCACCCCGGCCCCGCGCGGCAGCGGCGCGGCGATGGTCTGCTCGCCCACCTTGCCGACCGTGACGCGCAGGTACTCGTCGTCGCCGGCGGGCGAGAGCACCTTGCGGCTGAGCGTCGCTTGCAGGGTCGGGCGCTGCTCCGAGGGCCGGCCCAGCCAGCGCGCAAGCAGCGGCGCGACGAAGATTTCTCCGGTCAGCGCCGCCGAGACCGGGTAGCCGGGCACGCCGATAGCCGGCACACGCCGGCCTTTCACATGCAGCAGGCCTATCACCACCGGGTGGCCGGGCCGCACCGCCACGCCGTGCACGAGCAACTCGCCCAGCTCGCGGACCACGCGCGCAGTGTAGTCCTCCGTGCCGGCGGACGAGCCGGCGTTAATCAACACCAGGTCGTGCGCCCGCGCGGCCTCAGCCGCAGCGGCGCGGATTTGCGTTAGCGCGTCCGGGACAATGGACCAGCGCGTCGCTGCGCCGCCCCACTCCTCGACCTGCGCCGCCAACACCAGGCTGTTGGATTCGATGATCTGCCCCGGCTTGGGCGTTGTATCCATCGAAACTAACTCGCTGCCGGTGGGAATAATCGCCACGCGCGGCTTGCGGCGCACGCTAACCGCGTGATGGCCGCTCGCCGCGAGCGCGCCCAGGTCAACCGGACGCAGGATGTGGTTGGCCGGCAGCACGAGTTCAGTCGCTACCATGTCTTCACCCATCGGGCGGACGTGCTGCCAGGGCGCGACCGGCGCGCGGATTTCGAGCCGACCTGCGCCGAGGGGTTGCACGTGCTCCGCCATGATGACCGCATCCGCCCAGGGCGGTACGGGTTGCCCGGTGTTCACTGCGAGCGCGGGGCGCTCTAGCGTACTGGGGTCGCCGTCGCGCGCGATCTCTTGCAGAATCACCGCCTGCGCCTCGCTCGCGCCGAGCGTGTCGGCGGCACGGACCGCGTAGCCGTCCATCGCGGCGGCGTGGTAGTGCGGCGCGCTGAGCTTCGCCCAGACCGGCGCGGCGGTCACGCGGCCCAGCGCGCGATCCAACGGCACAGTTTCACCGGACAGGGGCGACCACAGGCCGGTGGCGTCAAGCGCAGCGATAAACCGCGCCCAGGCCTGATCGAGGGGGATGTCTTTCAGATAGATTTGGCGGTCTTCGGTCATAGGATGTGTGCTGAGGTCCAAACAACAGGTCGTGGGAACAGCCTTTTGGGCTTAAGCAAACGGCGAGCGAATCCTAACCCAACCCGGCCCTGCGGTTACGATAGCACCGGCCGCTCATGTGCAACCAGACGACGGGCGTAGACCAGGCAAGCCTGAATATCCTCGGGCTCCAACCAGGGATGGTAGCGCTACAGAACAGCGTGGAGCGTCCATTCATGGGGCGCCACGCGCGTCTTTTGGCCTGTTTCAACCATCCAGTGGGTGGGACAAGGGGCTTAAGCCCCTTGTCCTGTTTCCAGATGGGACATTTGCG
>DAOTXU010000238.1:0-1716 GCA_034435135.1 Anaerolineae bacterium | reverse complement strand
GGCAAGGGGCTTAAGCCCCTTGCCTGCTGAGACTTCCGCCCGGCCCGCGTGGCCCCCGGCGCTGGCGGCGCTCATTGAGCGGCAGCCCTCACTGGCCGGCGTGGCCGATCCAATCGCGCGCGCGTTCTGGGCGATTGTCCACAGCCAGGAGCGCAGCGGAACGCTCTTCATCTGCGGGAACGGCGGCAGCATGGCCGACGCGCTGCACCTCTCCGGCGAACTGCTCAAGAGCTACGCGCGCCCTCGTCCGCTAGATGCACGCCTGCGTGCGCGGTTGGCCGCTCAGCCCGGCGGTGAGACCCTGGCCGCCCATCTGGAACGCGGGCTGCGCGCGGTCGTGCTCGGCGTGAACCCGTCGCTCAGCAGCGCGGTGGACAACGACAACCCGGCGCGTGGCATGGCTTTTGCACAGGAATTAATGGCGCTGGCGCGCCCCGGCGACGTGTTTTTAGGAATCAGCACGAGCGGGCGGGCGCAGAATGTCCGCTATGCAGCGAGCGTCGCCGCCGCGCTCGGCCTGACGACGGTCGCGCTCACCGGGCCTGACGGCGCGCCGTTGGCGGAGCAGGTGGATATGCCGATCCGCGCCCCCGGCGCGCGCACCGACCGGATCCAGGAACACCACATCCTGATTTACCACGCCCTGGCCGAGGCGTTGGAGACACACTTCTTCGGCGAGAGTTGACGGCGCTACTTCGCCGGCTATGTAAGCCTGTGCATCTTATGCTATTATAAACGCACAACAGTTCGATCCGGTGATGGGTAGGGTGCCGCCATGTATGAACGATTAGAAGTCCTGTTTAAATCGCTGTGGGCGAAGTACAAATCGAAGCCGATCAGGCTCCTCTTCTGGTTGGGCGTGTTCT
The DNA here is from genome assembly GCA_034435135.1 of Anaerolineae bacterium. Lineage (GTDB taxonomy): Bacteria > Chloroflexota > Anaerolineae > Aggregatilineales > JAFGMM01 > JAOSJO01. The sequence continues at coordinate 850 of DAOTXU010000238.1, read as the reverse complement.
TCTTTACGGTGACCCTCGTTACGGTCGCCGTTTTCATCGCAGACCTGCCCTACGAGGAGATGTGGGTTCCGTTCCTATGCGGCATCGCTTTGGCAGCAGGCATTACCTATTACCGTATGCTATCCCTGGCATCGCGTATCTTCACGAACTGGTATGGCGCCTCGTCCATCGACGCCTTTGACATCATTGTTTCGCACGTCCTCGGCAGCGGCTACCCCAAGCTGAAAGCGTCCAGGGGCAGGCTCGATCTGGATGAAAAACCTGAGGACGAGCGGCGGAAGATCAAAACCAAAATGGACGCCGGCGTGCCGGTTATCCTGACGGTGGACGGCGACACCGCCGTGATGACCGAGTTCGGTGGAAAACCCTACGGGCGCTACACAAAACCGGGCCAATACACGCTGCTCCCCTTCGAGCAAATCCGCTACACCATCGACCGGCGCTCCCGCGGCACCATGAAACAAGGCATCGTCGCTCTCACCCGCGACGGCATCCACGTCTCGCTGGATGTCTCGGTAGGTTACCAGATCATACGAAAAGGGTCGCCTTCCTTAGATGAACTCTACCCGGTTGATGAAACGGCGCTCTACGCGGCGACGTACAACCGCGTCGTGTTTGCCAACAATCCCGAACCCACACGCCTCGACCAATTGATGCCGGAACTGCTCCCCGCTCCGGTGCGCAACGTGGTGGCCCAATATCGGTTGAGCGATCTGTTCGAGCACTCGATTGAGGGCCTTACCGAGGTGCCCCGCGCGCGGTTGAGCAACGAGATCGCGGCGCAGCTTAGGGGCTTCGTCGGCAGCATAGGCCTGGAGATCACCTTTGTGAACATCGCAGAGATCAAAAT
>DAOTXU010000237.1:0-2262 GCA_034435135.1 Anaerolineae bacterium | reverse complement strand
GGAGCGCATGACCCAAGATGACCCACTCACCGACTCTCGAAACCTTCGCGGGAGGACTACGCCCAAAACACGCCCGCAGCCGGCAATTTTTCACCCTGGCGCCGGCCGGCGGGCCGCAAACTGCCATGGCGGTCGAAGATACAAAAAGGATGCACAGTCATCCCATAGTCTCTTAACCCGACTTTCGCAACTGAGGTAGGGATTTGGTTTTTTTTCGGGTGTGGGGAGGTAAAAACCCCTGAAAAAGCGGGCTGGGATGGCCAAAACCCGCGTGTGGTGAAGACCTACCCCCTTGTGGGGTGGGTGATTTTGGCGACAATGGGGGCATGTTTCTGCGCGCGACCACCCGCCGCAAGGACGGCAAGCTGCACCGCTACTGGAGCGTGGTGGAAAACCGCCGGGTGCGCGGGGGGCGCACGGTGCAGAAAACGGTGCTCTATCTGGGGGAGATCAGTGATCGCCAGCAGGCGGTGTGGTGTCGGACGATCGATCAGCTCAAAGGGGAAGAGTGCCTGGTCCAACTGACGTTGTTCCCGCAGGATCGCCGGCCGCCGCCGTGCGTTCCCGCCGTGCAGGTCCACCTGGATCGGTTGGAGTTGTCGCGCCCGCGCCAGTGGGGCGCCTGTTGGCTGGCCTTGAAACTGTGGGAGCAGCTTGGGCTGGACGATTTTTGGGGCGAGCGGCTGCGGCCCTCGCGCGAGGGGACGAGTTGGCTCAACGTGCTCAAGACGTTGGTGGCCTACCGGCTGATCGCGCCGGGCAGCGAGTGGCGGCTGCACCGGGTGTGGTTCGAGCGCAGCGCCCTGGCCGATCTGTTGGGCGAGGACTTCGCCATCGCCCAGAAAGATACGCTCTACCGCTGCCTGGACAAGCTGGTCGCGCACAAGGAAGATTTGTTTTCGCATCTGCGGCAACGTTGGGAGTTGCTCTTCGGCGCCCGCTACGAGGTCCTGCTCTACGATTTGACCAGCACCTACTTCGAGTCCGATCCGCCCTTTGGCGAGGCCGACAAACGGCAGTTTGGCTACAGCCGCGACAAGCGGAGCGATTGCGTGCAGGTGGTGGTGGGGCTGGTGATCACGCCGGAGGGGTTTCCGGTGGCTTACGAGGTGCTGGCGGGCAACACTGCCGACTCGACCACGCTGGCGGGTTTTGTGAGCAAGATCGAGGAGCGTTACGGCAAGCTGTCGCGGATTTGGCTGCTGGATCGGGGGATTCCGACCGAAGCGACGCTGGAGCAGATGCGGCGGAGCGAGCCGCCGGGCTACTATTTGGTGGGGACGCCCAAGGGGCGGCTGAGCCGCTACGAGGCGCAGTTGGCCGCCCTGCCGTGGCGCCAGGTGCGCCCCAGCGTCGAGGTCAAGCTGCTGGCTCAGGACGGCGAACTCTACGTGTTGGCGCGCAGCGGCGACCGGGCGGCCAAGGAGCGGGCGATGCGGCGGCGTCAACTCAAGGCGCTGTGGAAGAGGCTGGGGCAACTGGCGGGGATGAAGCTGGGGCGCGATCAACTGTTGCTCAAGCTGGGGGCGGCGCGCCAGCAGTCCCCGTCGGCCTGGCGGCTGGTGGAGGTGGAAGTGGTCGAGGCGGGTTCGCAGGCGCGGTTGCAGTATCGCTTGAACAAACCCAAGCTGCGCCAGGTCAAGCGGCGCGAGGGGCGCTACCTGCTGCGGACCAACCTGGCCGGGCGCGATCCGGCGGAGTTGTGGCAGTTCTACATGCAATTGGTCCAGGTCGAGGAAGCCTTCCGCAACCTCAAGGGGGACCTGGCGATCCGGCCGATCTATCACCAATTGGAGGGGCGGATCGAGGCGCACATTTTCGTGACGTTCCTGGCCTACTGTCTGCAGGTGTCGTTGCGGCAACAACTCCAAGGCTGCGCGCCGGGGTGGACGCCGCGCAGCGTGCTGGAACAGCTGGGGGGCCTGCAGATGATCGACGTGCGGGTGCCCACGGCCGACGGGCGCTGGCTGGAGATGGCGCGCACCACCCAGCCCGACCGCGCCCAGCAACTGACCCTGGCGATGCTGAAGCTGCGGCTGCCTCCCCAGCCGCCCCCGAAAATCCACGCCCCGGGGCCGACCGACCGCGGCGTTTGTGGTGAAGACTTTTGCCCCGAATGATGCGTTTTATTGGCTTTTTTCACCCCCAACCCTCTCAGTTGCGAAAGTCGGGCTAAGCCGCCTTTTCGGCCAACCCGGACACGCGCCCCTTTTTGAACTCGATCCTTTCCGGATTTTACATTCCACCCGCGATTTGCTATTC
>DAOTXU010000236.1:0-7401 GCA_034435135.1 Anaerolineae bacterium | reverse complement strand
GCATCTGGCGCGCGCGCGGCATCTTCCCGATGGACAAGGCGGTGACGCCGGTCGCGCTCCTCTCGCGCGCGATCAACGTGATGGGCATCCCGGACTTGCCGCTGCTGGCGAAGCTGCGCTTCGGCGCGGTGGGCTTCCTGCTCACGCTGTACAAGAACGGCGTCGCGCTGGAGAAATACACCGCCGACGCCTGGCTCCGCCGCTGGGTGGGCGACGCGGCGTATGAGGCGATCTGGCGTCCGCTGCTGATTGGCAAGTTCAGCGACCACTACGACCAGGTGAACATGGCGTGGATGTGGGCGCGGCTCTACAAGCGGACGGCGCAGCTCGGCACCTACGTCGGCGGCTTCCAGGCGGCGCTGGAGGACATCGCGGCGGCGGTGCGCGGCGTGGGCGTGACCATTCATCTGGAGACGCGCGTCGGGTCCATCAAGCGCCTGCCCAAACAAATTCATCAGACAAGGGGCTTAAGCCCCTTGTCTGGAGGGTTTGAAGTGGAGGCAGGCGAGAAGGGCGGGCGCTTTAACAGGGTGCTGGTCACCGCCGGGCCGGACCTGCTGCTGAAGCTGGTCCCCGACCTGCCCGACCCCTACGCGGTGCAGGTGCGCGACTTGCGCAGCATCGGCGCGGTGGCGCTGATCCTGGCGCTGAAGCACCAACTGATGACCGACGGCACGTACTGGCTCAACCTGCCGGCGAAGAGTCCCAACCGGCGCGAGAACCCGTTCCCATTCCTGGCGCTGGTGGAGCACACAAACTACTTGCCGCCGGAGCACTTCGGCGGCGACCGGCTTGTGTACCTGGGCGATTACGTCGCGCCCGATCACGAGTACTTCCGACTAAGCGAGGATGAGATCGCGGACCTGTTCCTGCCGTCGCTGACGAAGGTCAATCCCAACTTCTCGCCGGATTGGATCCGCAAGCGGTGGCTGTTCCGCGCGCCGTATGCGCAGCCGGTCCCGCTCGTGAACCAGTCGCATCGCATCCCGTCGATCCAGACGCCGATCCAGGGGCTATATTGGGCGAGCATGAGCCAGGTCTACCCCTGGGACCGGGGCACGAACTACGCAGTGGAGATCGGGCGGCGCGCGGCGGCGCTGATGCTGGAGGCGTGAGGATGAAACCACGAATAACACGAATGATCTGAATTCGCGTTATTGGCGTTATTCGTGGTTAACCTTCCTTGTCGTCAGGAGGTGAAAGGTGACCCAGGGCATTGGCCGCGAGTTCATGCGCAAGACGTACTATCAGCATTTGGGGCAATCGGATCAGACGAAGGGACTACCCCAGCCGCCGCTTGAGCTTCCCTACGACGCGGACAAGCCGCTCATCGACCTGCCCGCGCTGAAAGGCGTTGACCTCGGCCATTTCGACCTGCGCGCCGCCATCGAGAACCGGCGCAGCGTGCGCAACTACGCCAGGCAGCCGTTGACGTTGGAGGAGCTATCGTATTTGCTGTGGTGCACGCAGGGCGTAAAAGAAGTCATTGAGACCCGCGCCACGCTGCGGACAGTGCCCTCCGCTGGCGCGCGCCACGCCTTCGAGACCTACCTGCTCGCCAACCGCGTCGAAGGCCTGGAACCGGGCCTCTATCGTTTCCTGGCGATGGAACACATGCTGCTCCCGGTGAGCCTGGCGCGCGACCTCGCTGACAGGGTAAGCGAGGCCGCTTTGCAGCAGGACTTTATCAAGGCGAGCGCGGTCACGTTCATCTGGACCGCGGTGGTCTACCGGATGCTGTGGCGTTATGGCGAGCGCGGCTACCGGTATATGCACCTCGACGCGGGGCACGCCTGCCAGAATCTCTACCTGGCGGCTGAAGCGATCGGATGCGGCGCCTGCGCCATTGCCGCCTTCAACGACGAGGCCATGAATGGGGTGATCGGCATCGACGGCGACGAGCAGTTTGTCATCTACATGGCGACGGTGGGGAAAAAGAGCAATGACTGACTTGAGACGGATACCATAGACAGCGGGCTTAAGCCCGCTGTCTAACTCAGAACTGATTCAAACTTACGCCAACAGCTGGCCGTGCTAAGGCCTTTCTCTACCTCACCCCCGTCTCGCCTGCGGCTTGACACCCCCTCTCCGCAAGCGAAGAGGGGGACGGGGGGTGAAGTGCCCGCCAACACGACAAGCACCACACGCACCGCGGTCGTTGGCTCAAAAGCTTGAATCACTTCTCAGAGATGGGACAAGGGGCTTAAGCCCCTTGTCCATGTCCTGTTTGCGCGAGGATCAGGCGCGACCGAACTGGCGCTTGGCGTTCTCGTCAGTGAACATGAAGTAGATTGCCAGCGCGCTGATGATGATGATGACGACCGGCACGACACTGATCTGACCGCTGATTAAAATGCCCAGCCCTTCCAGGATAATCACTGCGCCGTTGACCACAATCGATCCCATGTAGGCCCAGGGCTTGGTCATGAACAGCCCGATGGCGATCGCCAGCGAGGCGATGCCCGCCGCCAGGAAAAGGATGCCAAGAATGGCTGTGAGGCCGGTAGCAGCGGCGCCAACAGCCATATCTGCTCCGCGAGCTCCCATCTGGCCGGCGATGTTGGTCAGGTCGCCTAACACGCCGGCACATCCGACTATGCCCGCGCCAAAGCAGATCAGGACCAGGGCGATGACGATCAGGTATATGCCGACCAAGACGACGACGACGGAGCCGGACGGTCTGCTCTGAGACATTGTGTTTCCCCCTTGACTAGCCTGTGTATTTCAAGATAGCCATAATCATAGTGATGCCGCGATTTAGCGCAAATCAACTCCTTCTGGGCGCACAGTTTCCGGTGGGAGATTCGCGCGCACGATGGTAAACTACGTTCCGTTTTGACAAACTGGCGAGGGAAAAGCTTTATGAGTCAACCGGTAACGCAGGTTCAGTTGGACAACGGGCTGACGGTGGTGCTGAAGGAAATGCACCACGCCCCGGTGATTAGCTGGTGGGTGTTCTACCGCGTGGGGAGCCGCAACGAGATTCCAGGCGTCACGGGCGCGTCGCACTGGGTGGAGCATATGATGTTCAAAGGCACGCCCCGGTTCCCGGCGGGCGAGCTGGACCGCGCCATCTCGCGCGATGGCGGCGAGTGGAACGCCTTCACCTGGATTGATTGCACGGCATATCACGAGACCATGCCCGCCGACCGCATCGAAATCGGCCTGCAACTCGAAGCCGACCGGATGGTCAACGCGCTCTTCGACCCCGAAGAGGTCGCTTCGGAACGGACCGTCATCATCTCCGAGCGCCAGGGGGCGGAGAACAGCCCGCTGTTTTTGCTGGGCGAAGAGATGCAGTCGGCGGCTTACCGCGTGCATCCGTACCGGCACGAGGTCATCGGCGACATGGCCGATCTGGAGCACATGTCGCGCGACGACCTGTACAACCACTACCGCCGCTTCTACCACCCCAATAACGCGATTGCGGTCGCTGTAGGTGACTTTGACACGAAGGCGATGCTCGCGCGCGTCCGCGACCTGTACGAATCGATCCCGCCCGGTGACCCGCCGCCGCCAGTGGTGCGGGAAGAGCCGGAGCAGCGCGGCGCGCGGCGCGTCACGGTCGAGCGCGAGGGCACGACGGCGTTTGTGTCGTTCGCGTGCCATGCGCCGGTCGCCGCCGCCGATGACTTCTTCCGCATGTTGATTATGGACAGCGTGCTCTCCGGGGCAAGCGGCCTGAGTTTCACCGGCGGGGGCGTGAGCAACAAGACCAGCCGCCTGTACAAAGCGCTGGTCGAGACCGAACTGGCCGCCAGCGTCAGCGGGGGGATGGCCCCCTCCATCGATCCCTACCTGTATTCCATCACTGCCACCGTGCGCCCGGAGCGGACGCCGGCGGAGGTCGAAGCCGTGCTGCTGGCCGAGATCGACCGCATCATGCGCGAGCCGGTCAGCGAGGAGGAGCTTGCCAAAGCCAAGAGGCAGGCGAAGGCGCTCTTTGCTTACAGCAGCGAGAGCATGACCGACCAGGCCATCTGGCTGGGATTCAGCCACATCGTAGCAGGGGGAATCGCGTGGTTCGAGTCCTACCTGGACCGGTTGCTCTCCGTGACCGCCGGGGAGGTGCAGGATGTCGCGCAACGCTATCTGAAGCCCTCGCGGCGCACGCTCGGCTGGTTTGTGCCGCTCGGTGGGAACGGCGCAGCCGGATCATCGACACAAGGATAAGGCCCATGAGCCAGTCTCTCTCCTCCCTACCCGGACCTCACGACATCGTGCGGCGCGAACTGCCTAACGGCATCGTTGTGCTGGTGCGCGAGAACCACGCCAGCCCGGCGGTCGTGTTGAACGCGCTGGTGCGCGCCGGCGCGGTGTTTGAGACGCGCGAAACGGCGGGCCTGGCGAGTTTCACCGCCGCGGCGGTGATGCGCGGCACCGCGCGGCGCGACTTTCAGACGATCTATGAGGGGATCGAATCCATCGGCGCGAGCCTGAGCATCAGCGGCGGGATGCACACCACCCAGGCCTATGGCAAGAGCCTGGCTGAAGACCTTCCTACCCTGCTCGACGTGCTGGCCGACGCGCTGCGCGCCCCCACCTTCCCGGTCGAGCAGGTAGAGCGTCTGCGCGGCGAGATCATCACCGGGCTGCGGTACCGCGAGCAAGACACCCGCCAACGCGCGGCCCTGGCGTTCAAAGAGCTGGCCTACCCGGAACATCCGTATAGCCGCAGCACGCGCGGCTATCTGGACACCGTACCCGGTATGAGCCGCGAGGCGCTGGTTGACTTCCACCGACAGCACTACGGCCCGCGCGGGATGATCGTGGTGGTCGTCGGCGCGGTCCCCGCTGAGCAGGCCATGGCGCAGGTTGAAGCTGCTCTTGGCGATTGGGCCAACCCTGCCCAGCCGCCGTCGCCGCCCCTGCCCGATCTCAAGCCGGCTGAGCAGGTGCGACGTGCCGACATTGTGGTTCCCGACAAGACGCAGTGCGACATTGTGTTGGGCGTGCCCGGCCCGGCGCGCGCCGCGCCGGACTGGTGGGGCGCGGTGATGGCAAACAACATCCTGGGGTTGTTCGGCCTGATGGGGCGGCTCGGCGACGTGGTGCGCGACAGGCTGGGCCTGGCTTACTATTCGTACAGCCACCTTGAAGGCGGGCAGGGGCCAGGCGCGTGGCAGGTCAACGCCGGCGTCAACCCGCGCAAGGTGCCGCTCGCCATCGACAGCATCGCCGCCGAAATCGCACGCCTCACCAGCGAACTGGTCACTGATGAGGAGCTAGCCGAGAACAAGAGTAACTTCACCGGCAGCCTGCCGCTGCAATTGGAGAACAACGAGGGCGTGGCGGGGGCGTTGCTGCGCATGGAGCGTTACCAGCTTGGCCTTGACTATCTTCAACGCTACGCCGACATCGTAAACGCCATCACGCGGGAAGAGGTTCTGGCCGCCGCACAACACTACCTGAGCCAGCCCTACGCCGTAGCCGTCGCAGGGCCTCCGCTTAACGGCGTGTGATGGTGCGCGGCAAAGGCATCATACCGATACTATTCAATTCGGGCGTAGTTATAGAGCGCAAGGACGAGTTGACAAGCGGGCACACTGCTGTTATAGTAGTTATTGCAGCAATATTGAAGGCGGTTTGAGCCGACGGCGCGGTGGGGGATTTTCGTCTTGGCGACGTTTGCGTTGTCGGCCCGAGGCTCGACCTGTGCGCGCACACGACCGCCCTGGTGGGGATTATCGAACAGCACAAGGGCAGAGTCCGCATTCCACATAACTACAAGAGAAAGCAGTTCCGGCGCGGCGGCTCCGTGTGCGCGTCTGGTCGCTGGCACATCTGCTCACCTGATGATGAGTGGATCAGCAAAAAGGCGAACCCGGCGATCCAAGAAAGGGCGCGCGACGCTCCTGCAAGGTGGGTTGTGAGTCTGTTGAGGGTCTGCAATGAGTGTAAAAAATACTAAATCCTGATTTTCAGCAATTAATATAAATTGTTTGATGTTTAAAGGACTTAAATATCGAATGTAAAATAACAAATTTGGAATCACGTTAAATTTTATTGACTTATAGATGGAACAAGATTATAATCTTTAATAAGCCTATATATAAATGAACTATCCATAAGGTAAAGCAAATGAGCATATCATATGCAACCGACTTGGGTTTTCAAACCCATAAAGAGCGTTCTAAGAAGACACGCTTGATCGTCATTCACCCTCACACCAAACATCGCGGCCCGCTAACGGCCCTTTTCCAGGAAGAGTTTGGCAAAGCGTTCTATTACTACGCCGCGCGCCCCGGTCAGGACAAGCCGGAAGCCTTCGCCAAAGCGCTGGTGGACTGGTTTGCTCAGGTCGTTGAAGGGTTTGGCGCCAAAACGCGCGCCGCGTCCGGTGCGGACGTGACCGCGCTGGCCCAGGCGTTGGTCGCCGACTTCAGCGCGCTCGCCGGTGGCCGCTTCGGCCTCTGGATGGACGAACTCGATCACATCGGCGTCACGAAGGCATTTACTGGCTTCTTGAAGGCGCTGACCGAAGCGTTGCCCACAGGCGCTCGCCTCATCCTCTCCACGCGCCAACTGCCGCACGACCCCTGGATGGCGCTCTTTGACGCGACCCAAGCCGTCGTCCTCCACGATTTCGAGCACCCACCGACCCTCTCCGAACAGGCCGAGGTCAGCGAGGACATGCCTGCTCTGGAAGTGTACGCTCTCGGTGCGGGCAACGCGCTGATCGACGGGCGTCCGATCATCTCGTGGGACGGCGCGCTCCCCCGTAATCTCTTCTTCTTCTTCGTGGACCGTCCGCTTGTGACCCGCGACGAGGTCTTCGCCACCTTCTGGCCGGACCTCTCTGTCAAAGAGGCAACCAACGTCTTCCACGTCACCAAGCGCAAGATCAGCGAGCGGCTGAATCACGAACTGACCAGCTATAACAGCGGCTTCTATATCCCTTCGGGCCAGATGCGCGTCCACTACGACGCGACGGCTTTCCTCGAAGCGATTGAGCAGGCCTCCACCCTGCCCGACAGCGAAGCCGCCAAGCGCTATCGCTACGCCATCGACCTGTACCGGGGCGACTTCCTGACCGGCCTCAAAATGGAATGGGCCGTCGAGCGACGCCAGGCGCTCAAGGGCGCTTACGCGCAGGCGCTCATCGCGCTGGGGCGTATCTGCAAGAATCAGGGGCGAAATGAAGAAGCCCTGGGTTACTTCCTCCGCGCGCTGCACGAAACCCCGGAGCGCGAAGACATCCACCGCGAGGTGATGTCGCTCTACGCCCAGCTTGGCCGCGGCGAGGACGCGATGGCGCAGTACCGCCGCCTCGAAGAGGAGTTGCAGGCGCAGTTGAGCATCGCCCCCTCGCGCGAGAGCCGCGAACTCTTCGAACAAATCGCCGCCAGCAGAAGATAAGCGGGCTGTCCCTAAACTGACCTTCGGGGGGGGGGGGGGGGG
>DAOTXU010000235.1:0-4935 GCA_034435135.1 Anaerolineae bacterium | reverse complement strand
GGAGAGGGGACTATGAACCCAGATTTGTGGTATCTTTGCCCCCGTCATACGGGAGGAACAGGGGGTGAGGGGCTTTTCAAACACTTTCTCAAGTCCCGCGCGCGGCTACTGGCAGAGCTGATCGCGCGCGCCTTCGATGAGGGTGTAGGTCGGGCTGTCCGCGCCTCCGGCCACGCCGGTGCAGTCGTTGTTCGGGCACGCGGTGACGTGCACGACCAGCCGCAGGTAGTTGCTCCCATCCTGGGTAAACTGGACCAGAATCAGGTCGTGCGGGTTGGGCGACCCTTCGGGAATGGTCCACGCCGCGCCCGGCGACAAGGGAAAGTTGCGGCTGTCGCCGAGGTCGGCCTCGGCGATGAACTCGACGAAGTAGGCGGCGTCCGAAACATTGGCGATGGTACCCAGAATCTGGTAGGTGTTGGGCGTCCCCAGCGCGGCCCGGCAGGTGAAATTGCTCAGCGTGATCGGCCTGGCGGGCGCTGGCGCCGGAGCCTGGCCGGCGGGGCGCGCGGGCAACTGGATCGTGGGCTGCGGGGTGTTGGTCGGTGTAAAAACCGGGAGCGTCGGCGCAATGGCGGTCAGGGTTCCCGCGACGCTCGTCCCGACCAGGGCGGACATCTCGCCGGCGGCCAGGGTTATGTCAGGCGCAGCCGGGGCAGTCGGGGTGTCGGTGATGGGTGGAGTCTCGGTGGGCGTGGCGGTATGAGTCGGCGTGTTGGTAGGCGTATCCGTGACGCTGGCCGTGAGAACGAAGGCAGTGGCCTCGGCAGCGATCTCATTGCGCACCGCCTGGCCGGCGGCGCTGGTTTCGGCGAGCGCGGTCAGGATCACAACGTTATCGTTGCGCGCGATCAGGAACAGGGCAAGCAGCACTCCCGCCGCGACGGTGGCGACCGCCGCCCATGCGAAGGCGAAGATCAGGCCGCACGAGTTCGACCGGGGCGGTTTCGGCGGCGGGGTTGGTTTGGATTTGGGCGTTGGCGACGGCGGGTAAGCCATGCGTGTATGCTCCTGCGGACGCGGGAGGCGCCGGCTTCATAATACCCAGAGGTCAGCGAAGCAGCAACTTATTCGCAGGGACAGAGATTAACCGCGAATAGCATTGGCCTTAATTCTTCATTCATTATATTTGTGATGCATTCGTCGCTCAACGGCAGGGCTGATACAGACAGCGGGCTTAAGCCCGCTGTCCAGGGATTTTATGCTATTTGTACGGTCGAGTGAACCCCAACCGCCGGCAAGCGTTGGAGAAGCTGGCTATGTTGCGCCCTGCATTTCCCCTCACCCTCACGCTCTGCGCAATCCCCTCTCCCTCAGACGCTACCCCTACCCAACCTGCTCCTCGGCGACCGGCTCCGCCTGCGGCAGTGCGGCGAGGGGCGTCTGCTCTTCACACTGGATGCAGACCGCAACCTGCTTGTTCTGCTCCACGAGCAGACCGCCGCAGTTGGGGCACGGCGGCGGGAGCGGGCGCTTCCATGAAGTGAAGTCGCACTCCGGGTACCGGGAGCAGCCGTAGAAAATGCGCTTCTTGCGCGTCTTGCGCTCCACGATGTCGCCGATGGCGCACATCGGGCACTTGACGCCGATCTTTTCGAGCCAGGGTTCGGTGTGGCGGCATTCGGGATACTTGCTGCACCCGATGAACTTCCCGTACCGCCCCCAACGCACGATGAGCGGGCTGCCGCACACGGGGCAGTCGCGCCCAACGTTCTCGTCCATGTGCACGGTGGGCATGTTAGCCTGCGCGTGCTGCACCTGCTTCTCAAATGGGCCGTAGAATTCGCGCATCATCGGCACCCACTTGCGCTCGCCCCCGGCGACCTGGTCAAGCATGTCTTCCATCGTGGCGGTGAACGCCACGTCGATCACGTTAGGGAAGTACTCGACCAGCAGGTCATTGACGAGAAAGCCGGTCTCGGTCGGGGTGAGCCGTTTGTCCTCGCGCTGCACATAGCCGCGCTCCTGGATGGTGGAGAGGATCGGCGCGTAGGTGCTGGGCCGCCCGATCCCGTACTCCTCCAGCGTCTTGACCAGCGACGCCTCGGTGTAGCGCGGCGGCGGCTGCGTGAAGTGCTGTTCGGGCAGCAGGCGCAGCAACCGCAGCCGTTCCTGCGCGCTCATGTCAGGCAGGATGCGGCCCACCTCTTCGTCTTCCTCCGAGATGACGTCCTCGTCGCGGGTTTCCTCGTAAACGATCAGGAAGCCCTGGAACTTGAGGATGCTGCCCGACGCGCGGAAGAGATAAACGCGCTTCTCGCCGGGCAGCCCGGCTCCTATATCGACGCGCAACGTGTCGTAAACCGCGTCGGTCATCTGGCTGGCGACAAAGCGCATCCAGATCAGGTTGTAAAGCCGGTACTGGTCGCGGCTGAGGTAGGGTTGCAGGTCCCGCGGCGTGCGCAGCACGCTCGTCGGGCGGATGGCCTCGTGCGCCTCCTGTGCGCCTTTGGTGCGGGTCTTGTAGACGCGCGGCTCTTGGGGGACGAACGCCTCCCCGTAGGTTTCCTTGATAAATGCGCGCGCCTCGTCTTGCGCCTGGGTCGCTACGTTCACGCTGTCCGTGCGCATGTAAGTGATGAGGCCCACCGTGCCCTCGGCGATCTCCACACCCTCGTAGAGCTGCTGGGCGATGCTCATGGTCTTGCGCGCGCTGAACCCCAGGCTGCGCGAGGCGTCCTGTTGCATCGTGCTGGTCGTGAACGGCGGTGAGGGGCGGCGGTGGCGTGTGCCCCGCTTCACCTCCTCGACGATGTACTCGGAGCGCTCCAACACGCGCAGGTGCGGATCGACCTCCTCCTTGTTGTGGAGTTCGGCCTTCTCCCCGCTAATCTTGACCAGGCGCGCCAGGAACGGCGTCGGCGCGCGGCCATCCGCGCTCTGGGGCGTCAGTTCGGCCTCGATGGTCCAATACTCTTCGGGCACGAAAGCCTGGATTTCGCGCTCGCGCTCCACGATGAGGCGCACCGCCACGCTCTGCACCCGCCCCGCCGAGAGCCGCCCACGCACACGCTCCCAAAGCAACGGCGTGATCTGGTAGCCCACCAGCCGGTCGAGGATGCGCCGCGCCTGTTGCGCGTCCACCAGGTCCATGTTGATCGCGCGCGGGTGCTCAAACGCCTCGTTGATGGCGTCGTTGGTGATCTCGTGGAAAACCACGCGGCGCACCCGATCGGGGTCCATCTTGGCGGCGGCGATCAAGTGCCAGGCGATGGCCTCCCCCTCGCGGTCGGGGTCGGTCGCCAGGTAGATTTCCTCGGCGCTGGCGGCGTCCTCGGTCAGCTCTTTGACGACCTGGCGCTTCTCGTTGGGCACGCGGTACGTCGGCGTGAAGTCGTTCTCGATGTCCACCGAAAGCTTGGAGCGCAGCAGATCGCGCACGTGGCCGATAGAGGCCTTGACCTCATACCCGCCGCCCAGGAAGCGCCCGACGGTCCGCGCCTTGGCCGGGCTTTCAACGATCACCAGGCGGCCCTTTGGCACTCCCTGTTTGCTTTTCCTGGCGCTTTTCACTTGCTTATCGTCTGCCATGTTTACTAAACCTCTGTCATCCTTCGGGGTTTTCCAGATATGGATCGGGTGTATAAGCTGTGTTGTTTGCACCCACGGCAAGGAACTTAAGCCCCCTTGCCCACGCCTATTTTACCCTTGAACCCCTACAAAAATGAATCATGCCCCTTGTCTTGAAGCATTCTGACGATCTGGCGCACATCTTCGGATTGATCGCGCCGACAGATCAGCAGCACGTCCCCGGTGTCTACAATAATCATATCCTCCACACCGATGGTCACCACCATACGTTCGCTCATCACAAAAGTGCCTCGGGTGCGCAGTTGCACGAGCGCCGCATTCCCCTGCACCACATTCCCCACGTCGTCGGGCTTGAGCACTTCGTAAAGTGTGTTCCAACTGCCCACGTCGCTCCAGCCGATGTCGGCGGTGACGACCACCATGTCCTCCGCGCCGTCCATGATCGCCTGGTCGATAGACACCCCCTCTATCGTCGGCCACCACCGGCACAAGGTCGCCTCGTGCTCAGGGCCGTCCAGCGCCGGCGCGAGCCGGTCCAGCGCTTCGCCGAGCGCCGGCTTCTGCCGCCGAATTTCCCTGAGCATCTGGTCGGCGCGGCAGATCAACATCCCGCTGTTCCAGCAATACCGACCCGACAACAGAAACTCGGCGGCGACCACCGGCTGCGGCTTCTCGCGGAAGCCTGTCACCCGAAAACAGGCGAAGCCGTCGATCTCGTCGATCTTGTCGCCGCGCTCCAGGTAGGCGTAGCCAGACGACGGAAAAGACGGCGTGATGCCCAGGGTCACCATGTGCCCTTGCTCGGCGAGTGTGCGGGCGGCCTTGAGCGCCTGAAGGAACCGGTCCGGCGCGCCGATGTAGTGGTCGGCGGTCAGCACCGCCACTACTGCGTCTGGGTCCCGGCGGCACAGGCAGAGCGCGCCCAACCCGGCTGCCGGCCCGGTGTCGCGCCCCTCCGGTTCAAGGATGAAGTTCTCGACCGGTATCTGAGGACACTGTGCCTGCAACGCTTCCAGATGCGCCTGCCCGACCACCACGAAAATCTGGCTGGGAGCAAACAGCGGTGCCAGGCGCTCTACCGACATCTGGAACATGGTTTGACTGTTAACGAGCGGCAACATCTGTTTGGGCCGGTCCCGCCGGCTCAACGGCCATAAGCGAGTGCCGCCTCCGCCTGCCAGAATCAAGGCATAATAGGCCATGGTTTCCTGTCCAGGTGCTTTTACTTCAACTCACCGCGCATCACGACGTAAAGTTGACGATGAACTGATTCAAACTTTTGCCAACAGCTGGCCGTGCTAAGCGTTTCTCTACCTCACCCCCGTCTCGCCTGCGGCTCGACACCCCCTCTCCGCTTGCGGCTATAGTCCGGCGTAGCCGGTAGAGGGGGACGGGGGGTGAGGT
>DAOTXU010000234.1:0-8881 GCA_034435135.1 Anaerolineae bacterium | reverse complement strand
GGCTCGACACCCCCTCTCCGCTTGCGGCTATAGTCCGGCGTAGCCGGGAGAGGGGGACGGGGGTGAGGTGTCCGCCAACACGACAAGCACCACACGCACCGCGGTCGTTGGCTCAAAAGCTTGAATCACTTCACTATCTATATTCTAGAAAAACACTGCACCGTTGTGCAAACGCTGCGCATTGGCCCGGTCACGATCTCGCTTCGCCGGGGATCGACAAACAGCGCGCCGACCGGCACGGCCAGTCCGGGCAATATCTCGGATGTGAACGTTTCTCCCGCCCGGAACAGTCCGATCAACTCAAACACGTCACCTTTACTTCTCACCCAAAATCTTGTCGGTGTCGATCTGCGCGCGCTGCAAGCGACCGCTGTAGTCCACGTACACCGCCTTCCACTCGGTGAAGGTGTCGAGCGCGGTCTGGCCGGCCTCGCGCATCCCGTTGCCGGTGCCGCGCGTCCCGCCGAAGGGGAACTGAATCTCCGCGCCGATGGTGCCATGATTGATGTAGACGATGCCCGTGCTCAGGTCGCGGATGGCGCGGAAGGCCGCGTTTACATTCTCAGTGAAGATGCTGCTGGAGAGGCCGTAGGCGGTGTTGTTGTTGATATGGATCGCCTCTTCCAGCGTGCTGCACTCGATAATGGACAGCACCGGCCCGAAAATTTCTTCCTGCGCGATGCGCATGTCGGGCTTCACCTGGTCGAAGATGGTGCACTCGTAGAAAAAGCCTTTGGGCATGTCGGCGTACTTGCCGCCGCAGCGCAGCCGCGCGCCCTCGTTCTTGCCGATGTCCACGTAGCTGTGCACCGTCTGCCGCGCGCGGTCGTTGACCAGCGGCCCCACCTGCACAGCCTCGTCCAGGCCGTCGCCCAACTTGAGGCTCTTGGCGCGGTCCACCAGCGCCTCGGTCAGCTTTTTGGCGATGCCCTTCTGCACGATCAGGCGGCTGGTGGCGGTGCAGCGCTGCCCGGTGGTGCCGAACGCGCTCCACAGAATGGCCTCGACCGCCAGGTCGAAATTGGCGTCATCCATCACGATGATGGCGTTCTTGCCGCCCAGTTCCAGCGAGACCTTCTTGCCGTGCCTGGCGGCCTCGGCGTACAGCCGGTAGCCGATCTCGGTCGAGCCGGTGAACGAGATCACGCGCACGCTGGGGTTGTGGACAATCGCGTCGCCCACCGAGCCGCCCGGCCCGGTGACCACGTTAAACACCCCTGGCGGCAGCCCGGCGTCGTGGAAGACGCGCGCAAACTCGATGCCGAGCGCCGGCGTGTCGGAGGCGGGCTTGAAGACCACGCAGTTGCCGGCCACCAACGCGGGCATCGACTTCCAGCTTGGGATGGCGATGGGGAAGTTCCAGGGGGTGATGAGGCCGACCACGCCTGCGGGATCGCGGACTGCCATGCCGAATTTGTTGGGCAACTCGACCGGCGCGGTGTAGCCGAGCAGGCGGCGCCCCTCGCCGCCCATGTAGAAGGCCATGTCGATGGCCTCCTGCACGTCGCCGCGCGCCTCGGCGAGCACCTTGCCCATCTCCTGGGTCATGAGGCGGGCGAGTTGCTCTTTCCGCTCTATAAGGAGCTGCCCGACGCGGAACAAAACCTCGCCGCGCCGGGGCGCGGGAGTGAGCCGCCAGCCGTGATAGGCGGCCTTCGCCGCCGCAATCGCAGCCTCCACGTCTTCCGGGCCGGACTTAGGCACGACGGCGACAACCTCCTCGGTCGCCGGGTTAATGGAATCCATTGTTGCACCGGAGCGGGCGTCAACCCATTCTCCGCCAATCAGGTTCTTGACCCTCGCGGTCATTGCAACTTTCTCCTCGACGGGAACAGTAACCAGAGGTACGAGCCTGAGGCTGGGGCAAAGTCTAACGCGAACAAAAGCGGAAAGCAAACGCTTTGGAGAATGATTCTCATGCAATGCCAACGAGATCCAGGCGAACCGGCAACTTCCCGCAACTTTCGAGCTTGCGGGCCTGCATTTTGCCCCCAATCACGGTCAACGCAACGCGGAGCCAAAGCGATGCGAAGGCATCGTCGATTGCTCGGCACCCCTGTTCGTTAACTATCCTGGGCGGGAGCGGGGCCGGGCGCAGGAATGAGCGACAGGTCGTAGCGCAGGATGCGATTCAGCACCGGATCGCTGATGTAGAGCTGGCCCCGCGCGTCGATTGCCATGCCGCCGAGCGTCCCGAAGGTCATCAGGGATGCGGTGTCTTCGGGGTTGCATTGCCCGAAGTTGTAGCGATACGTCCCGTGCACGTCGAATACGATGACGCGGCACGTGTCGGGGTCGGGCACGTAGACGTTGCCAGCGTCGTCGAGCGTCAGGAAGGGCAGGTGGCCGGAGCGCTGCTCGCCGGCCAGGCCGTACCAGCCGTTGATGCGCCATTCCGTGATCTGGTTGCCGAACCGGTCGAGGACCTGCACGCGGCGGTTCCACGTGTCGGCGACGTACAGGTTGCCCTGGTCGTCGAGGTCCAGGCCCACCGGCTCGTTGAGCTGACCCGCTCCCAGCCCGCCGCTGCCGAGGCTGCGCAGGAAGTTGCCTTCCAGGTCGTACACGCGGACGCGCTTGTTGCCGGTATCGACCACGTAAACCTCGTCGCCGCGCACGGCGACATTGCGCGGCCCGTAGAAAGCTTCGTCGGCGTTGTCGGTCCCGAAGTAGCCCCACTTGTCGAGATACTTCCCCTCCGGCGTGAAGACCTGAATCCGGTGGTTCCACGTGTCGGCGACGTAGATTCTGCCGTCGTCGGCGACGGCGACGCCCCACGGCTCGTTGAGGGTGCCGTCGCGCCCCGGCTGGCCCGGCTGCGCTTCGGTGTCATACTGGCCGATGGTCAGCTTCACCTTGCCAGTTGGGTCAAAGACTACGATGCGGTGGTTGAACGAGTCGGCCACGTACAGGTTGCCCTCTTTGTCCACCGCCAGGCCGCGCGGGCGGTTCAGCCCGGCCTCCGCGCCGAGCGCGGACTGCGCACTGACTATCAGGGCGTTGACCACGTAGGGGTCTTCCAGGCCGACTTCGATCTGCGCGGTCTCGCCCACGCCGTAATCCCATACCTGGGCGGCCATGTCGCGGCGCACGAAGAAGCTCATCCGGTCCGAAACCGGCCAGTTGTCGATGGCGAAGGCGCTGGGATCGCGCCCGGTGGCGCGCGCGTAGGTATCATAGTTGCGGCTCCACCAGATGTCCCAGAGGCCCTGGCGCAGCAGTTGACCCTCATACTCCTGCGAGAACAGCTTGTCGATGCGCTCGACCGTCATGTTGAAGTAGTCCTGCATCGGCCACCACAGGCGGATATAGTCAAACCGATAGTAACGGTCCTGCAACAGCGGCTCGACCTTCGCGCGGTTGGCGGACCCCACCACCACGACTTTGGCCTCGTCCAACACCTGGACGCTGGGGCTGGCTCCGAAGTAACGCGCGTTGGTGAAATTGCGGAAGTACCAGCTATACGGCCACGAGGTCTCGTTGTCGTAGGCCAGCACGATCCCCATGCCGTCGGCGGTCGCCAGCGAGAGTTCTTCGATACGCCCCAGCACGGTCTTGACCGCCGGCGCACCGTGCGCATAGACCAGGTACTCGTTGGCGAGGTCGTAGTTGATAAAGGACGCCATCCACGCCGAGCGCGCGGTGATGAGACTCAGCGCGATGAAAACGACCCCGACTGCCAGGTGCGTCAGGTGTCTGATCCCGACGCGGTCCAGGATGGCGACGATTCCGGCTACCACGCCGGTGAAGATGAGCAACGCCGCCAGCCATTCCCCGGTCAACGCGAGTTGCTGTTGCGTAAGGCCCTGGAAGGGGCGCACCATCGGGTTGAACAGCGGGCCGAGCACGCGCGCCCCGGCGAAGACCGCCAGCGGCAACAGGATGAGCAGCATCCAGCCCCGATTGAGGAACTTCGCGCGGCTGACGCTGTCGAAGACGGTCCCGAAGTACCACGCCGCCAGGAAGATGAGCGGGGTGGTGATGTGTGTGGTGAGCCAGGGCATCTTCTCGCCGGCGAAGGTCAGCCCGATGAAGATAAGCACGGCCAGGTAGCCGAAGAACGCCATCACCGGCGCGCCCGTGAGCACCTGGTCGGGGTGCAGCGCAACACGGGCGGGTTCGGGCAGCGGCTTGAACGCGCCCTCCACGACCTCCGCAGGCTCGCTCACGTCCACCTCTACGGCGCTCTCGGTCACGGCGAGGGTCTTCGCGCCGCGCAAAGCGATGTAATCGTCCTCAGCCGCGCCCTCAAGCGCAGGGCCGGGGTTGTCGCCCTCGGCATTCGGGAGGGGGAGGTCAACAACATCACCGTTTGCGGGAGAAGGGACAATCAACTCCTCCTCGACGGCTTCGGCGACGGCGGCTGACGCCGCTGCACCGGCCTCGCGCCGCTCCACATCCTCGCGCAGGCGGCGGAAGAAGCGGTTTAGCCCCACGACGCCCGCCGCCAGCGCGCCGAGAAGCGGCAGGAACTCGTAGAAGACCGTTTGCAGCACGTAAAAATACTGGGGCTGGCTGCCGCGTCGGACCGCCTGCTGTTCGAGCCAGTAGCCCAGCGAGCCGATGATGCCGGTGGCGAGGCCGCGCCCGTTGGTGAACATCGTCGTGAAGAAGAAAGCGAACAGGGCGTAGAAAATCGCGGCGGCGATGGCCCAGCGCCAGTTCCACGCCAGGCCGATGATGATCGAGAGCACCAGGAACGGCAGGAAGTTGAAGAAGATCACCCAGAAGTTGTCGTAGTTGGTAGGGTTATAACCCTGCGCCTTAATGAGGAATGCGCTCGACCAGGGCAAGATCAGGGTGCCGATCAGGATGATCAAGTCAAAGACGGCGAGCTTTAAGAACGAATGCCACCAACCGAGCACGCGCGAAGCAATAATCAGCCCGCCGCCAAACACCATGACGACCGCGCTGACCAGGACAAACCCGGCGTTCTGGACCAGGAATTGCCCCAGGTCGGCGGTTGCGCCGGCGAAGACCTGCTCCGGCGTGGCAGGTTCGGCGACGCCGGCAGGCGGCTCCAGGCGCGACGCCTCTTCCGCGACGATGACCACGAGCGCGAAGGCCAGCGCCACGAAGAAGATCGCCGGGATGATCAAGACCGGGAATCCGCGCAGCCGCCGCCTCCCGAACTGCCACACCGCCACGCCGACCAGCGCCGCGAACAGGGGCAACACCACCATCAGCATCCACACGAACGCCCGCTCGCGGTGGCCGGGTTGATCCCACGAACTGGTCGGGTTGACGGTCAGCACGACGATGATGCCGATGGCCGCCAGGCCGCCCAACTGCGCGCCGGCCATCAACGCCTCAAAGAGCAGGCGGCTGGAGACGTGCGGCAGCTTTTGGTGGAGGTATTGCACCACAAACACCACCGCCAGGAAGGTGCCGATAATGAACACATAGAAAAACGAAACCTCTTTAGACCCCAGCAGCCAGAGCATACTGGCGGCAGTGACGTAGAGCCATTTCGGCTGGCGTTCGGGGTCGTCCAGGTAGCGGAACACGGCCCAAATCATGAGCAACGCCGAGACCAGCGTGGGCATATCCTCGCGGATGTAACGCGCGTAGTAGAGGATGTACGGCGAGATCAGGAACATCACCGACGCCAACAGCGCCGGCGTGCGCCCAATCCACCGCCGGTAGAGCAGCGGGATCATCACGATGATGACGCCGAGCACCGCCGTATAGATGCGCGCGGTGAAGTCGTTGTCGCCGAAGAGGAAGTAGGACAGCGCGGTCATGTGGAACAGGATCGGGCCATGCATCAACGGCGTGTGGGCGAAGATGCCGTTCTTGTACAGGTCCCACGAGTGCTTGGTGTGCAGGCTCTCATCGTGACTCATCACCCGCGCCCCCAACTCGTAGAAGCGCGTGAAGATCGCCAGGAGGAAAATCGCCACGTAAGCGATGGTCTCCCAGTCGAGCACATAAGCGCGGGCCAGCGCGCGCGTGAGCGCTGATGTGTCCGGGGAAGTCTCAGGTTGTGAGGCAGTCTGCGGTACGGTCGCCATGCTTTCTCCGAGATGGGCGCTTGCGGCTATGCGTTATCTCCCCGCCGCCGGCGTCGGGGCGGGCGCGAGCGTGGGGGGCCGAGCCATGAGCGAGGCCAGCGCTACAGCGGACGGCGACGGCGTGGCGATGCTTTTTACCGCCGCCGTTGCGTCGGCGGGTGCGGCAGTGGCGGTCGTCGTGACGGGGCGCGGCTGCGTCGCTTCCGCGACGGACACGCGGCTGCCCAGCGCCAGCGGCAGGATCAGCGCGCACAGCAGCCCGAAGGTCAGCATCATGCCAAACGTGGGCGCGAGGGAGAGCACCCGGCGCGGCGGCTGGCGGGGCTTACCCGGCGCGATGCGCGTGGCGACCCCCGGCCACAGGCGCGCGAGCTGGCCCAGCCTCGGCGCGGTGATCGCGGGCAGGCGGGCGCGTAGCTCAGCGGCAATGCGCTCCTCGGCGGCGAGCGCCTGGCGGCAACCTTCGCACCCGGCCAGGTGCCGGGTCACGCGGTCACGGACCTCGGCGGGCAGTTCGCCGTTGAGGTAAGCGATTAACAGGTGCCTGATGTGAGAGCGGCTTAAAACCCCCATAGTTCTTCCAGCAGCAATTCACCCTCGGCGCTGAGCGCCCGGCGCAACGCCTGGTGCGCCAGGCGGACGCGCGATTCGGCGGTTTTTTGCGGACATCCCAAAACCTCGGCCATCTCCCGGAAGGTGAGGCCATGCGCGTAGCGCAACGTGACGGCCTCGCGCAGCCGGGGCGAAAGCGCGGCCAGGGCCGTCTCCAAAGCGTCGCGCACGTCCCGGCGCGCCATCGCCGCCTCCGGGGTCTCCTGGCGCGGCACAGCAGGTTCGATCCCCTGGCCCATCAGGTGCGAGAGCATCACGGTCGGCAGCCACTTGCGGCGGCGCTTGTTGCGGCACCGGCTGATGGTGATGGTGTAGAGCCAGGTCTGGAACGCGCCGCGATTCGGGTCGAACCGGGTCAGGCTGCGGTACACGTAGACGAACACGTCCTGCACCACTTCCTCGGCGTCCTGGGTGTTGAGCAGCACGCCGTAGGCCAGGCGATACACCCCCGGCGCGCAGGCCTGGTACAGCGCGGCGAAGGCTTCCTCGTTCCCCTGGAGGCTCTGCGCGATGAGCGCTTCCGGGTCGGGTTCGACGTGTTGCATACTTTCATTACACGACATGGCGCGCGATTCCTCACCCATTACTGTAACAGCCGATCCGTTCGTGCGCAAAAGTGAAACGTCGATTTGAGCCTGCTTTTCGGCCACTTTTGTACAAAGACAGACAAGTTTGGTACAACACGCAACAGCCGGCGTCCCCTCTTCTGAGCAAGACGCCGGCCTGTTGTCTCACCCACCGATCGCGATCAGCCGGCGGGAACGAAGCGCAGAAGGACGCCCGCATCGCGCCCGCGCTCCCCGTCGTCGAGCAGGTACAGCTCGCCGGCTTCGTCCTCGCCGAACGAGGTGATATGGCGGAAAGTGCCCATCAGTTCGACCGTCTGCCAGGCTCCCGCCTCGTCGCGGTATGCGCCCCAGACGATCCCGCTGCACCAGTCGCCGTACAGGTAAACCCCTTGCAAGTCGGGGATCGCCTCGCCCCGGTAGACGTAGCCGCCGGTCACCGAGCAGCCGTCGTTATGGCTGTACTCGACGATGGGCGGGACCATATCGGGTGTCGCGCCGCCGCCAAAAGAGTGGTTGCCTTCCATCGCATTCCAGCCGAAGTTGATGCCGCCTGGGCTGCCGGCGGGCTGGAAGCTGATCTCCTCCCAGTCGCCCTGGCCCACGTCGCCGATGTACAGGTCGCCGGTGGCGCGGTCAAAGCTGAAACGCCAGGGGTTGCGCAGCCCCAACGCCCAAATCTCCGGCGCGCTGTTCGCGCCGTCGGCGAAGGGGTTGTCCGGCGGGACGGCGTAAGGCTCGGCGCTGTCCACGTCGATGCGCAGAATCTTCCCCAGCAGCGCGAAGCGGTTCTGGCCGTTGCCCTGTGGGTCGCCCCCGGAGCCACCGTCGCCGAGGCCGATGTAGAGGTAACCGTCCGGCCCGAACGCCAGTTGGCCGCCGTTGTGGTTGGCGAACGGTTGCGCGACTTGCAGGATGACGCGCGCGCTGGCGGGGTCGGCGCGGTTCGGGTCATCAGCCGAGACCGTGTACTCCGCGATGGCCGTATCGCCGTTGACGTCGGTGTAGTTGATGAAGAAACGCCCGTTCTTGGCGTAGGCCGGGTGAAAGGCCAGGCCCAACAGCCCGCGCTCCGAGTAGCCGGAGCCGAGCGCGTCGGGGCTGACTAGACCCGACACATCCAGGAACGGCTCCGGCAGCAGCGCGCCGTCCTGGATGACGAGGATCGCGCCGCTCTGCCCCACCACAAACAGCCGGCCAGAACTGTCGCCGGCGTGGGTGAGGTAAAGGGGCCGCGTCAGGCCGGTGACGACGGTCTCCAACCGGATCGAGTCCGGGTCGGGGGGCGCGCTGCGCATCGTGATCGGGGTCGCCTCCTGGCTGGAGGCGGGCGGCGCAAGAACCAGCCCCAGAAGGACCAACAACAGAGTGACGATAGTCGCTTGGCGTGTACGAAACACTGAAACCTTCCTTCCATCTCCATTTCGTAGTAGATCGAAAAGATACTTTTAGGGTACAGTTCGCCAAGTCTATGATAGCCATCGTCGCCTGCGATTGACAACTTTCGGGCGCGCTTCATGATGGGTCCGCAGTAAGGGCGCAGCGCCGCAGTGCCCTTAGAAAGTGTTTGAAAAGCCCCCTCACCCCCTGTCCCCCTCTCCCGTATGACGGGAGAGGGGGCAAAGATACCCCCAATCTGGGTTTATAATCCCCTCTCCCCTTGTGGGAGAGGGGATTTAGGGGTGAGGG
>DAOTXU010000233.1:0-6118 GCA_034435135.1 Anaerolineae bacterium | reverse complement strand
CCCTCACCCCTAAATCCCCTCTCCCACAAGGGGAGAGGGGATTATAAACCCAGATTGGGGGTATCTTTGCCCCCTCTCCCGTCATACGGGAGAGGGGGACAGGGGGTGAGGGGGCTTTTCAAACACTTTCTAATGGGTTGTCTTTCTAGGGGTGGAGAGATGCACTCATGACCGCTTATATCATCCGACGCCTGCTCATCATGGCCCCCACCCTCCTGCTGATCTCGTTCCTGACGTTCGTCATCATCGACCTCCCACCCGGCGACTTTGCGAGTTCCCTGCAAACGATGGCCGCCGCCGGTGGGAGCAGCGCCGATGAGGCGGCCTTGCAGGCGTACCGCATCCGCTACGGCCTGGATAAGCCCTTCCTGGAGCGCTACCTGATCTGGATCGCGGGCTTCCCCAACGGCGACTTCGGGATGGCCTTCTCGATGGACACGCCGGTGGCGGACCTGATCTGGAATCGGCTCGCGCTGACGCTGCTCCTGGGCGGTGCGGCGCTGATGGTGATGTGGCTGGCCGCCATCCCGATTGGCATCTACTCGGCCACGCACCAGTATTCGTTGCTGGATAACCTGTTCTCCGGCATCACCTTCCTCGGCCTGTCGCTGCCGGATTTCCTGCTGGCGCTGGCTTTCTTGTTTGTCGCCGCGTTCAGCCTGAACATTGGCGTCGGCGGGGTGGTATCCGAGCACTACGAAAACGCCCCCTGGACGTTAGACAAGATCATCGACGTGGCAGCGCACGTCCTCCCGCCGATCTTGATCCTGGCCGCCGGCGGCACGGCGCAGTTGGTGCGCATCATGCGCAGCAACCTGCTCGACATCTTGCAGCAGCAACACGTCATCACCGCGCGCGCGAAGGGCCTCAAGGAGCGCAAAGTCATCAACAAGTACGCGGTGCGGATCGCCATCAACCCGCTTATCAGCGTGATGGGCATGGAGATCCCGAAGATTATCTCCAGCACCGCCATCATCGGGATCGTGCTCTCCATCGAGACGACCGGCCCGCTGTTCCTGAACGCGCTTATCTCGCAGGATATGTATCTGGCCGGCACGTTGCTGCTGTTGATGAGCGTGATCCTGATGCTCAGCAACCTGGCCGCCGACATTATGCTCGCCTGGGTGGATCCGAGGATTCAACTGCAATGACCGAGCGGACGCTCCCCCACGAGGAACCCTTCCCCGACGATCAGGCGGTGGTTGCCCCCGACGCCGCCGGCGAGGTCGCGGCGCTGGAGGATGAGTCCAGGTATGGCCTGTCGATAGGGCGCCTGATCTGGCGCAAGTTCAAGCGCAACCGCGTCGCCGTCGCCGGCGGGGTTGCAGTCATTCTTTTCTACCTGGGGGCCATCTTTGCGCCGTTCCTCGCGCCCTACGCGCTGGAGACGCGCTTCGACAACCGCGTCTACGCGCCGCCGATGACGCTGCACCTCACCGGGCAGGGGCTGGTGGTCTACGACTACGATTACCAACTCAACATGACCACTTTCCAACGCGAGTTCACGCCCAACGAGGAGCGTCCCATCCCGATCCGGTTCTTCGTGAAAGGCGAGCCGTACACCCTGCTCGGCTTCATCAAGTCGGATGTGCACCTTTTCGGCAGCGAAGAGCCGACCATGCCCGTGCTGCTCCTCGGCACCGACCACCAGGGGCGCGACATGGTGACGCGCATCTTCATGGGCAGCCAGATTTCGCTGTCCATCGGGTTGGTCGGCGTGATGTTGAGCCTGCTCATCGGCACGGTCTTCGGCGTGGCGTCCGGCTACTACGGCGGGATCATTGACGACCTGATGCAGCGCGTTATCGAGATCATCCGCGCGTTCCCCTCCGTCCCGTTGTGGATGGCGCTCTCGGCGGCGATCCCCCGGAACTGGCCGCCGTTGCAGACCTACTTCGTCATCACCATCATTCTGTCCGTGATCGGCTGGACATGGCTGGCGCGGCAGTTGCGTGGCAAGGTGCTGGCGATCCGCCAGGCGGACTTTGTGGTCGCGGCCAAGCTCGCCGGCGCGGGCGACGCCTGGGTCATCTTCCGCCACCTGATCCCGGCGACCCTGAGCCAGATCATCGTCGTCGCCACGCTCGCCATCCCGAACATGGTTCTGGCCGAGACCGCGCTCAGTTTCCTGGGCATCGGCATCCGCCCGCCGATGACGAGCTGGGGGGTGCTGCTCAACGAAATCAGGAACGTCGCCACGCTGGCACATTACCGGTGGCTGTTTATCCCGGTGCTGTTTGTCTCCGGGGCGGTGCTGGCGTTCAACTTCCTGGGCGACGGCATCCGCGACGCCGCCGACCCATACTCGATGTAGACCGTAGGGGGCGCGGCACGTCGTGCCCCGCGCGGGTTAACATTGCATGAACACACCCAACGACGACTTTCTGCTCAGGATCAACGACCTGCACGTCGAGTTCAACACGGTAGACGGGGTTGTGCGCGCGGTGCGGGGCGTGTCGTTCGACATCCGCCCCGGCGAGACCCTGGGTCTGGTGGGGGAGTCAGGGTGCGGGAAGAGCGTCACGTCCTACGCGGTGTTGCGCATCCTGCCGCACATCTACTGCCGTATCAGTCAAGGGGAAATCCTGTTCCGCCGCCCGCGCACCGGCGCGATGATTGACCTGACGAAAGTGGACCCGCGCGGTGATCTGATCAGGGAAATTCGCGGCAACGAAATCTCGATGATCTTCCAGGAGCCGATGACCTCGTTCTCGCCGGTTCATACCGTCGGCAACCAGATCACCGAGGCGATCATGCTCCATCAGCGCGTAGACGAGCGCGAGGCCTATCGTCGCGCCGAGGAGATGATGACCAGAGTCGGCATCGGCAACGCGGCGCAACGCCTGCTCGAATACCCGCACCACTTTTCGGGCGGGATGCGCCAGCGCGCGATGATTGCGATGGCGCTCGCGTGTCACCCGGCGCTGCTCATCGCCGACGAGCCGACCACCGCCCTTGACGTGACCATCCAGGCGCAAATCCTGGACCTGATGCGCGAATTGCAGCAGCAGTTTAACATGGCGATGCTGCTCATCACCCACAACCTGGGCGTGATCGCGGAGATGTCCGACCGCGTGGCGGTGATGTATATGGGCAAGATCGTCGAGTCGGGCACGGCGCGCGACATCTTCCACCGGCCCAAACATCCCTACACGGTCGGGCTGCTGAAGTCGGTGCCGCGCCTGGGCCGGACCGAGAAGGGACGCCTTGCGCCCATTGCCGGCAGCGTGCCCGATCCATTCTCGGTCCCGAAGGGGTGCGCGTTCTTCCCGCGCTGCGCCGCGCCCAAAAAGCCTGCGTGCCGCGCCGAGGTGCCGATGGTGACGGTTGAGCCGGGCCACGAGGCGCGCTGCACGCTCTATACTGACGAGACAGCCGCCAACGTCCCGGAACGCCTTAGCTCTCCGGGAGCATGAAGCTCCCTGGGAGCTACCCGTTTGATTCCCGCGACTTCCAGTCGCGGGCGAATTGGTGAGGGAGAAACGCGGCGTTGATGGAGCCGCCGCCTGAAGGCGGCGGGCCATGATAGACAAGAATGCAAAACGTGATCCATAGCGACAACCCATCGACGGATAGCGACATCATCCTCGACGTGCGGGACTTGCGAAAGTATTTCCCGATCCAGCGCGGCGTACTGCGGCGGACAGTCGGCTACGTCAAGGCCGTCGATGGCGTGAGCTTTGCCATCCGCGCGCGCGAGACCCTGGGGCTGGTCGGCGAGTCGGGCTGCGGCAAGACCACCACCGGGCGCGCGATCCTGCGCGCCTTCGAGCCAACCGGGGGCGAGGTCTGGTTCCGCCAGAACGGGGAGATGGTTAACGTCACCCAGGCGTCGCGCCAGCAGCTTAAGCTGCTGCGCCGTGACATGCAGGTCATCTTTCAAGACCCGTACTCGTCGCTTAACCCGCGCATGACCATCACGCAGATCATCAGCGAGCCGCTGCGCGTCCACGGCCTGGCGAAGGGCGACGCCGCGCGCGCGCGGGTCAAGGAACTGCTGGAACTGGTCGGTCTGCGCGCGCAGTACATGAACCGCTACCCGTATGCGTTCAGCGGCGGGCAACGGCAGCGCATCGGCATCGCGCGCGCGCTGGCGCTGAACCCCCGGCTCATCGTGTGCGACGAGCCGGTCTCCGCGCTGGACGTTTCCATTCAGGCGCAGGTGCTCAACCTGTTGGAGGACTTGCAGGACGAGTTGGGGCTGACGTACCTGTTCATCGCGCATGACCTGTCGGTGGTGCAGCACATCAGCGACCGCGTGGCGGTGATGTACCTGGGCTACATCGTCGAGCTTGCGCCCGCCGAGGCGCTCTATCGCGTGCCCCGGCACCCCTATACCGAGGCGTTACTCTCGGCAGTGCCCAAGTCCGACCCGGACCAGAAGAAACAGCGCATCCTGCTGCCGGGCGACGTGCCCAACCCGGCTAACCCGCCGCCGGGCTGCAAGTTCCATCCGCGCTGCCGGTACGCGCAGGACCTCTGCAAGCAGGAAATCCCCACGCTGCGCTACGTTGGCCCCGACCCGGATCACCAAGTCGCGTGCCATTTCGCGGAGGAACTGAAGCTCGCCGGCATCGAGGCTTAAGGTCCTATCCGTAAAACCGCCTTTGCTGCTTCGGACAGGGGGCTTTAGCCCCCTGTCCGGGGCTTTTCGGATAGGTTCATCGCTCATCACCGACGGCGAGCGCCTGCGCGCGGTCGGGGTTGATGCCTGGATCGAGGAGCAGGAATAACGGGGCAAGGCCCGGTTCGTTTACGCGGACATCCGCTATGAGCGGTAGACCTGCGCTTATTGGTCGCGCGCCACCGACGCGGCGACAGCGGCGGCGCGCTGCCCATCCCCAACGGGTTGTTGAACGACGCTCCCTCGCGCCCGATACGTGGTCACGACCGCGACCGCGCCGACGATGCACGCCGCCGCGAGCAACGTCTGGGGGGTCAGCGGCTCGTCGCCCAGCCACCAGCCCAGGAACACCGCGATCACCGGGTTGACGTAGGCATACGTGGCGACGCGCGCGGGCGTGCTCACGCGCAGCAGCCAGGCGTAAGCCGTGAACGCCAGAATGCTGCCCATAAAGATCAAATAGAGCCAGGCCAGGAGGGAACGAAGCGAGATGGCCGCCACGTCGAGCCGGCCCCACTCGCCGGTGAGCGCGCCCAGCGCGGTCAGGAACACGCCGCCCATCAGCATTTGCATCCCGCTGGAAAGCGTCGCCGAGGATGGCAACCCTGCCCCGCGCGAGGCCAGCGAGCCGCTCGCCCACGAGATCGCCGCCAGTTGCACTACAAGCGCGCCCAGCAGGTCCCCGCTCTCCGCGCCGGCCCCGTTCTGCTGCCCCACCAACAGCACCACGCCCACGAAGCCGATCACCAGCCCGGCAACCACCCGGCGGCTTGGGCGGACGCCGCCCGGTCGCACCCAGTCGAGCAGCACGATCCACAGCGGCACGGTGGCGACCAGCGACGCGGTGACGCTAGAGGAGATGCGCTGCTCCGACCAGGTGACGCCCCCGTTGCCGCCCAGGAACAACAGCCCACCCACGAGCGCCGCCGCTTTCCAGTGCTGTCGCGTCGGGCGCGCGCCGCCGTGCAGCCAGGCCCAGGCGCAGAGCAGCCCACCCGCGACGATGAACCGCATCCCGGACATGAGGAACGGCGGCACGGTTTCGACCGCGAAGCGGATACCCAGGTAGGTGGAACCCCAGATAATATAGATGGCGGCGAAGGCCAGCGCCACCTGCCCACTGAACGGCACGCTCAAGGCACGCTGCTTGGACATGAATCACCTCAACGACGGATTGCAGGAGGTTGGGTGGCCCTGCGGTGCTCTGCCGTAGTCCTTACTTCACAACCACCTAAAAATATTTTACTGGTTAGAGTGTAGCGCAAGGTCTATAACCTGTCAACAGCGTTTTGATGGTTATGGCCTCGCGGGAATCGCCCCAAAACTTGGCATCATATCCCTTATAACCCCGGCGCCCCCCTTTTGTGAAAGAAGTGATTCAAGCTTTTGAGCCAACGACCGCGGTGCGTGTGGTGCTTGTCGTGTTGGCGGACACCTCACCCCCCGTCCCCCTCTCCCGGCTACGCCGGACTATAGCCGCAAGCGGAGAGGGGG
>DAOTXU010000232.1:0-1982 GCA_034435135.1 Anaerolineae bacterium | reverse complement strand
ATGCACGCCATCCTCGTCGGCGACTTGCAGCGCCGCGCGCCTCTCAGCGCACAAGGCGACATCTCCGACTCCGAGACGGTGCTCTCGTCCGTCTTTGACCGGCAGGTGCGCGCGTTCGGGCAGGCCTTTCAGCGCAAGATGGGGAGCCTGCGCATCGGCGTGGTCGGCGTGGGCGGGCTGGGCGGCGCGATGGTGGCTCTGCTGGCGCGCCTGGGCGCGCGCGACTGGGTGCTGGTTGACCCGGACGTGGTGGAGCTGACCAACCTGAACCGCCTGGTCAACGCCACGCTCACCGACGCGCAGAAAGCGCGCCCAAAGGTCAACGTGGCGCGCAGCACCATCCGCCAGTCGAACCCCACTGCGCACGTCCAGGCGCTCAGCGCCGACGTGTTCACCCCGAAGGTACAGCGCGCCCTCAAGACCTGCGACCTGCTCATCGCTGCGACCGACAACCACAGCAGCCGCATGGCGCTGAACCGGCTCGCGGTGCAGTACCTCATCCCGGTTGTGCACGTGGGGTTCAACATCAGCGTAGGCGACGCCAGAGAGTCAGAGCGCGTGGTGACAGACATCAGTGGCGAGTTCGCCATCCCCGACCTGGAGCGCTGGTGCCTGCAATGCGCCGGCATCGTGGACCCGCAGCAGGCCGGCTGGGAACTGGCGTCCGACGCACAGCGCGCGATCCTGCGCGAGCGCGGCTATGTGGATAACACCCCTGCACCAGCAGTCCGCCATCTGGACAGCCTGGTCGCGTCGCTGGCCGTCGCCGAGATACACAACCTGGTCCACCGCTTCAAGCCGCTGGAGCGCTACCTGACCTGCGATGTGCTGAATGGGAAACTGATCCCGTTCCAGGTGACGGCAAGCCACGACTGCCCGGTGTGCAGCGCCGACTATGGTGTGCTGGGCCTTGGGGACCTGGAGCCGCTGCCGGACTACCGCCGCGCCGGGCAGGTCACGCTGCCGCCCGCACCCGCGCCGAAATCCGCCGAGGCCAGCGCCAACGGGAAGACGCTGCAACTGGCCGCGCCCAGCGTGCCGACCCCGCAGCCACCAGCAGAGCGGCACACACTCGTCCCGCGTCGAGAGGATTCTCCCAACCCAGACAAATGAGGATTCCCACACCACTACATCACAGGCGGGCAGACAGGCTCGCCTGTGATGCTTCTGATGTGCTCTGTTGCAAAGACGAGATGTTATGTAAAATATGCGTATGAACGAGAAACGCGAAAGCCGATACGTCAAAGTAGCCCGGATCGCCTATCACATCGCGCAGCAAACCCTGCCCGGTATTCACACCCGAAGAGTCCGCATCTCTTCACCTTGCCGCAGCGGGCGGCGTGCGTGTTGCTGATGTTCTACCTGAAGCTGAGCTATCGGGATATGGAGTAATGGCTGCTGGCGACCGACCCGGTGTGTGGCGTGCTGGAACTGGCGCGCGTGCCCGACCATAGCACGCTGGCGCGCACGGTCAAGAGACTGAAGCTGCGCGACCCGGACCGGATGCGCCGGGCGCTGCTGGACGCGCTGGGGGTAGAAGAGGAGGTGATGGCGTCGGATGGGACCGGGTTTTCCCCCACGCAGGCCAGCGCCTACTATCAAACGCGCACGGGCCGCACGTTTCGGGCGTTCGTGAAGGGCCTCTACACCGTCGGGACGCAGTCGCAGTTGATCCTGGCGTGGCGCAGCGGGCGCGGTCCGGGCAACGATGTGCCGTACTTGAGCGGGCTGCGACGCGACGCGCGCCGGTACGGACGCTCTCAAGGGCGCCGACGGGCCTGGATGATGCTCGCCGACTCCGGCTTCGACGGCACCACGGTGCAGGAAGGCGACCTCATCCCGCCAGTACGGCGACACGGCGCCCTGATCGACCCGGCGCGGGTGGCGCGCGCGGAGTTGGTGGCGGCGGCGCGCCTGGATGGTGTGTTCGGGCAACGTTGGAAGAGTGAGACGGTGATCTCGGTCATCAAGCGCAAGTTCGG
>DAOTXU010000231.1:0-8686 GCA_034435135.1 Anaerolineae bacterium | reverse complement strand
CCAACCGCCTCGAAGACGTGATCGCGCTGGCCCGCGTCAACGACAACAACACCAAAGAAGTCGAAGAGACTTACTACTATTGGGGCCTGGCCCTCGCGCAGCAGGGCCAGTATGACGAGGCCGGGGCTAAGTTCCGGCAGGCCATCCAGATCAATCGCCTCTTCGACCCGGCGCATGAGGCGATCCAGGCGCTCCCCCAATAAGCCTGCTTTCCTTACCTAAGCGAGCGCGGACAGGCAGCTTAAGCCCTCTGTCCGTGGGAAAATGCTGAAGATGCGTGTTCTATCGATGAGCAACAAGTTCAAGCACCGACTTTCGACTGGACTCAACCGGGCAGCGTGGGTTCGCATCCCCGTGCTGGTCAGCGCCGCGCTGTGGGCCTGCGCGGGCGCTCCCATCGCCGCCGCGCAAGACCCCCCCGATGCGCTGCCGGATGCGGCCTACCTGACGGACATCGTCCACGAATACCAGACGTGGAACAATTGCGCCCCGGCCACGCTCGCCATGGCGCTGAGCTACTGGGGCTGGACCGGCACTCAGGAGGACACCGCCGCCGTGCTCAAGCCGAACTGGGAGGACAAGAACGTCGGTCCGGCGGAGATGGCCGAGTTTGTGCATAACGAGGTCCCCGACCTGAGGGCGATCTACCGTTACGCCGGCAGCATCGACCTCCTCAAGCGGCTGGTCGCCGCCGGCTTCCCGGTGGTCATTGAGACCGGCTTCGCTCCCGAAGGCGAGGAGTGGATGGGCCATTACCGGCTGGTGGTCGGCTACTCCGAGGTTGAGATGAATCTCGTCACGTTCGACTCGTACCAGGGTGTGGGAATCCCCCTGTTTTACGACGAGGCGGATATCTGGTGGCAGCACTTCAACCGCGCGTATGTGGTCATCTACCGGTCCGGCCAGGAGGAGCAGGTGGCGGGTATCCTGGGCGACGATTGGGACCCGGTGCTCAACACCCAACGTGCGGTGGGCGTCGCCCAGGCGGAGACGGAGGCAGACCCGAACAATGCCTTCGCGTGGTTCAACCTGGGCACGTCCTACGCGCTCAACGGCCAGTACCCCGAAGCCGCCGACGCTTATGACCGCGCGTTCAGCATCGGGCTGCCCTGGCGGATGCTGTGGTATCAGTTCGGCCCGTTGGAGGCGTACCTGCACGTAGACCGCCTGGACGACACCGTCGCGCTCGCCGAGTCCGTGTTAGCACACACCCCGCACGTCGAGGAGATTTACTATTACTACGGTATGGTGCACGCGGCGCGCGGCGAACGTGAAGCCGCCTCCGACAGGTTCCGGCAGGCGCTGGAATATAACCCCAACTTCACGCCGGCCCAACGCGCCCTGTGCGCGCCAGACTCGCTTTGCTAGCGGGGAAGAACTAGACCATTGATGACACGAGTAACACGAATGGATGTCTTTATTCGTGTTATTCGTGGTTAAATCCTCTCTGGGAAGGCGCAGGCGACCCATCATGAGCCAGATCGACACCTCGCACCCCGACACCGCGCAAAGGGAAGCATCGGCGCGCAAGGTCCCCGACCTGGGGCGCATCGTCCGCTCCACCGTGATCGTGATGGTTGCCTCGGCGGCGGCGAAGGCGATCAGCCTGGCGCAGACCGTCATCGTCGCCGACCGCTTCGGCGCGGCGTGGGACACCTATGTCGCCGCCAGCAGCATCCCTGACCTGCTCGTAATCCTGATCTCCGGCGGGGCGCTGATCCAGGCGTTCCTGCCGGTCTTCGCCGACTTCCTGGCGCGGGAGGATCGCCCGCGCGCGTGGCGGCTGGCGAGCGCAACTATCAACACCGTGTTCCTGGTCGCGCTGGTCCTGGCGGTGATCGCCTTTGTGCTCGCGCCCTGGCTCGTGCCGAACGTGCTCGCGCCCGGCTTTGCCGACAAGCCCGATCAGGTCGCGCTGACGGTGGAGTTGCTGCGCATCCTGTTGTTGAGTAGCATTATCTTCTCGGTGAGCGGGCTGTTCATGGGCATCTTGCAGGCGCACCAGAACTTCTTCCTGCCGGCGCTGGCGGCGGTCTTTCAGGACTCCGGGCTGCTGTTCGGCATCATCTTCCTCGTCGGGCCATTGGGGATGCACGGCGTGGCCTGGGGCGCGGTGATCGGCGCGGCGTGCCACTTCCTCATTCAGGTGCCGGGATTGATCCATTTCGGCGCGCGGTGGAGTCCGGCGCTGGGGTGGAATCTGCCGGAGTTGCGGCTGGTGGTCAGGCTGATGATCCCGCGCGTGATCGGGCTGGGGCTGGTGTTCTGGTTCAACCTGCGCTTCATCCCCATCTACATCGGCTCGCAGTTGGGCGAAGGCTCCATCGCGGCATACCTGTGGGGCTGGCAGTTGATGCAGATTCCCGAAACGCTGCTCGGCACGGCGCTCGCCATCGTCATCTTCCCCACGCTGGCGACGCTCTCCGCGCTCGGCGACGTGGAGGGCAAGCGGCGCGCGCTCGCCGGCTCGGTGCGCTATATTCTGGCGGTGACGATCCCGGCGGCGTTCGGGATGCTGCTGGTCGGCAGGCCGCTCATCAGCCTGCTGGAGCGCGGCGCGTTCGACCCCGCGCTGGGCGATTTGGTCTACAGCACGACCGCGGCGTTCACGCTCGGCCTCATCACGCACGCCGGGCTGGAGGTGGTAGCGCGCGGCTTCTACGCCGACAAGGACACGGTGACGCCGCTGTTCACGGCGGTCGCGGCGGCGGCGGTGAACCTGCTGCTGGCGTTCCTGTTCAGCGCGCCGTGGGGCGTGGGCGGCGTGGCGCTGGCGAACTCGGTCGCCATCCTCGTCGAGGTGATCCTGCTGCTCGCCATCCTGCGGCGGCGCTGGGCCGGCATCGACGGGGCGCGCCTGGCGAGGGCGGGCATCCGCGCGCTGGCGGCCTCGCTGGTGATGTCGGCGGCGGTGTTGATGGTGCAGGCGTTGATGCGCGCGGTCGGCGTAGGCGGGGAGGGCGCGAGCCTCGCCATGACGGTCGTGTACATCGCGGTCGGCGCGGGCGTGGGCATCGTCGTGTATCTGGCGGCGGGAGTGCTGCTCGGCATGGAGGAGGCGCGCATGATCCCGCAGATGGTGATGCGGCGCTTGCGTCGCGCGCCGGCGGAAGAATCAACGGCGGCGTAAGGGGTGGGCTATACTGGTATGAGTGGGCTATCCCGGCGACCGCGTGATCGACGTGTATCGCCCCGACGGAACGCTCATGTCGCTGCTCAATGACGCCGACGCGCTCGACGGCGGCGACGTGTTACCCGGCTTCTCCGTGACCCTCCGCGACGTGTTCAAAGGGCTGTGGTAAACAAAACGAATCCGGGCGCGCTGCGCAGCGCGCCCGGACAGGCAACAAAACCCTCCCCTCAAAAAGCTTTGTTGCCGGTAACACGAACGGCCTCAGACGGAGGGCTTAGGCCCCCTGTCCGAGATGGATCATCGATTAGTAAATCATCAAATACCGATCCAACTCCCAGGGCGTGACCTGCAAGCGGTACTCGTCATACTCCTGGCGTTTGGCTTCAATATAGCGCTCGAAGATATGCGGCCCCAGCGCTTCCTGAACGACTTCATCCTTCTCCAGTTCGTCCAGCGCTTCGGGCAACGAGTCGGGCAGGGTCTCCAGGCGCACGGAGTCGCTGTCGTTGAGATGATACAAGTTCTCCTCCACCGGGTCGGGCGCGGGGAGCTTGTTCTTGATGCCGTCCAGGCCGGCTTTGAGCATCACGGCAAAGGCCAGGTAGGGGTTGCAACTGGGGTCGGGGCAGCGCAGTTCCAGGCGGGTGCTCTCCTCGCGGCCCTTGCTGGTCTTCGGCACGCGGATGAGCGCGGAGCGGTTGATCCGCGCCCAGCTAATGTACACCGGCGCTTCATAGCCGAGCACCAGCCGCTTGTAGGAGTTTACCAGCGGGGCGACGATAGCGGTCATGCCGCGCGCGTGCTTGAGCTGCCCGGCGATAAAATGCTTGGCGATGTCGGACAGGCCGTATTCGTCGTTGTCGTCGCG
The DNA here is from genome assembly GCA_034435135.1 of Anaerolineae bacterium. Classification (GTDB taxonomy): domain Bacteria; phylum Chloroflexota; class Anaerolineae; order Aggregatilineales; family JAFGMM01; genus JAOSJO01. The sequence continues at coordinate 4,685 of DAOTXU010000231.1, read as the reverse complement.
GAAGGCGTTCTTGCCGGTATCGGTGTAAACGAGGCTCTGGTGCGTGTGCATCCCTGAGCCGTTGATAAACGGCACGGGTTTGGGCATGAAGGTGCAGTGCAGGCTGTTCAGTTGCGCCACGGCTTTGAGCGCGATGCGATAGGTGACCGCATTGTCCGCCGAGCACACGGCGTTGTCGTAACGGAAGTCGATCTCGTGCTGGCCGATGGCGACCTCATGGTGCAGCGCCTCGGTGCGGATGCCAAACGCATTGAGCGCGCTGACCATCTGCCGCCGCACGCTCAACGCCAAATCAGTCGAAACATCGAAGTAGCCGGCGAAGTCGTGGTGCTTGAGCGGTAGACAAGCGCCGTCTTCTTGCAACCTGAACAGGAAGAACTCCAGCTCGGGGCCGGTATTGTACATGAACCCCATGGCGGCGGCCTCGCTCATCACGCGCTTGAGCGCCCCGCGCGGGTCGCCGATGAACGGCTGGCCCTGCGGTGTGTACACATTGCAGATCATGCGCGCGGTCTTTTCCTCGCCCGAATCCCAGGGGATCACCGCGAACGTATCCAGGTCGGGCACCAGGTACATATCGCTCTCAGCGATGCGGGCGAAGCCTTCTATTGAGGAGCCGTCAAACCATACGCCGTGATGGAGAGCGTCGGGCAACTCTGACTCCGGGATGGTGACGTTCTTGACGATGCCCACGATGTCGGTGAACCACAGGTTGATGAAGCGGATCTTCTGGTCTTTGACCGCCTTAAAAATGTCATCAGGCGTTTTGCCCATTGTCACAATCCCCTTTCAGCGTGAAAGAATAGACCCTATCGGTTTGATAGGATTTACTGTATCAAAAAACTTGTCAGGAGTCAGTGCTATCTTCTACAGACTTCCCCGCCTTCTGTTTGTGCGCCTTGCACAAACGGCGCCATTGAAGGCCAGGGCACATGATCGGGCGTATGAAGCTCCGACACGAAGGCGCGCCAGGTTGCCAGAGTATCGCTTTGTGTCGTCGTACAATGTGACAGCCGACGCGCGAAGGGTGTCACCCGTCAGTTGCCGCGCCCACCCGCTGACGATACACTCTCCATAACTGCACCGCCTATGCCGAGGAGTCGCATCGATGTCTGAAAACGGCGACGTTGACCTGACTCGCTTCGAGCCGGTCCTTGAGCTGTACCAGGGCGGCGGGCGCGACCGGTTGCTCCCCCTCCTGCATGAGGCGCAACGAACTTACGGCTATATCCCCGAACCGGTCGCGGCACGCATCGGTCAGGCGCTCGGCGTGCCGCTCGCGGATGTGTACGGCGTGGTCGAGTTCTACCATATGTACACCACCGCGCCGCAGGGCCGCACGGTGGTCCATGTGTGCACCGACCCCACGTGCAGCGCGCTCGGCGGGCAGGAGGTGTTGCGCGCGGCGTGCCGCAGGCTCGGCGTCCAGCCCGGCGAGACCACGCCGGACGGCGCGTACACGGTCAGACGCGCCACGTGCCTGGGCCTGTGCGATCACGGCCCCGCCGCGTGGGTGCAGCAGCGCGAGGCGGGCGCGGAGTTCCAGCTTGCGCGCGTCTCGCCCGGCGCGCTTGACGACCTGCTCGCCGGGAGGGGCGCCGCGCATAGCATCGCCGCCGTCGGCGCGCCGCGCCTGATGACGCGGCGTATCGGCGCGATGGACCCGCTCGACCTGGACGCCTTCGCGCGCATGGACGGCTTCGCCGCGCTGCGCAGGGCGCTCACTGAGATGACGCCGGAGCAGGTGATCGAGGAGATCAAGACCTCCGGCCTCAAGGGGCGCGGCGGCGCGGCCTTCCCTTCGGGGATGAAGCTGCAATTCACGCGGAGCGCGCCGGGGACGCCCAAGTACGTCGTCGCCAACGCCGACGAGAGCGAGCCGGGCACGTTCAAAGACCGCGTGCTCATGGAGGGCGACCCGTTCCGGCTGATCGAGGGCCTGGCGCTCAGCGCCTACGCCATCGGCGCGGAGCACGGCTACATCTTCATTCGCGGCGAGTACCCGCGCGCCTACCGGACGCTGCGCGCGGCGATCCAGAAGGCCGAGGCCGCCGGCTACCTGGGCGCGAACATCCTCGGCAGCGGCTTCAACTTCACGGTTGAGATTCGCCAGGGCGCGGGCGCTTACGTCTGCGGCGAGGAGACCGCGCTGTTTGAGGCCATCGAGGGCAAGCGCGGCTACCCGCGCATCAAGCCGCCGTTCCCCACTACCAACGGCCTGTTCGACAAGCCGACCGCGATCAACAACGTTGAGACGCTCTGCGCCATGCCTGAGATCGTGCTGCACGGCGGCGCGTGGTATCTGCAAATCGGCGAGGGCGCGCGGCACGGCACCAAGCTGTTCTGCGTCAGCGGGCATGTGAAGCAGCCCGGCGTGGTCGAAGCGCCGTTCGGGATCCGCCTGAGCCGGCTTATCGATGAGTATTGCGGCGGCGTGGACGGCGAGCTTCAGGCGGTTTTGATGGGCGGCGCGGCGGGCACGTTCCTGACGCCCGATCAGTTCGACACGCCGCTCAACGCCGACGAGTTGAAAGCGGTCGGCGCGTCGCTCGGCTCCGGCGCGGTGATGGTCTTCAACACTGCCGTCGATCTGCGCGATGTGCTCGAACGGCTCGGTCACTTTTTTATGGAGGAAAGCTGCGGCAAGTGCTACCCATGCCAGCTTGGGACCATGCGCCAGTACGAGATTCTTAAGCGCATCGCCGCCGGCGGCCTGCTCCCCGGCGACCGCGAGCGCCTGATGGACATCGGCCTTACGATGAGCGACGCGAGCCTGTGCGGGTTGGGCATGAGCGCGTCGTGGGCGGTGCGCAGCGCGCTCCAGCACTGGCCGGAACTGGTCGAAGTGGGCGTAAAAGGTTGAGGCGACGGCATGTTGGATGAGCGCGGCGTCACGCAAGGCCTGTACCACCAGATCGACGCGGGCGGCGTCCACACGGTCGAGGCCGGGGTCCCGACCGAGGCGATGGTCACCATCTTCGTGAACGGGCGGGAGCTGGCGAGCCTCATGTGCACGCCAACCGACCAGGACGCGCTGGCGCTGGGCTTCCTGCTCAATGAGGGGCTGATCGGCGGGCGCGCGGATGTGCGCGTCTGCTACGTGTGCAGGGCCGGCGGCTGCGCCGACATCTGGCTCGACTATGAGGTCAGCGACGCGCCCCGGCGGCAGATCATCACCTCCGGCTGCGTCGGCGGCGTGACCTTCGACGACCTTACCCAGACGCGCTCGCCGCTGGAGTCGAGCCTCACCGCCGCGCCGGCGCAGCTCCAACGGCTGATGAGCGCGCTCTACGGCGCGGCGACGTTGCACCATCGCGCCGGCGGCGTGCACACCTCGGCGCTGTGCCGGGGCGAGGAATTGCTGCTCGTGGCCGAGGACGTGGGCCGCCACAACACGCTTGACAAGCTGCGCGGCATGGCGCTCAACGCTGACCTGGACACGAAGGATTGTATCCTGATGACCACCGGGCGCGTCAGTTCGGAGATGCTGAACAAAGCGTATCAGATGGGCGCGCCCGTGGTGGCGAGCCGCACCGCGCCCACCAGCCTCTCGGTGACGATGGCGGCGGCGTGGAACATCGCGCTGGTCGGCTACGTGCGCCGCGACCGATTGACGGTCTACACCCACCCCTGGCGGCTGGGCGTCGGCGCGGACATGGCCGCAAGCCCGCTTCCGCTGGTGTTGCGCGCAGACGGCGGCGGCTCGACGACGGACGAGGGACGAAAGGGTTGAGCTTTATGGCTGAAGACACCGTGACCCTGACCATCGACGGCAGGCAGATCACCGCGCCCAAAGGGACCACGCTGCTGCAAGCGGCGCGCGAGAACGGCATCGACATCCCCGCCATCTGCTACCACCCGGCGACGCACGCCAACGGCCTGTGTCGCGTGTGCGTGGTCGAGATCGAAAAGTGGCCGGCGCTGCAACCCGCCTGTGTAGTCCAGTGCTCCGACGGCGCGGTAGTGCATACGCGCAACGCTCGCGTCGAACGCGCCCGCCGCACCATTCTGGAGATGCTCCACTCGGCGGTGGACCTGAGCGACGCGCCGGCGATTCAGCGCCTCATGGACGATTACGGCGTAGACCGGGACCGCTTCCCCGACGCAAAGGCGCGCGTCTTTGCGCTGAAGGACGACAATCCGTTCTACGTGCGCGATTACAGCAAATGCGTGCTGTGCTGGCGCTGCGTGCAGGTGTGCGCCGACGACGCGCAGTATATCTACGCGCTGACGCTGGGCGCGCGCGGCTTCGAGACGCACGTCGCTACGTTCTATGAGAACCCGATGCCGGCCACGACGTGCGTCTTCTGCGGGCAATGCGTGGGCGTGTGCCCGACCAACGCCATCCAGCCCAAGATCGAGTGGGGGCTTGAGCAGGGCTGGAGCGAGGAGCAAATCCGCGAGGCGACCCGGCAGGGCAAACGCCGGAAAGAACCGGCGTGAGCAGCGCGATCCAATCTCTTGCTCCACGCACTTCTATTATGTGAAGTCCGGTTTAGGTTGTGATATAGAGCAGGGCGCGCTTCGTGCCGTGTTCCTACACAAGAGAAGCCGTTCGCGCCAGAGTGCCGGGTCACGCGCAATAGCTTTAACATAGAACTGTTTCAAACTTTTGCCAACAGCTGGCCGTGCTAGGGCCTTTCTCTACCTCACCCCCGTCTCGCCTGCGGCTCGACACCCCCTCT
>DAOTXU010000230.1:0-4570 GCA_034435135.1 Anaerolineae bacterium | reverse complement strand
CTCGCCCGCAAACACGACCAACGCCACCGCATCGGTGTTGTTGGCTCAAAAGCTTGAATCACTTCCATGTCAAAGCTGAATCGCCGGAATCAGTGGGAGAGGACAGGGGGCTTAAGCCCCCTGTCCAAGTCTCAAGTGGGGCGCTCTCACATGACCACGCTATCCTGTGGAGCTACCCAGCCGGGAGTTCTGAAAGAAAAACTCATTCCCAATGCACCCGCCGGGCGGGTGCGGGCGCAACGTTAACCCGCTTTGTGGTATACTCCTCTCATAATCGGTTGGTAGTGAATGGGGAGGGTCCTGTTGTTCTTCCTGGAACAAGCGCTGTCCAGCCCGGCCATTGCCGTCTCGCGCCTGATCGCGTTAATTATTGCTGTCATCGTCCATGAACTCGGCCACGCCTTTGCCGCCAGAGCGATGGGCGATCCTACCGGGGTGGATCAGGGCAAGTTCACGGTCACGTTCACCAACCCGCTGAGCCGGGAACGGGTTCGCCTCACCCTTATCAATCCGCTCAAGTATTTCAATCCCATCGGCTTTTTGATGTTTCTCATCGTCGGATTCGGCTTCTTGGGGCAGGCGCCGGTCAACCCCAACCGGATGCACAACCCGCGCTGGGGCGTCACCATTGCTGTTGCCGCCGGGCCGCTGTCTAATCTGGTCACGGCGGTCGTGTTTGCCCTCCCGTGGTGGCTCGGTTTACTGAAGCGACCCGTCCCTTTTTTCCTCATCCCCCCCTACGCGGAGGGACAGGTGCTCCCTACGCTGGTTCAGTTGGGGATCGAGATCATCCTTTGGAACGTGCTGTTGTGCTTCTTTAACCTGATCCCGCTGTACCCCCTGGACGGCTGGACCATCGTGCTGGGCCTGCTGCCATCGGATCTGGCCTACACCTGGGAGCGCTACCGGATGCAAAGCTACTTCCTGTTTTTTATCCTGATCTTCCTCAGCTTTGTCCCCGGCCTTCCTAACATACTTGGCATCCTGATTACAGAGCCGACGCTCGCAACGGTCCGTCTGCTGACCCGGATGGGATAGACATGGCGCTGTATCGCATTCAACAAGGCCTGCGCGCCCTCACCGCCTACACCCGGCCCGTTGACCTGGACACCGTGCGCGCCTACCTCTCGCCGCCGCTGGCGGCGCTGTTCCTGCGGATGCGGCGCAGCGAGCAGTTACACAGCCTCAACGTGCTGCGGGCGCTGCGCGCCGCCGGCTACACGCACCCCGACCTGATGACGGCGGCGTTGCTGCACGACGCCGGCAAGAGCCGCGCGCGTTATCACCTGTGGGACCGTGTTTTGGTGGTGTTGGCGCGCCGCCTGTTCCCTGACCGTGCAAAAGCCTGGGGCGCTGCCGAGAGGCCGACGGGTTGGCGGCGGCCTTTTGTGATCGCGGCGCAGCACCCGGCCTGGGGCGCGGAGATGGCCCGCGCGGCGGGCGCGTCGCCGTTGGCGGTGGAGATCATCGCCCGGCACCAGGAGGCGCTGGACAGCCCCCCTGAAAACGAAACGGAGCGCCTGCTCGTGGCGCTGATGGAGGCGGACGGTTCTCACTGACACAGCGAGAGAAGCTATGGCAGAAGTATCTCTGACGGTTCTCGGACTGCGGCGTGTGGGTGTTTCTCTGGGGTTGGCGCTGAAACGCTACCAGACATCCCCCCATGCCGCCCACAAATTCACCATCACCGGCGCTGACCGCGACCAGGATGCGGGCAAAGAGGCGCAGAAGCTCGGCGCGATTGACCGCTATGTGCGCAACGTAAACGACGCCTGCGCCGGGGCCGACATCGTATTTATCGACGCCTCGCTGGCCGACACCAAAGCTTACCTGGAAGCGATCGGCTCTGTACTCAAAGCCGGCTGCGTGGTGCTGGAGACCGCGCCGCTCAAGCAGCCGCCTATCCAGTGGGCCGCGCGCTACCTGCCGGAGAGCGCCTACCTGGTGGGGCTGGCGCCCGTGTTCAACCCCGACGCCCTTTATACCGCCGCCGCCGTTACCGACCTGACGACTGCAAGCGCCGACCTGTTCCACAACGGCAACCTGTACATTGCCGCCGCGCCGACCTGCCCTGCCGAGGCGATCCAGTTGGCGAGCGATTTGGTCAAGCTGCTCGGCCCGGAGCCGCACTACATGGAGCCGGCTGAACATGACGGCTTCGTCGCCGTCGTGGAACTGCTGCCGGCCCTGCTGGGCCTCACGGAGTTCGCGGTCGCTGCCAACGCGCCCAGCTGGCTGGATAGTCGCCGCCTGACCAACCCGGCCTTTGCGCTGTCCACCGCCCCGCTGCTGCACAACCCGGCAGACCTGGCCGACTTTTTAACCCTGGACCGCGAGAACGTCCTGCACCACCTGGACCGGGCCATCGATCAACTCGCGGCGCTGCGCGGCTTGCTGGCGCAGGCCGACCTGAAAGCCTTGAACGCAACCCTGGCGGAGATTACGACGCAGTACGCCAGCTGGCTCTCGCAACGCGAATCGGGCAACTGGAAGGACAAAGCGCAGATCGAAGTACCCCCCATGCGCAGCGGCTTGATGCAGAGTCTTTTCGGCGGCCTGGTCGGTCGCGGCAGGAAGGACGAAGAAAAGGATTAGCCTCGGCCCATGACAGACGCCCCGATGTGGATCATTGTCGAGGACGACCTGGAGTTGCAGGAGGTGCTCCGCGCCATGTGCCGGATGTGGGGCGTGGAGCCGCTCGCGTTCACCGACGGCGACGAGGCGGCAGCCTGGCTCGAACGTGTCGCCGGCGGCGGATATGACGGCCCGATCCCCGAAGCCGCCCTGCTCGACGTGCGCCTGCCGGGCGAGAGCGGACCGAACATCGGCGCGCGCATCCGCGCCATCCCCCGCATAAGCGATATAGCGATCATCCTCATGACTGCGTACTGGATGTCCTCCGGCGACCGGCGGCAGACCATCGAACTGTGCCAGGCCGACCTGATGCTCGACAAGCCGTTGCCGGACATGGACATCCTGCGCCAGCGGATTGAAGAGGTCATCGCCAAGCGGCGGGCCGCCGCCGCAAGCGCGTCAACGTCGCCGGATGATGGAAAATCATAAGGGGCGAACGCCGGACCGCCCCGTTGTTATAGTGAAGTGATTCAAGCTTTTGAGCCAACGACCGCGGTGCGTGTGGTGCTTGTCGTGTTGGCGGGCACCTCACCCCCCGCCCCCTCTCCCGGCTACGCCGGACTATAGCCGCAAGCGGAGAGGGGGTGTCGAGCCGCAGGCGAGACGGGGGTGAGGTAGAGAAAGGCCTTAGCGCGGCCACCTGTTGGCGTAAGTTTGAATCAGTTAAGCTATATCTTGAACTCTGGACCCTCTTCTTACCCGCCGGGAGGCGGTCCGGCTTCCGCCGGCGCGGATTTGCCCGACAGCCCCCGCTTGGCCGGGTCGCCGATCAACACCCGCACTGCCCGCAACAGTTCGTCGTAGCCGACCGGTTTGCCCAGGTAAACATCCGCGCCCGCGCGCATCCCCTCGCGGACGGCCTCCGGGCTGGTCCGCGCCGACACGATGACAATCGGCACGTCGGCGGTGCGCAGGTCGCGGCGCAGCAGGCGGCATACTTCCAGACCGGACAGGTCGGGCATCATCACATCGAGCAGGATCAGGTCCGGCACGCTGGTGGAGACCAGGCGCATCGCCGCGCCGGTGGTATACACCTCGGTAACCTGGTAGCCGTTCTGCTCCAGAATGGTGCGGAAGATGCTGGCAAGCTCGGAGTCATCCTCCACGACCAGCACATGCGGCACGCGCGCACGACCGGTGCGCGGGTCGGTGAACGGGTCGCGCAGTTCGGCAGTTTTGATCGCGCGGGTGTTCTCGGCCTTGACCTCGGTGTGCACGGGCACCATCGTGAACACGACCTCGACCCGAACCGAGCCGAACTCCAGGCTGTCGCCGTGACGCAGCCGGTATGGTTGGCGTGGCCGCAACTGATAACCGTTCAACCGGGTGCCGTTCACCCCGCCCAGGTCGATGAGGGTCAACCGGTCGCCGCTGGCGTGAATCTCGGCGTGGCGGCGCGAGACCCCGCCTTCGAGGCCGCCGTAGGGGGTCAGGTCTACGTCGGGGTAGAAGTCCCCTTCAGGGTCGGAGCGACCGACGATGATCGAGCCAGAAACGTCCAGTTGGATGGAAATGGGGTGATTTACCACGCGCAGTTGGATGACCCAGGGCGGTCCCCACTTGATGTCGAGGGGTTCGGTCGGGCGCCCGGATAACTCCGGCGCTTCCGAAGGACCCAAGCGGGTTGTCTGTCTGAAATCGCGTTCTTCTTCGTCCATGCCCCATCACCGCGTCGAGTCAGGCGCGCAGACGCTTGCCGCGCCAGCGCAAACACCCAAGCCTCAGTATACAGAGTTCCCGCCCAAAACACCAGCGAGGGCGGTTCGGCGTGTCCGGGGGTGCATTCCATTTTGGGGGCGACATTCAGTGAGGCTTGCCTCTGCCGGGTTGACCTCACCCCGGCTTCGCCGGACTATAGCCCCCTGCCCCCTCGCCATAAATGGCGCGGGGGAGTCCGCGCACAGGTCAGTCCCCTCTCCATTCCTGGAGCGGGGAC
>DAOTXU010000229.1:0-31842 GCA_034435135.1 Anaerolineae bacterium | reverse complement strand
AAAGGGCGCGTTCGGCGCTGGCGTAGAAATGGGTGCCTTTGTCGGCGGGCGTCTGGACGGCTCGGTCGCGCGTTCCCTCGATTTGGCCGGTATCGAGGTCGATCTCGAAGCGAGAGGCTCTATCTCTTAGAATGTGTTTGAAAAGGTCGCCCTTGCTTCCCCTCACCCCTGTAGTGGACCCTAAAAGTTGGACACATGTTAGCTGACTTTAAGGGGGACCACCTCCTCGGCGTGGGCCTGACGCCAGGCGGCCTCGAACTCCGCTGGCGTCAGGTAGCCCAGCGCCGAATGGATGCGCTTGGTGTGATACACGTCGTCGATGAAACGTCCGATTTGGTCATAAGCGTCGGCATAGTCATGATACTCCGACAGGTCCACCTCCTCTTCTTTGATCGTGCGGATGACGCGCTCGGCGAAGGGGTTTTCCTCCGGCGCGCCGACGGCGGCCATGCTGATCGCAACGTGGTGCGCTGTCAGCAAGTCGGTGTAGGCGATGGCCGCATACTGCACACCCTGGTCACTGTGATGGAGGGTCGGGACGTGATCGCCCAGGGCGCGGCGCAACGCCGTCAGGGTCAGTGTCTGGTCAAGTGTGCGGCCCAGATGCCAGCCGCGGATGGCGCGCGTGAACACGTCCATCACGATGGCCAGATACACGAACTCGGTCAGGAGCCGGATGTAGGTGATGTCCGCCACCCACACCTGATCAGGATAGGTGACACTCAGGTCCTTGACCAGGTTCGGGTAGCGTGGATAGGGGTGCGCGCTGTCCGTGGTGCGCGTCCGGCGGCGCTTGACCGCTCCCTGCACGCCCATGGCGCGCATCACGCGCTGCACCCGCTTGCGGTTCACCGCCAGGTGGTACGGCACGCGGCGCAACTGCGCCGTTACGCGCCGGCTGCCATAGGTCGGATACTGGCCCAGCACCGCCGTGATCGCTTCCCGCAGCCCGGCATCGTCCGGCGCGGTCGCCGCATGATAGTACGTGCTGCGCGGCAGGTCCAGTACCCGACACAGACTTGCCACCGAACACCCCTGTGCGCTCACCATCGCCGTCAACGCCCGTTTCCGCTCGGCAGCGAGGTCGAGAGCTGCAAGGCTTTTTTTGCCGCCTCCAGGTCCAGCGTCAGCCGACCCACCATCCGCTCCAGTTCCGCCATCCGCGCTGCCTCCTGGCTGTGGGCCTCGCCGCGCGCGAAGAGTTGTGGTGCGCGCTCGATGAACTCCTGCTTCCACCGTGACAGCACGGTGTCTTTGATGCCGTATTCCCGGCTTGCCTGCGCGAGGCTCTTCTGCCCGCCGAGCAGTTCCAGCACCACGCGCGCTTTGAACTCGGCGGTAAAGCTTCTTCGCCTGCTCATGGTCGTGTTCCCCTTTCCTGGACTCTACTTCCCCCTAAGCCTTGTGTCCAATCCTGGGGGTCCACTACACCCTAAATCCCCTCTCCCACAAGGGGAGAGGGGATTATAAACCCAGATTTGGGGTATCTTTGCCCCCTCTCCCGTCATACGGGAGAGGGGGACAGGGGGTGAGGGGGCTTTTCAAACACTTTCTTAGAGACCGTATGGAAAGAGGGTTGATGTGTTCACATATGACCTGAGAGCACCCGGCAAGCGATCAGGTACTTGGCGTGCGACCAGAGCAACGGCTTGGCAATGTGGCCGCGTTGCTCCACCCATTTCGCGTAACTCGCGGGAGCCAACATGGTCGTATTGACCTGTTCGGGCAGGTTGCCGTCGTCGTCTGCCTGGCGCGTCGCCCAATCTACAAGCGTCGTCGCGTGGCTTGTTTCACCAACCTGGGCGTGATACCACGCGAGCCACAGCGCCAGCAGCACCCATACGCCGCCGCCGTAGTACGTATCTTCCGGGTAACGGTGCACACCGCCGCCCGATGGACACAGTTCGCGCTCAATGCGGGTCACTGTCTTGCGCATGATCGGGTCGCCGGGGGCCAGCAGGCCGTGCGGCACGGCGACGCCAATCAGGTTCGCGTCCACCATGTCCAGGCCTGCCGATTTAGCCAGTTCGCCGCCGGGCGTCAACCCACGCGCCAGCACGAAGTTGCGGATAGCTCGCGCCGTCGCGCCGAAGTCCGCGCCAGGCAGCAGGCGCTCTGTCGCGCGCAGGCCCGCGTAGATCGCCCCCAAGGTGCTGATGTGCACGCTGTCGCCGTGTTCCTCCCAGCAATCATAGCACGGCGTCCGCCACAGCGCGGCGAGGTATCGCGCTGTCAGATCAACCGCGCGTTCCCACGCAAGCGGCAAGGGGTGTGCTCGCGTCCGATCCACATACTCGGCCAGCGACCAGAGCCAGGTCCCCGGCCCGTCAAGCTGGAACTCAGGCCAGTCGTCCGGCCCTTCGCTGCCATCGGGCAGGTAGCGCGCGTTCAGCGTGTCGGCCAAGACCGGCGGCTCGCCGTGTTGCGCGCGCGCGATGCTGCGCTCCAGCCCTTCCGCCCGGCGGTTGATGACTTCCGCGCACCAGTTGTGAAATCGGCCCGCGCTTTCCCACTGCGCGGCCATGCTCCCGCTATAAGCGATGCCCGCCTCCGCGCCGTCCAACGTCAGCGCGTAGGCGATGTACGCGCCGTCACGGAACCACGAATACCGGTAGTCTGGCATATTCGGGCAGGCGAGATAGGCGCCGCCGGGCTGTTGGTTCTCCAGAATGACCGTCAGGCTCCGTTCGTAGAGTTGTTGGGCGCGGGCGTCGTCGATCACGATGGGTACTCCACGACAATCATGTCCCAATAAGCGAGGCGCGGCAGCCTGAACGTGATGGAATCTCCGTCTCTGGAGAAGTCCAGCGGTTGCGCTTCGAGATTCTCCCTATCCGGGGACGCCCACCAGACGCGCGCTACTGGGCCGCCCACCTGAACCCGCACCGACAGGTCGATCAGCGGCGTGGGACCTTCATCCAGAGGGGTGTCCCACTGCCCGCTGTCGATGCCTACCAGGTTGACCAGGCTGAACGTCTCGAAGCCCTGTCCCTGCCGGGCAATCACCGCCACCCGGTCGCGCGGTCCCCGCCCGCCCGTCTCCACGCCGTTGATGGACAGTGCGGCGGCGCGGTCGGGCGCGTTGGCCGTGCCCGGCGCAAGGACTTCCTCATAACGCACCAGGAAGTCGTAGTAGCGTTTCATCACGGCCTGTGTTGCATCGTCTATCAGCCCAAACTTCGGGAAGTACGGGTCCGCCAGCATCGCGCCCGGCTCGCCCAGTTCCAGGTGATACCCCCCGCTGGCGAAGATGATCGCATCGGCCAGGCGAACATTGGCGGCGCGGTCAGGCGGGATGTAGGCAGCCAGGATCACCGGCTTGCCGCCGCCCAGGGTTTGTGCTGCCGCGATCAGGCGGTGCAGGTCCAGGAACGCGCGGTAAGGCGGCCATACCTCAATGTACACCGCGTCCTGGCCGGCGAGGGCGACCGTATCCACCGGCCAGTTGCCCACCGCGTTGAAGATCACCGCGCCGGCGTCGCCGTGCCGCGCGCGCACCACCCGCGCCGTCTCATCGATGAAGGCCGGGAAGACCTCCGCCAGGTCCACGCGCTCACCCGCCGCGTTGCGCCCGACTTTGGGCGCGCCGTACTGGTCCAGGTGGATGCCGTCGAAGTCGGTCTCGGTCAGCACGCGCGCAAACTCGCCCAGCAGGTGCTCCGCCCAGGGCGAGCCGGGCGTCGGGTCCATGATGACGAGGAAGTTCTCACCGAACTCGTAGGGCCGCTTCGACCAGTGGAACAAAGCCCAATCGGGATGTTCCCGGTAAAACGACGTTGACGCGCCGTAGACCGCCGTGTACGGCATCGCGGCGATGTTGCGCGCGTGCGCGGCGTCGATCAGACGCTGCACGGTTTCCAATGAAAGCCGCCGCCCCAGCGGGTCGGTGAACGTCTCGGTCGGCGGCAGAAGCGTGTCATGCCGGTACTGCCAGTCGTAGAACTGCAACCCGTTGAGGTGATACCGCGCGCCCCACGCCATCGTCTCGGCTTCGTTGTCCCGCCCTGGCCCAAACTCGCTGAGGAAGCCGTAGCGCGGGGCCTGCGTCCACTTCTCAAGCACATCGAACGCCGTGGAAGCCGTCGCCAGCGCCTCGCCGTTCTCGTCGAACAGGCGCGCATCGACGCCGTAGCCGCGCGGCGCAAGCGCGGGCGGCGTCCAGGTCAGGTCGGCGGCCCCTCTGTCGAGGGTTGCGGTCAGGGTCGTGACGGCGTCGGTCAGGTGGGTAATCGTCGCCTCGACCCGCGCCCCACTCGCAGCCGAAACATGCAGCGCCACCGGTTCGCCGGGATGGTAGAACGCCTTATCGGGCGAAAGGTCGAGCGTCGGCTGCGATCTCACGAATAACCCCCCATGAATGAGCATCAACGTGCACAGCAGCAGCGCCCGGATCATCCCTTGATCGCCCCGGCGGTCAGACCTTGCACGAAGTAACGCTGGAAGAAAATGAAGATCAGGATCGTCGGCACGACAGCGACAAGCGACGCCGCGAAGATCAGCCCCCAGTCGGTGGCGTGCACGCCCCGGAAGTTGGCGATGGCGATGGGCAGCGTGCGTTTGCTCTCGTCGGTGAGCACCGTCAGCGCCCAAATGTATTCATCCCATGCGCCGAGGAAACTGAACACTGCCACTGTGCTGAGCGCCGGCGTCGAGAGCGGGACGATGATGCGTGTGAAGATGGTGAAGTGGTTCGCCCCGTCCATGAGGGCCGACTCTTCCAGTTCGCGCGGCAGGCTCTCGAAGAAACCGCGCAGCAGGAAGGTGTTGAACGCCATCGCGCCGGCGGTGTAGACCAGCACCAGCCCCGACAGGCTGTCGAGCAGACCCAGGCTCCGCGCGACCATGAACTGCGGGATGATGAGCATCATCGCCGGCACCATCATCATCGCCAGGATGGTGTAGAAGATGACGTTCTTACCGCGAAACTCAAAGCGCGCGAAGGCGTAGGCCATCATCGCGGTCAGCGTCGTGACCAGCGCGGCCACGGTCACCGCGACGCTCAGGCTGTTGAGGAACGCGCGCCCGAAGTTGCGGGCGCTGAAGGCGGTCTCGAAGTTCACCAGCGTGAAGCGTTCGGGGATCAGGCGCGGCGGGATCTCTTGAATATAAGCCTGGCCCTTAAACGCGGTCCCCGCCATGTAGAGCATCGGGGTCATCGACAGTACCGCACCCAGGCAGAGCACCGCCAGGATCGCGGCGTTGAACGTGCGGCTAGATCGGCTGTTGACGCCTACCATTTCTGCGCCTCAATACAGGTCCACCGGTCGCCGGAACACGCGCATCTGCAAGAAGCTGACAAACACCACGATGGCCGCCAGAATGTAACTGATCGACGCGCCATATCCGAACAACAGCTTGTTAAAAGAACGGTCATACATGTAGCTGAGCACGACCTCCGTGCGGTGCAGCGGTCCGCCGCCCGTGATGAGATACACGGAGATGAAGACCTGAAACCCGCCGATGATGAGCGCCACCATCACGAACAGCGTCGTCGCGCGGATCAGGGGTAACGTGACGTGCCGGAACTGGCCCCACTCGCCCGCGCCGTCGATGGCCGCCACCTCGTAAAGCTCCGGGGGGATGCCCTGCAATGCCGCCAGGAACACCACCATCGCCCAGCCCACGCCCTTCCAGATACCCAGCGCGTAGATGGCGACCCAGGCCGTGCTCGAATTCCCCAGCCACGCGACCGGCTCCGGCAGCACGCCCAGCACCGTGACCAGGAGATAGTTAATCAGGCCGCTGTTGCCTGAACTGAACAGGTATTGAAACAGGAAGCTGACCACCACCCACGAGGTCACCACCGGCAGGTAATAGATCGCGCGAAAAATGCGTTTGCCGACCGTGACGCGGTGCACCAGCACCGCCACCCCCAGCCCCAGGAGCATCTGCCCGATCACGGTGATGATGGTATATTGCGCGGTATTGCGCAGCGCCAGCCAGAAGTTGGAGTCGGAAAGCGCCTCCTGATAATTCCCCAGGCCGACGAACGCGCTCACCTGGCCCGGCATGATGTTCCACTCGAAAAAGCTGATGTAGAACTCGTACAGCAGCGGGTACAGCATCCATAGCACATAAAGCGCCAGGCCCGGCAGGAGAAAAGCGTAGGGCACGTACCATCGATGGTGGAGTCTGGACTGCATCGCTTTATCATCACCTGGGTGGTTCTGAAGTAGGGGCACGGCTTGCCGTGCCCCTACATGCGGAATGTACAGGCTGCTACTCCGCCAGGAGCGCGTCGATCTCCTCAGCGGCGGCGTCCAGCGCCTCCTGCGCCGACATCTCGCCGCGCAAGATCAACTGGCCGGCGTCGGTGAGGATCTCCTCCATGCTCGTCCACGTCGGGTGCGGCGTGCGCGCGCGGGCGGTTTCCAGTTGTTGCAGGAAGATACCGTAGTACAGGTGAGTCTGGTAGTATTCCGTCTCCAGCAGTTCCGGCAGCACGGTCAACTGGCCGGTCTCCGACATCTTGAGCTGATATTTCTCAGATTGTGTGAAGCGCAGGAACTCCATCGCCTCTTCCGGGTGCTGGGTTGCGCTGAACATGACAATGTTCTCGCCGCCCACCACCGAGATCGAGCCGCCCTCGCCGGCGGGCATCAGGGCGGTGCTAATCTCGAAGTCGGGATATTGCGCCGCGGCGATGGGGAACATCCACGGGCCGTCGAGGATCGACGCGATGGTATTCGTGAAGTAGCCCTGGCCCGAATCCGGCCCGGAGCCGATCATCGTCGGCGAGAAGCAGCCGCTACTGACCATCTCGGCCAGGAACTCGTAGGCGGCGACGGTCGCTTCGCTGTTCAGGTAGCCGGTGGCCTGGGTGATCTCCGGGTCGGTGATGTCGCCGCCGAAGCTCCAAATCCAGGGGAGCACCGCCCAACCGTAAGTGCCGCCGTCGCTGAAGACATAGTATTCATCGTTCAGCGCCTTGACCTTCTCACACTGCGCGCGCACATCGTCAATCGTCGCCGGCGGGGCTTCAATGCCCGCCTCCTCATACAGGGTCGCGCCCCACATCCACACGCGCGTGTTGGTGTCGAGCGGCAGGCCGTAGTAGTGACCCGCGTAAGCGTTGGTCGAGAGCGGGCCGGGGAAGACGCGCGCGGACAGTTCCTCGAAGTCAGGCATCACTTCATCCAATGCCGCCAGCACGCCTAGATCCGCGAACTCCGGCGACCAGATGATGTCGAGGCGGGCCAGGTCGGGGCCTTCGCCGCCGGCCAGCGCGGTCAGCATGGTTTGGCGGAACTCGTCGTAGGGGAAGGGCACCGACTCGACCTTGATGTTCGGGTGCATCTCCTCGAACATGGGGATCAGCGTCGTGACCAGCATTTCGTTCTCCGGCGAGACCTCGTTGTAGGTGTGCCAGAATTCGATGGTCACCGGCTCCTCCTGAGCCTGGATCAGGCCAGCGGGCAGGAGAAAGGCTACAACCAGCCAAACCTTCAGCAAGTGCCTCATGTCTCAATCCTCCTCATGGTTAAGGGTAGATCAATAGCAATGCCTTGTGATGATCGTTTCTCTACGCTCTCGCTTCACCTCCCCTCAGCTAAGCAGGTCTATTTCAGTGAGTGAGAAAAGCCAGCCCAAAACTACCTGACTGGCTGCGCTTCCAGTTCGGGCGCATGGAAAATCTGGCGCAGCGCCAGGCTCGCCGCGCCCCGCGCCCAGGCGTCATCGCCCAGCGGCTCAACCCGCACCTCGACATCCTGCGCGAGCTGGCCGAACATGTGCCGTTGCATGGTCGCGCGCATGGGTCCGAACAGGAACTCCCCCGCGCGCACGCCCTCACCGCTGATGAGCACGAGCGCCGGGTTAAACAGGTTGACCAGGTTTGCCACCCCCATGCCCAACACCCGCCCCGCCCGCGCGAAGACCTCAAGCGCTGCCGCGCTGCCCTGTCGAGCGGCGGCTACAAGGTCTTCGGGTGTGGCTACCTCAAGGCCCTCGTTCCTGGCGTGCTGCAACAGCCACGGTTCCGCGACGAATGTCTCCAGGCAACCACGATTGCCGCAGGTGCATAACGGCCCGTCAGGGTCAACTACCGTGTGGCCGAACTCGCCGCCGCCTCCGCGCGCGCCCCGGTAGACCTGACTCTTCGCCACAATGCCCATGCCGATCCCGCGCCCGACGGTGACAATCAGGAAGTCATCGACGTGCTGCCCCGCGCCGTAGAGCTGCTCAACCAGGGTGAGCGTGTTCACATCGTTGTCGAGATAAACGGGGTAATCCAAGCGCTCTTCGAGCATCTCTGCGAACGGGACCTCGCGCCAGCCGTTGAACGGCGACATGCGGCACACGCCGGCGGCGCTATCGACAATCCCCGCCAGCCCGACACCGACCCCCAATAGGCGGTTCTGGTCCACCTGCGTTGAGCGCAGCAGCGCGCGCACACCCCCGGCCAGTTGGTCAGAAACGCGCCCCGGTTCGCGCGACGACAGTTCAAGCGTCTGGCGGGCGATGACCTCCGCGTTGAGATCGGTGAGTACCAGTGTGGCGTGTTCTTCGGCCAGCTTGACGCCCACCACGTAAGCGCCAGTCGCGTTGAGCGCCAGCAAGATGGGCCTCCGTCCACCGCGCGAGTCGCCTTCTTGCTTCTCGTAGATCAGGCCGTCCTCGATCAACTCGGCGGTCTGGCTGGTCACCGAGGCGGGGCTTAGGCCCGTCAGGCGGGCGATGTCCGTGCGGGAAATGGGACCGGTCGCCTTGATGACGTTCAGAATCGCAGAGCGGTTGAGCGCTTTCAGGAGTTGCCGGCGGGCCATATACTTCATTCACTAAAAGAAGTAAGTTGCCTGTATTCTATTCGCAATCGTGAAGCCTGTCAAGATTGAGGAATTTGGGTCGCGGACGGAAATCGTCGACACGGGTTGAACGTCGGCGCAAACCAGATAGTTGTACGCCGCAGGTTTTGCGCGAGCGGGAGCGACGGGGTTGTTTCGTTGCTGGGCAAAAAGTGGTTTTGCATCTTCCTTTCAAGGCGTGGCGGATGGAAATTCGCCTCAAGAAAACCGCTTCGCGTAAAGGTATCTGTTCACCTTGTCTGCCCTGTGCGGCGCTGTGCAGTGTTTTTCGCAACCCGCCGACTAAAGTCTGCGGCTAATCGCAAAATAGCGCCGTCAGAATTGCGAATTCACCCGCGACTTTAGTCGCGGGAGCCATAAGGTGAACAAATACGCATAAAGCATCAGCCCATCAGATCATACCGCTTACTTATGCATGAGCAACTCCACCGCCTTCGCCAGCCCCGGATCATTGGCCTCAGTGAACAAGTCCCAGCGCGTCGGCACTATCACATCCGGGATGATACCCGTCTCTTCCCAGATGCCGTTGGCCTGACCGAGCGGCTCGAACGTCGCACTGGCAATCCAGGCGCGTGAGCCGTCCTCAAAATCGTACGCTCGCAGTTGTTCGACATTGCCGAGCGTTGGTTCCCCTACGATCCTGGCGCGGCCTGAGAGGCGCAGCACGCCACTGACGATCTCGCCGTAAGAAACGGTATCGACGCCGACCAGCACCACCAGGGGAACGGTCTGTGAGCCACCCACCTCCTCCGGTTCCAGGTTCAGTGCATCCTGGCTCTCTCGGCTGACGTAGTAGCCTTGAAGTCCATCGGTAAACAGGCTCATGATCGCTTCGGCTACGCTGCCGAGGCCACCGCCGTTCATGCGGTTGTCCAGGATCAGGCCATCCAACGGCCCGTCCGCCGTCATCTTCTGCAACGCTTCGCGGATCTGATCGTCAATGGTCTCGTCCAGTAACGTCGGCAGGAGAATGTAGCCGATGCGCAGGTTGGGGATTATGCAGTAATGGATCGGCAGCGCGCCAGTGACCCGGCGGCGCGTCAGGGTTACGTCGCGGGGCGGTTCGCCGGGCCGCTGGATGGTCAATGTCACCTGGGTGCCTTCCGGTCCCCGGGTGCGACTGGTACCAGCCTCATCGCGGATTGGCCCGCCGTCCACGCTCAGAAGCGTGTCGTGGGGCAGCAGCCCTGCCTCTGCCGCCGGGCTGTCCGGCAAAACCACGATGATGGAAGCGCGGTCGCCACTCTGGCTGGGCATGAACAGCGCGCCGATGCCGACGAAATCAACCCCTTGGGCGAGCCGGGCCTCTTCCTCTTTCACCTCTATCGGACTCTGGAAGTAGGAGTGCCCATCGCCCAGTTCGCCAATCATGGCCTGCATCGCAGCGTAGAAACTGTCGTCGCTCAAGCCACGCCGGATAAGCGCCTCGTACCGGGCACCGATGACGTTCCAATCATGCCCGCGAAAATCCGGGTAGACATAGTGATCGTTCACCGCGTTCCACAATCCTTGATAGACGCGCAACTGGCGTGCCGTTGTCCCGGCGTCTACCTTTGTCGTAGAGGGAGGTGTCATGGTAGGGAGGAGAGTCGGCGTGGGCGCGTTCACCGCGTCAGGGGGCATTTGTACCGGGACGGAGACGCCGGGTACGTACAAACACATTTGCACGCCGTTGGCACTGTCCACACGGCCAGCCGGGGGCAGTACCAGCGTGAGGAGAATCAGCGATGGGAGAAGGCACGATGAGAACTTTTTCATAAGTCTGTCTCCTCGGTTGCTACTTAAGCGGAGCGTATCAAGTGTCTGTTTGAGGCCCTGGAGAGCGGGGGGATCAAGGCTCATCGAAGTCGAGAGGGACTGGATAGCAACTATTCGCCCGGTCTCAATGTCTCGCCCGCGATCAACAACACCAGGCGTGCTCTGACCAATCTGGTCGCCAAGCTCGAAACGACGCGCAACCAGCTGAGGCAGGCTCACGGCTATCTCTCGCGTAAACTGATTTTCGCGGATTACGCGATGGATTCTAACGTTGTAAGGCAGGACCATCAAGTACGTTGAGAACATAGCCTGCCATGCGCATCAGGCAGAAGCAGGGGGCTTGCTTATCACCCACATTAAACAGACTCGATTGCGCATCACACCATTTCACTGGGTTCTGAGGCGAGACTGCTTGGGCGGCTGACAGGACTGACGGAGGATCAGTTCGGTATCGACGATGATGCGCTCAGAGGGCAGCTCGCCGGCCGCGATGGCTTGCAACAACAGGCGCGTGGCGAGGCGCCCCATATCATAGAGCGGCTGGCGTACCGTGGTCAGGAACGGGTGCATATACGCCGCCTCCGGAATATCGTCAAACCCGACGATGGAGATATCGTCAGGAATGCGCAAGCCGCGGTTGCGGATTGCATCCACCGCGCCGAAAGCACTCATATCGCTGGCGGCGAAGATAGCGGTTGGCGGTTCTGATAAGTCGAGCAAAGTGTTGGCCGCCAAATAGCTCTCTGGCTGCTGAAAGCGGCCATTGCTCACCAGTGCCGGATCAAACGGGATTTGGTGCTTCTCCAGCGCCGCCCGGTAACCGCTGAGCCGGTCCATTCCAGCGCTTAAGCGTTGGTCTCCAGCGATATGGCCGATGCGGCGGTGGCCGAGGTTGATCAGATACTCGGTAGCGTCGAACGCGCCCTGCCAGTTGGTGGCGACCACTGACGGGCTATAATCGTCCAAGCCCTGGTGATCGATCACGACGTAGGGGAATCGGCGCTGATGCAGGGATTCTACGTAGACTTCCGAGTTCTGGGGCACCAGCAGGAGCAAGCCGTCGGTCATTCCTCGCGTCAGCGCAGCTACGTAGAGCGATTCCTTTAAGTGGCGATGATGGGTTGTATAGAGCATCAGATCGTACTGTGCGGCGACCAGCTCGGCGTCGATGCCGCGCATCACCGTGCCGATGTAGCTGTTGCCCACCTCAGGAACCAGCAAACCAATGATCTGGGAGCGACCACCAGCCAGGCTGCGCGCCTGCTGATTGACGACGTAGCCCAGGCGTGTGATGGCATTCAGGACCCTCCGGCGTGTCTCGGGGCGGACGAACTCGTAGTTGTTGATCACACGGGAGACGGTGGAGTACGACACACCCGCCTCACGGGCAACGTCCATGATCGTCACGCTATCGGGCTTCCAACCTTTGCTGCTCATGCTGATTTCTCAACTCGCAAGCGCTTGTGCGCAAGAGCCAGGGGAAACAGAAATGAGAGCTTCCTACAAGGCTTTATGTCCGCTTGCTGAACGCAAGTTACGCTTACGCGCCCTCCGGCACCAACCAGGGCGGCATGGGTGCGCCCTGTTCGCGGAGATAGCAGGCGTAGAGAAAGCGATACACGTCGTTGGCATAGAACTGCGGGTATGATTTATCCGGTAGGGTATCCGTGAATCGCTCCATAACCAGTTCCGCCATGTTCGCATCCAGGCCTTCCTCGACCTCGTAATCGAAGTAGATCGCCAGGTCTTTGTCCGGCTTCTCAATGATGCGCTTGACCTTGTACGCGCTGGGGAAGCGATGCGCCGGGGAATAGCGCTCCAGCAAAAATGTGCCCAACGCCGCCGAGTTGATAAGCTGTTTGTGATCGTACAGGAAGTTGACCGTATCCTGCGCGTTCTCCAGTCTCTCGCCGGGGAAGCCGAAAAAGAAGAACGTGTGATTCCAGATGCCGGCTTCGTGGCTCTCGTGCAGGATACGGCTCATGTGTTCCAGTTCCGTGCCTTTCACCATGAACTGGAGCACCTGCTCCGACGCGCTCTCCAGGCCGAACAGAATCATGCGGCACCCGCCGCGCGCCATGCTCTGAAGCAGGCCACGAGAGATCACTTTCTCGAAGCGCACACAGCCACTCCATTGAATCGGCCTGCCGCTGTCTTCGAGAATGGGCGACAGATGGCGCAGGTTGCGCGGTGTGATGGCTTCGTCGGCGAAGAAGATATGGCGCGCGCCGTACTTCTGTTGCAGCGTCACCATCTGTTCGGCAAGCTGTTCGGCCTTAAGCTGACTGAAGGCTTCCGGCTCGCCGTAGCCCACGTTGCAGAAGGCGCATTTGCCGAAGTAGCACCCCCGGGCTGTCAGCAGCGGCAGCACCAGGCGGGGAGCCAGGTAACGGTCCAGCGGCAGGCCATCGAAATCGGGCAGGGGCAAATCCTGAATCTTTTCCTGCGACTTGCGCCCATTCACGCGGATCCTGTCACCCTCTTTGTATATGAGGTTCGGGATGTGCGAAAGGTCGCCGTTTCCGGCTACCGATTCGACCAGTCGCAGCAGCGGCGCTTCGCCGTCGAACACCACCGCGCTGTCGAACAGGCTGAAGATCGACGGCACTTTGGGTAGTTCGTCGCGCAGCATACTGATATGCGGCCCGCCGACGGTCACGTGACAATCACACCCCGATTCCTCTTTCACCAGATAGCCCAGCGTCATCCCGGCCAGCATCTGCGGCATCGACGGAATCGAGATACCTACCACGTCCGGTTTCTCGCGCTTGATGTCTTCCAGAATGCCGCGCCGGAAAATGTCGAGGAAGATATTGTGATCCGCATCCTTCACCCCTGCCAGTACGGCTTTGCTGCTGTCTACCGGATGGGCCGAGACATAGCTTTGCAGATGCAACGAGGCCGGATAGTAGGGCAGGGAGGCGATTTCCAGGCACTGGATGACGGTTTCGAACGCCGCGAGGCTGGTCGGGCCATCGAAAAAGGCGTCGCTGCGGATCACCTGTTTGGCTGTTTGCACCGTATCGGCCAGGCGCGGACCTTCATGAAGCGCCCACAAAATCCGTTCGCGGTGGGGGTGCGCGCGCTTCGGGGGTTTCCTGGCGGCATTCGGTCCATAATCCCGCCGTAGACGGGCGATGGCGTTTTTCATGTGCCTGCGCGTGAGGATTTCGTCGAAGACTTCGGCGTTCAGGTCGCGCTGGATGACCTCGACTCCGTGCATCCGCAGGTATGCCGTGAGCGTAGGCAGCGCCAGGTGGGGCATACTCGGCGTCCAGTTTGGGGGAAAAAGCAACATTACCTTCATGACCGTTATCCAGATTCCTCTACGTTTGCATTGAAAAGCAATCGGGCGTGCCCCTTAGACCGTAGGGACAGCGCCCATGTCCGCCCGAAGGATGTGTCTTGGGTGAACTTGATCTCAAACCCCCAAATTCAACTCCTCTGAGAAATGGCACGCGGCCCAGTGGCCGGGTCGCGTCTCGCGCAACGGCGGCGCTTCGGTCTTGCACCGGTCTTTGGCATACTGGCAGCGCGGGTGGAAGTAACAGCCGCTGGGAGGGTTGGCCGGGTCGGGCACTTCACCTTTAAGCGGAACATGTTTGCGCTTGGCTCTGGGGTCGGGCGTCGGCGCGGAGGAGAGCAGCGCTTCGGTGTAAGGATGCTGAATGTCGTTGAACAGTTGCTCGGTATCGGCGATTTCAACGAGCTTGCCGACGTACATCACCGCCACCCGGTGGCTGAGATGCCGCACTACGCTCAGGTCGTGGGAAATGAACAGGTAAGTGAGCTGGAACTGAGACTGCAGATCTTTCAGCAGGTTCAAAATCTGCGCCTGGATCGATACGTCGAGCGCCGATACCGGCTCGTCACAGATAATCAGCTGCGGGTTAAGCGCCAGGGCGCGGGCGATACCGATGCGCTGGCGCTGGCCGCCGCTGAATGCATGGGGGTAACGCGACATGTATTCCGGGCGCAGGCCAACCAGTTGCAGCAGTTCGGCGACTCGGTCGCGCAGCGCTTCGCCCTTCAGCACGCCGTAATTGCGCAGTGGTTCGCCGACGATGTGCTCCAGCGTCATACGCGGGTTCAGCGATGAATACGGGTCTTGGAAGATGAGCTGAATGTGGCGCCAGATGTCGCGCAGCTCGTCACGGCCCAACTGTGCCAGATCAACCTCGCCTTTAGCGCTGTCCTGGAAGATGATTTCGCCCTCCGTCGGCGGTATGGCGCGCAAAATCACGCGGCCCGTGGTCGTTTTGCCGCACCCGCTTTCGCCCACCAGCCCCAGCACTTCGCCGCGCCCAATGGTGAAGCTCACGCCATCGACGGCTCTCACATAATTCACCACCCGCCGGCGTAAGATGCCCCGGCTGAAGATAGGAAAGTATTTCTTCAGGTTGGAGACCCGCAACAAGGTGCCGTTTTCCGTCGTCACGAACCTTGCTCCGTCTGGGAAAACTGCGGAATGATCTCGTGGATGCGAGCGCACTTCGCCCAATGCTGATTGCCGAGCTGCAGATAGGGCGGGTTCGCGCATTGGGCCGGGACATAGTGCGGGCAGCGTGGATGGAAGGCACAGCCTTTCGGGATGTTCGTGGGATCGGGCACGTTGCCTTTAATCGTTTCCAGCCGGTCGAGTTTGATATCATGACGCGGGATCGAGCGCAGCAGCGCTCGGGTGTAGGGGTGTGCCGGGTTGTAATAGAGCGTGTCTACATCGGCGACTTCGACTTCTTCGCCCAGGTACATCACCACCACCTGGTCGGCCATTTCCGCGATCACGCCGAGATCGTGGGTGATGTACATGATCGCCATGCCGAACTCTTGCTGAAGGCCGCGCATCAGGTCAAGGATTTGCGCCTGGGTGGTGACGTCCACCGCCGTCGTCGGCTCATCGGCGATGAGCAGTTTGGGACGGCACGACAGCGCCATAGCGATCATCACGCGCTGGCGCATCCCGCCGCTGAGTTCATGACGATAGCGGTCGAGCAGGCGCTTCGGCTGAGGCAGCCCCACACGACTCAACAGCTCAAGCGCGTGCTGGGTCGCCTCCTCTCTACGCATGTGCAGGTGCAGCTGGATGGCCTCAAGCATCTGGTTGCCAACGGTATGGACGGGACTGAGCGAGGTCATCGGCTCTTGAAAGATCATGGCGATTTCACGCCAGCGGATCCGGCGAATTTCGTCACCTTCTGGCTCAAGCGTGGCAAGATTGATGGGTCTGCTGGGATCGCCGTAGTAGTTGATCTCGCCCGATAAGATGCGGCCCGGCGGGCGCACCATGTTCAGAATCGCGCGGGCGGTCACACTTTTTCCACAGCCGCTCTCGCCGACCACGCCCAGGGTTTTGCCGCGTTCGATCTCAAAACTCACGCCGTTGACGGCGCGGATCGTGCCTTCGGTCAGAAAGAAGCTGACGTGTAGGTCCTTGACTTCCAGCAATACGTCCGACATTGGCGCCAGCTCCTAACGGATGAAGGGATCGGCGGCGTCGCGCAGGCCGTCGCCCAGGAAGTTAAAGGCCAGCACCGCGATCACCACTGCCAGCCCCGGCAGCAGCAGCCAGGGAGCCAGCGCCACAGTACGGATATTCTGTGCCTCTTGCAGCAGCACGCCCCAGCTAATCACCGGCTGGCGCAACCCCAGCCCCAGGAAGCTGAGTGCAGTTTCGGACAGGATGATGTAGGGAATGGACAGCGTGAGCGAGGCGATGATATGGCTGGTGAAAGAGGGGACCATGTGGCGCAGGATGATACGGTGGTCCTTCGCTCCACACAGCCGGGCGGCCAGCACGAAGTCCTCAGTCCGCAAGGCCAGAAACCGCCCCCGCACCTGCCGCCCCAGACTCGTCCAGCCAATGGCAGACAGAATGATAGTAATGGCGAAGTAGCGCTGTTGCTGCGACCAGTCCAACGGGAGCGCTGCGCTTAAAGACATCCATAGCGGCAGCGTAGGCATGGAGCGGATAAATTCGATCACGCGCTGGATGATGTTATCCACCCATCCCCCGTAGTAGCCCGATATGCCACCGAGTACAACGCCAAACGCCAGGCTCAAAAAGACGGCGGTCAACCCGATAGACAGCGAAATCCTGGCTCCGTGCAGGACCCTGGAAAGCATGTCACGACCCAGACGGTCAGAACCCAGCAGGAAAAACGGCAGGTCGCCGGCCTCTTCACCCAAACCAAAGAGGTGAAGGTCTGTCTCGATGAAGCCCAGTAGCTTGTGGGGCACGCCATGTACAAAGAAGCGAATCGGATACCAAGTTGAGGGGTCAGCCTCATAAGTGTACCGCAGAGTATCGGGATCCTGGTGCGAGATAAGCCCATTGACCCCTGGCCGGAAAGTAAAGTTACCATCTCCGTCCAAAAAAGTGATCCCCATCGGTGGGACAAATTTGTAAGCGGCGCGGTATTCAAGTGGATCGTAGGGACCGATGAAATCCGCGAATATGGCAAGGAAATAAAACAGGATCAGGACGCCACTGCTGATCACCGCCATACGATGCTTGCGGAACTTCCACCACATCAACTGGCGGGGCGTGGCGACTGCGATTTTCTCGGTTTCCTGGTCCGGCATCTGCGCAGCAGGATCAACGGGTCGCTCCAGGCGTTCAACGTTGGGCATGATGGATATATTCCCTTATTCAAGTCGAATGCGGGGGTCCAAAACAGCCAGCAGGATATCGGAAATCAAGGTGCCGATGACCGTCAGCACACTGATGATCAACATAATCGCCCCGGCAAGAAACATATCCTGTGACAGGAGAGAGCGCAGCAGCAGTGGGCCGATGGTTGGCAAGTTCAGCACCACCGCCACGATCACAACGCCTCCTACCAACTCCGGCAAGGCATATCCCACCGTGCTGATGAACGGATTTAACGCGACTCGAACCGGGTATTTCCAGATGAGCCGCCGTTCACTCAGTCCCTTGGCGCGTGCGGCTTCAACGTATGGCTGATTGATCTCATCCAGCATGTTCGCCCGCATCGTGCGAAGCAGCCCGGCTGTGCCCGCTGTCCCGATGATGATCATCGGAATCAGGAGATGACTGAGCAGGTCAAGCAGCTTCTCCAGGCTCCACGGGGCGTTGGCATATTCCGGCGAAAACAGGCCGCCCACGTTCTGACCGAACACGGAGAATCCCACCCACATCAACACCAGGGCCAGCAAGAAGTTCGGGATGGCTAGGCCCAGGAGTCCCAGAAAGGTAAACAGGTAATCGAGGATTGAGTATTGGTGTGTCGCCGAGAACACGCCAATGGGAATCGCTACGGACCACACAAAGAGCACGGAGGACAACCCGACAACCACCGTGAGGCCGATGCGATCCCAGATCAAGACACTCACCGGCACACCCCACTCCATAGACTGGCCGAAATCTCCCCGGAGGACTCCCAGTATCCACTTGAGATACTGGATATACATGGGTTGCCCAAGGCCGTAGGCCTCGCGTATCGCTTGAAGCTGTTCTGGCGGCACACGTTCACCCATCGCGGATAGATTGGCAATGTAACTGGTGAGGAAATCCCCTGGGGGGAGCTGGATGATAACGAAACTGACGACGGAAATCACGAAAATCGTCGCCACGGCGATGAGAGAACGGCGTATAAGAAACTGAACCATCGTCTATTCTCCCATAGCTTTACCAGCGTCCAATTGAATGATCGCAGCAGCAACATGGCAGAGGGAATCGCATCCCCCTGCCATGTTGGAGAGGCTCAGGCGCTTACGTAGTCCGCATAAAGAACTGGACCGGGTTCAGCAAACCAACGTTACGCAGCGTATCATCGGAGATGAAGTCCGCGCCAACGTTGAAGAAGTTATTCTTGACCACCACCGGCTGCGGGTCTTCACCGACGGTGCCGATCATGTACGGGTGCTCTTTGTGGATGCCGAGCAGTTCCATGAACAGAGCCTTGCGAGTGGCCTCATCCGGCTCGGCCCGTGTTGCTTGCCACAGTTCGTGGATGCGGCGGATCGGATGATCCGCCGGCGGCTCGATCTGGGTGCCCGCGCCGGGATCCTCGCCGTAGACATTCTTTATCAACCATCGCGCATAGTTGATGGCCCAGGGACCGTCGCCAACCGTGCCTATGTAGCGACCGGGGTCGGCCATCACCACCGAGCTACGGTCAACGAACCAGTTGCCGATCTCAATATCGCCCGCTGTATTGCGCTCCTCGTAGAGGGAACGTTCGACAACTTCCTGGTGGACCTTGATGCCGACAGCCTGCCAGTAGTCTGCGACCAGTTGCACCTCGTCGGGCGGGCTGGCAAAGCCGACTTCGGTATAGGTGATGGTGACTGCCAGGGTGTTTCCGTCAGGGCCGATCCTGAAGCCTTCGCCGTCGCGCTCCGTAAAGCCAAGCCCGTCGAGCAGTGCGTTCGCGCGATCCGGGTCATACTCCGTCCAGCGCGTCTCGAACTCCGGATCGAACTCCGGCGAGCCGCTGACCGGCGAGGCCTGGCGCGGCTCCAACAGCCCGTTGAAGACCAGATCATTGATCTCCTGGCGGTTGATGGCGACGGACAGCGCCTCGCGGAACTCCGCCCTGTCAAACAGCGCCGCTTTGGCGGGATCGGGGTGGCTGACGTTCGGATGGAAGGCGTGCGTTGAGGCGGCCTTCCAGGTGAGCAGCTTGTAACCGCCAGCTTCCTCATTCTCCTTGAAGAATGTGTAGTCCTGTGTGGAGAGGTGGCGATTTTGCATATCGATCAAGCCCTGCGCGATCCACAGGTTAAGGGTCTGCTGGTCCTCGAACAGCGAGTGCTGGACCCGGTCGATGTAAGGGAGCTGGTTGCCTTCGGTATCAACCGCGTGGTAGTAGGGATTGCGTACCATGAAGTACGGATCTTCGAGCGGCGTGTTTTCGGCCCGCCAGGCATTCGCTATCGGCAGTTCCGGGTTCCGGAACCAGAAGTTGATCGGGCCGCGCCCATCACCGGGGCCGGCTTCGTACCAGAGTTCCTGCCAGGCGGTCAGCCCGTTGGCTTCCAGCGCGGCGTCGATCAGCGCCTGGTCGGCGGTGTCTTCATCGCCGAGGTATTTCTCCAGATAGTGCTTGGGGGCCGCCATGGTCGGGCCGCCGGTCATCCCGCCGGTGCTCTTGGCAATCCGGATTGGCAGCAGTGGGTTGGGTGAGGCGAACGTGACCTTCCAGGTGAGTTCGTCGATGACTTCAAGGCCCATGTCCTTGCCGCCGACGACGTAGAAGTCCGGCTTGTTCAGCAGGTTGGTCGAGAAGACCTTCTCATACCAGAACTGCACGTCTTCGGTGGTCCAGGGCGCCCCATCCGACCATTTCAGCCCTTCGCGCAGGGTGAAGGTGAACTCGGTGGCATCCTCGTTTTGAGACCACTCGGAGATGAAGTTCGCCACCAGGTTGGTGGTATCCGGGTCGGGGGCGTCCCATTCAATCGCCATTTCCTCGTTGAGCTTGGTGGGTCCCCAGCGATCCGACAGGCCCTTGAAGGCACGACGCCAGGTGCCGCCGTACTCGCCCACTTCGTGCAACGGGGTGATCACGCGCGGGTTCTTGGGCAGACGCTCCTCCACTGGTGGCAGTTGGCCAGATGCCACCAACTCAGCCAGCATCGGGGCTTCGTGATACATCCCCTGCTTGGCTGGCGCAGCCGCTGCCGGAGCAATCTTGGCAGCTATGGCTGCCACGACACCACTTGCCGTTACTTTCAGGAAGTCGCGGCGCGAAAGCTTAT
Source organism: Anaerolineae bacterium (assembly GCA_034435135.1). Lineage (GTDB taxonomy): Bacteria > Chloroflexota > Anaerolineae > Aggregatilineales > JAFGMM01 > JAOSJO01. The sequence continues at coordinate 11,557 of DAOTXU010000229.1, read as the reverse complement.
GCTTGCTCATCGATCTTATCTCCCTTCTTTAGCACAAGATACACCGGGGCCTAATAGCTCTCGGTTTCAATAGCACCCCCCTTTCCTAGGAATAAATAAGGCGAAGTCTAACTGGCAGGTAGATGAGCCAGATCATGCCCAAATCCCAAGATCGGGTTTCTTATTATGGATTCTTACCGTCGCCATCGCCTCGAAGAACCACGGCAGCCAGTAATCGTATTTTTCGGGCGTGGCGCCCTGCGCCGTCATCGCAATCTGGCGCGTCTCGTGGTAGAACACGCGCACCCAACGCTTGCGGGTTTCGCCCTGCTCGCGGAATGTGTATTGGGCTTCTAATTCAAGCAGCTTGCCCGTGACCTTCTGGTTACGCGACTCGATGTCAGCCTCTGGTAGCTGTTCGATGGTTTTGAAGAACCCCTCGGCCAGAACATCAAGATCATTGGCGGTGATCTCGGTGTCAAGGTCTTTGATATCAACCGCAAACACGGTCAAGGGATCGTTCGGGTCAGGGCCGTAGATTTCGCCTTGCCGGTCGTCAAGCCAGGAGAAGCGGTGCCAATCTATAGGGGTATAAAATGAGTAGTATTGGTCGCGGTGCCAGCTTAGGCCTCGAATTGCGGGATACTGTTTCTGGGTCTTGCCCGCCATAAGCGCCTCCAGACATGGTTGCGAATCTTAACGCTTGATGTCCATAATTTTCCTTTGCCTAAAGGTTTACGTCTCTATTTTGCAAGCGCTTGCAAAATGACTCAAAAAAGATGTAAGAACCTTACCAGCACTCTGTTCCCTGCCTCATCACCAGGTTGGAATCTCTGCATAATTCCTAGCAGTTGGATAGCATTCAACTAAGAGGCATCTATCAAATCGATGTATCCCTTACGACCTAGAGGGTTTGTAGAATGCCGAGATCACAGTAATGTGAATTTTCACCGTTTTCCGAGCCTGTGACCATTGAAAATGCGTGTTTCGGCCTCTGTTTTGTACATGTCACATTGTAATGTATTTTTCAGAGGAGGTGAATTAAGGGTTTGGGTGTGTCCAAATTGTCGATGCTGCTCACGGACATCCTCTATAATAACAGATATTCTGGGTTTAGTAAACCGGGCGGCAAAGCGGCTGGGTAATCGCACATGCAGCGAGAACACGCGCTTTGTGAGGGGAGGCAGTTGTCTTTGACTGCTCTGAAGGCCATTTGAAGGGAACAGAGCCGTAAGATGAGCAAGCGCAGAGTGAGGCCAACATGCAGCGAATGATAACGACACACGAGGACGGCTACCGGCTTTGGTTACGCTATGATCGCATTGACGACGAGGACAAGCGGAAACGCTATCGGGCGCAGATTGCCGCGCTCACCGTCGCCGGCGATTCTCCCACGCTCGCTGTGGCGACTGAAGAGCTGAAGTTGGGATTGGAAGGACTACTCGGAGAAAAAGTTCGGGTCGAACCCACAGTCACACGCAGCGGCACGCTGATCGTCGGGACTCCGCGCAATTCGCCGTGGATCGCTTCCCTGGGGCTAGGTGACCGGCTGGCGCAAGTAGGGGAAGAGGGTTTCGTGCTCGCTGCGGCGTCCATCGACGGGCTGGGGTGCATCGCCATCGCTGCAAACAAGGATGTGGGCGTGCTGTACGGCGCGTTCCATTTCTTGCGGCTGCTTCAAACCCAGCGCGACATCAGCGCCCTTGCGCTTGCGCCAAAGCCCAGAATCGCGCTGCGCGTCCTTAACCATTGGGACAACCTGGATCGGACCGTCGAGCGCGGCTATGCTGGCTTCTCCATTTGGGATTGGCACAAGCTGCCCGACTATGTCGCGCCGCGCTACCGGGACTACGCGCGAGCCAATGCGTCAATCGGCGTCAACGGCGCGGTGCTGACGAACGTCAACGCCAATGCGCTGGTGCTTACGGAGCCTTACCTTGTCAAGGTGGCTGCGCTCGCCGACGTCTTCCGCCCCTACGGCATTCAGGTGTACCTCACCGCCCGCTTCAACGCGCCGGTCGAACTGGGCGACCTCGACACAGCCGATCCACTCGACGCGCGGGTGCAAGCCTGGTGGAGGCTCAAGGTGGAAGAAATCTACCGGCATGTTCCGGATTTTGGCGGCTTCCTGGTCAAAGCTAATTCCGAGGGACAGCCTGGGCCTCAAGACTACGGGCGCACTCACGCCGACGGCGCGAATTTGCTGGCCGATGCTCTTGCCGAGCACGGCGGCGTGGTCATGTGGCGCGCATTCGTCTACGACCACCGCGTCCCTGAGGATCGCGCGAAGCAGGCATACCAGGAGTTCACGCCGCTGGACGGCGCGTTCCGCCCCAACGTCCTTGTGCAGGTCAAGAATGGCCCCATCGATTTTCAGCCGCGGGAGCCGTTCCATCCGTTGTTTGGCGCTATGCCCAAGACTCCGCTCTTGATCGAGTTTCAGTTAACGCAAGAGTACCTGGGGTTTGCCACGCATCTGGCTTACTTGGCGCCGCTCATCAAGGAATGTCTGTACTCCGACACCTATGCTCGAGGAGAAGGTTCTACGGTGGCGGCGGTGGTCGATGGGACGCTCCACGGCCATGCCGTCACCGGCATGGCGGGAGTCGCCAACATCGGCACGGATCAAAATTGGTGTGGTCATCCCTTCGCGCAGGCGAACTGGTATGCCTTCGGGCGTCTTGCTTGGGATCATACCCTGAGCGCGGGGCAAATCGCCGAGGAATGGCTGCGCATGACGTTCACAAACGACCAGCGATTCACTACGCCCGCTCGCGCCATGATGATGGGGTCACGCGAGGCCGTGGTGAACTGCATGACTCCGCTTGGTCTGCACCACCAGATGGCGCGGGGTCACCACTATGGCCCGGGACCCTGGGTTGACGGTGGGCGCGCAGACTGGACGTCCGTGTACTACCATCGGGCGGATGCATGGGGCATTGGATTCAACCGCACCGCCAGTGGCAGCAACGCCGTCGCCCAATATTATGCGCCTGTGCGCGAGCGCTTTGCGCGCCTGGAGCGATGCCCCGAAGAGCTGCTGCTATGGTTTCACCACGTGCCCTGGGATCATCGCATGGCGTCCGGTCGCACCTTGTGGGAAGAACTCTGTCACCGGTACCAGGCGGGCGTTGACGCAGTGCGCGACATGCAGCGCACCTGGGAGACCTTAGAAGCGCTGGTCGATCCCGCGCGCTTCGCGCACGTGCGAGCGCTGCTGCGAATCCAGGAAAAGGAGGCTCGCTGGTGGCGAGACGCGAGCGTGCTCTACTTTCAAACCTTTTCGAGACGGGCGATTCCTGAGGGATACGAGCCGGCTGAAAAAACGCTCCCCGAGTACGTTAAGCTCAAACACCTGTACGTGCCCGGAATCTAGTGTGGAGATGTTATCATCTTGCGTCGCGCTTTCGGGTGTACCGGGTGATGAAGTTGTAGGGCGAAGGCAGGAGGACCGCGCTGGCGGCATTGAGCCGGGCAATCTCTTCCTCCGTCAGCGCCCAGCCGACGCTGCCCAGGTTCGCTTCAAGTTGCTGCATCGTGCGCGCGCCGAAGATCGGCGCGGTGACGCCGGGCTGCTGCAACACCCAGTTGAGCGCCACCTGCGCCACCGTCTTGCCGCGCGCGGCGGCAATCTCGTCCAGCGCGTCGATGATCCGCCAGGTCAGCTCGCTTTCGCGCTGTTCGGGCAGGTCGTCCCAGCGGTCCGCGCGTCCGACGCGGCTTTGCGGGTCAGGCGGCTGGCCCCGGCGATATTTGCCCGTGAGCCACCCCCCTGCCAGCGGCGACCAGGGGATCACGCCGATGCCCTCCTCGCGGCAGAGGGGCAGCAACTCCCACTCAGTGCTGCGCACCAGCAGGCTGTACTCCGGCTGCAAGCAATCCATGCGCGCCCAGCCGCGCTGCGCGCTGAGCATGATCGAGCGCATCAATTGTGACGCGGTGTAGTTGGACGCGCCCAGGTAGCGCACCTTGCCGGCGGCCACCAGGTCGTCAAGCGCGCGCAGCGTTTCCTCCAGCGGTGTGGAGGCGTCCCAGCAGTGCGTCTGGTACAAATCGACATAGTCGGTTTGCAGGCGGCGCAGGCTGCGGTCGATCTGGTCAAAGATGTGCTTGCGCGTGAGGCCGGTGTCGTTAGGACCTTTGCCGGCGGGGAAGAAGACCTTCGTCGCAATGACGAACTGCGAGCGGTCGCTCTGGCGCTTGAGCCAGTTGCCGAGAATGGCCTCGGAGCGCCCCTCATTGTAGATGTTGGAAGTGTCGAAGAAGTTGCCGCCGGCCTCGACGAAACGATCCATCATCAGGTGCGCATCGGCCTCTTCAGTGCACCAGCCAAAGGTCTGGGTGCCGAAGCAAAGCTCCGAGACCTTCAACCCGGTCCTGCCCATGAAGCGGTATTCCACCGTCAATCCTCCTGTGTCGAAATCCCATACAGAGACGTATTGACGCCCGTCGGTTTTGATAGTATAATCCTGAATGCCTGTAATGACAAGATCACGGGATGACATGTTGAAGCGGATTGACCGTGACAGCCCCATCCCCTACTATGCCCAGGTGAAGGACGCGCTGCAAACGCGCATCCGCGAGGGCGAATGGCAGGCCGGCCACCAGCTTCCAGGGGAACCGGAGCTTTGCCGCATTTTCAAGGTCAGCCGGACGGTGATCCGCCAGGCGCTCAACGAACTCTTACACGAGGGCCTGATTGTCCGTGTCAAAGGGCGCGGGACGTTCGTCGCCGAGCCAAAGATCAAAGAGAGCCTCATCCAACGGCTGACCGGCTTCCACGAGGATATGGTCAGTCAGGGGTACACACCGATCACGCAAACCCTCCGGCAAGAAGCCGTCCCTGCCAGCGCCCAAGTGGCCGTCTACCTGGAAATTGAGCCGGGGACGCCCGTGATCGAGATTGAGCGCCTGCGTCTGGTGCAAGACGAGCCGGCGGTGCTGGTGACGACGTATATCCCCTCCGCACTTTGCCCTGACCTGCTGCACATGGACCTGTCGCACCAGTCGTTGTACGCTTTCCTGGAGACACACTGCGGCCTGACCATCGCGCGCGGGCGGCGGTTCATCGAGGCGGTGCCCGCCAACACCCGCGAGGCGCGCCTGCTGAAGATCAAGAAGGGCGCGCCGCTCATTTTGCTCGATAGCGTCAGCTACTTGAGCGACGGCACGCCGATGGAATACTACCACGCGCTGCACCGGGGCGACCGGTCGCGCTTCGAGGTCGAACTTGTCCGCGTCCGGGAGCAGGGCAGGGAGAGGGTGGTTTTGGGCGCCGCGTTTGAGAATCTGCCCTCCGCGAGCAGCCTGGTCGATGCGTCGTCAAGCGCCCATCGCGTTTCGGAGTGACCGGCCAGGTTCATCATAGCGCCTCAAGTTAGTGAAGGGAGGTTAATCAGGACGGAGAACGTTAACCCCTGTGACTTGGTGTCCGCATTATCTCATGACATGAGGAGGTCAAGCTATGAAGAAACTGTCGCTCGTGCTGTCGGTTGCATTGCTGCTGGTCAGCTTCGGTCCGGCGACGGCTCAAGATCAGCCGTTTGCAGGGCAGACTGTGGTGGTCGTGACCCAGACCGGGCGCTCCATCGGCGGCCCGATCGAAGACTACGCGCCCGCGTGGGAAGAGATGACCGGCGGCAACGTCGAGTTGCAGCAGTTCGCGTTCGGCGACCTGTTCGAGAAAATGATCACCGCCTTTGAGACCGGCTCCATCGACTACGACATGCTCGTCTTCCCCGCCGACTGGGCCGGCGACTTCATGGGTCCCGGCTACCTGGAGCCGATCCCCCAGGAGATTCTCGACAAGGTCAACATGGAGGATGTCATCCCCCTGTACCGCGACCGCATCATCGCCTGGGGCGAGACCATCTACGCGCTGCCGTATGACGGCGACGCCCACATGCTGTACTACCGCAAGGACGTGCTGAACAACGAGGAGTTCAAAGCCGCCTTCGAGGCCGAGTACGGCTATCCGCTCGCCGAGCCAGTGACGTGGACGCAGTACATGGACATGGCGAAGTTCTTCACCGGCAAGGAAGTGGAAACCGCTGGCGAGATGGCCCCGATCTGGGGCGTGCTGGAGGCGCAGCGCCGCAACGCGCAAAGCTACTGGGTCTTCCTCTCCCATGCCGCCGGCTACGGGAAAGTCCCCGGCAACCCCTGCTTCTTCTTCAGCTGCGCGGACATGACCCCGCAGGTCAACAACCCCGGCTGGGTGAAGGCGCTTGAGGACTACGTCGCCATCTCGCAATACGGCCCGCCGGAGATGATCAACTACGACGTGGCCGACACCCGCATCCACTTCCCCGCCGGCGAGTCGGTGTTCAACATCGACTGGGGCGACGTGGGCACCATCTCCATCGACGAGACCCGGTCGGTCGTCAAGGGCGCAGTCGGCTTTGCCCCGCTGCCCGGCGGCGACAGGTACTGGAACTACGAAACCGGTGAGTGGGTCGAGGAAGCGAACCCGGCCCCGTTCATCGCCTTCGGCGGCTGGATCATCGGGGTCGCGGCCGGCAGCGACGTGAAGGAGGCCGCACTTGACTTCGCCGCGTACATGGCCGCGCCCGACATGGTCAACCAGCTGGCGGTGGGGGCCGACACAGGCATCAACCCGTCGCGCTTCAGCCAGCTTGAGAACGTGCAGATGTGGGTGGACGCCGGCTTCGACCAGGAGAGCGCCGAGGACTACCTCGACGCGATCCTGAACACCATTGGGCACCCGAACGCGGTGCTTGACCTGCGCATCATCGGCTCGGCGGAGTACCTGCAAACGCTGGACGTGGCGGTGAGCCGCGCCGTGGCGGGTGAGGTCAGCCCGCAGGAGGCGCTGGACGAACTCGCCGCGCAGTGGAACGAAATCACGGACCGTCTGGGCCGCGAGAGCCAGCTTGACCAGTACCGCGCTGCCGTGGGCTGGACCGGCGAGTGAGTGATTCGCTCTGACGCTTCGGGCGCTACATCGTATGGGCGATGTAGCGCCCTATCGTTATAATCCAGCACGCTCACATCGCCCAATTGAGGAGGGTGCCTTGCAACAGGCAGCTTACGCTGAAGGCACGCGCGAAGACCGCGTGATGAGGCGCGTGTTTCTCTCGCCGGCGGTCATCGTCCTGTTGTTGCTGTCCATTTTCCCGCTGCTCTGGTCGCTGGGCATAAGCTTCACCGATATTCAGCGCGGCGCGGCGACCGTCGAAGGGGCCGGCCCTGGCTTCCTGGGGTTGGGCTTTAACGTCACCGTGCGCAACTATGCCCGCATGGTTGAAGACCAGCGGCTGTACACTGCCGCGTTGAACACGCTGTTCTACGTGTTCGTGGGCGTGGTTGTGCAGTACGTGATCGGTTTTGCGCTGGCGCTGGTCCTTCACCAGGATTTTGTCGGGCGCAACGTCGTGCGCGTGATCTTCCTGATGCCGATGATGATGACCCCGGTGGCGGCGGCGTACACCGGGCGCATGATGTTCGACTCGTCCATCTCGCCGCTCGCGCAGTTCTTGCGCACCGTTTCCGGCTGGATTGGCTTGGCGCGGCCCCTTTCCGCGCCCTGGCTCACCGACGGCAACTGGGCGCGGTTCACGGTGATGCTCATCGATAGCTGGCAGTGGATTCCCTTTATGACCCTGCTCCTGTTGGCCGGGATGCAAGGCATCCCCGACGAGCTTTTCGAGGCGGCGCGCGTCGATGGGGCTACATCATGGCAGCTTTTCTGGCGCATCACGTTCCCGATTTTGCTCCCGCTTTCTGCCACCGCGATCCTGATCCGGGGGCTGGAGATTTTCAAGATCATCGACATCATCGTGGTGACGACCGGCGGCGGGCCGGGGTCGGCGACCGAGTCGTTGACCATGTACATCTACAAGACAGCGCTGACGTTCGGCAACTTCGGCTACGCGGCGGCCATCTCGTACATTCTCTTGCTCCTGGTGATTGTCTTCGCCACGTTCTTCCTGTTTATCGTGCGCCGCCTGGCGTCGCAGACCGGCAGGTAGGGATAGAGCCATGAAACGCCGAAAGTGGTGGCAATCGCTGGCGCTGTACACCGTCGTGATCTTCTGGTGCTTTATTGTCCTCTTCCCGTTCTACTGGCTCTTCACCACCTCGCTGAAGACGCAACTGGCGGTGGCGCGCGGGCCAAAGTACATCCCCTTTGGGGACTTCCAGCCCACGCTGGACCACTGGCGGTACCTGTTCGGCGAGCAGGGCGAGACCACCTTCCGGCACTTCCGCAACAGCCTGATCGCCGCTTCGGGGAGCATGGCGCTCTCGGTGATGATCGGCTCGATGGCCGGCTACGGCCTGTCGCGGTTCAGCTATCACTGGAAGCGGTTGGGCTGGAAGAACGACAACATCGCCTTCTGGATCATCTCGCAGCGCTTTCTGCCGCCAGCCCTGTTTGTGGTGCCCTTCCTGATGCTGTATTCCGCCGTCGGGCTGGTGGACTCGTATTTCGGGCTGATTATCGCCTATACGATGTTCAACATCCCCTTCGCGGTCTGGATCATGCGCGACTTTTTCAACAACCTGCCGGCCGACCTCGAAGAAAGCGCGCTGGTGGACGGCGCGAACCGGTGGCAGGCGTTCATGCGCATCGTGCTTCCGCTGAGTGCGCCGGGGGTGGTGTCGGTGGCGATCTTCTCCTTCGTGTTCTCGTGGAACGAGTACCTGTACGCCTTGATGTTGACCAACTTCAACGCCATCACCATGCCCGTGCTCATTGTCGCGCAGAACAACACGCGCGGCGTGCAGTGGTGGTTCATCTCGGCGCTGACGCTGACGGCGGTGGTGCCGGTGATCCTGATCGGCTTGTTTCTGGAGCGTTACATTACCAGAGGGCTGATCGCTGGCGCGCTGAAGGGGTAGGACTCCTGTCGGGTGATGTTGTGGAAGGCAAGATTCTGGTCACGGCGCGTTCGTTCCCACGATCATCGTTCGCTACACAGGCGCGATCATATGGTCAAATCCGCCAACATCTCCCCTAGCTCAGCCTGATGCTGCCCAGCCCTGATGAAAATCGGCAGAAGCTTCTCATAAACCGCGTGGTTTGCGGGGTTCGGTCTGATGATCTCCTCGACCTGGTGGATGGCATCAATCCGCCTGAAATCCCCCCACAGCCCTGAGCCAACGGCGGCGACAGCCATCGCGCCAAGGGCTGCGGTTTGTTGGTCAATATTCGTCTTGACAATCGGGATGTTGTACACATCAGCGAGAATCTGTCGCCATAGTCTGCTGCGACTCCCTCCACCAACCACAACCATCTCGTTGCAGAGGCTCGTCAATCCTCGCAGGACGTCCAGCGCCTGCCGCAACCCCATTGCGATCCCCTCCATGGCCGCGCGGATCACATCGGCTTGGGTATGGCGCAAGTCCAACCCGATGTATGCGCCGCGCACGTTGCGGCTCTGGTCCAGCGCGGTGCCACCGGCCAGGGAGGGATTGAACAGCAGCTTGTTGGCGCCAACCGGCGATCGCGCCGCCAGGGCTGTCATCAGGTCATAAACATCGACGCCCTGCTGCTCCGCCTGCATCACAAGGTTTTGGCAAAGTTGGTCCCGGATCCAGCGAAAGCTGGTGCCGGCGGAAAATATGGACACCGCCGAGGTGAACATCTTGGGAATCACATGTGCGAACACGTAGGGTCGGGCATCCCGGTCAATCACCGGCTTATCAGACGAAACCGCAATCCAGCTGGAGGACCCAAGCGAGTTGTATACGCGCGCCGCTTCGATGTTGCGCGCACCCAGCGCCATGCAGGAGTTATCCACCCCGCCTGCGACGACCTTAACGCTGGTCGGCAGCCCCAATGCTTCGGCAGCATCGGCGGTCAGCGTCCCCACAACCTCAGTCGAAGGGACAATATCCGGGAAGATGCCTCGCGGCAGGCCGCTGGCTGCAATGAGTTTGTCGGAGTAGTTCCCTCCCAGGAGACTGTATACGCCACTGCCGGAAGCGTAGGAGGGGTCGGTGATGATCCGTCCGGTCAGTCTGTAATTGATGAAATCCTTCGTGCCGACCACTTTGTCGATGCGACGAAACATCTCCGGCTCGCTATCGCGGTACCACAACACCTTGAAGACCGCATACAGCGGCGGCGGAAACCCATTTCCGGTCATCGAATACCACTCATTCTCATCAATCTTCTCGAAGAACCGCTCCACCTGAACGGTGGCGCGTGCATCCGACCAGATCGGTGTGCTCTCTCGCAACAGATTCCCCTTCCGGTCAAGCGGTACGACTCCCAGACTGTGACCGGAAATGCCACAGCAGGCGATGTCTTGTCTGTCCACGTCGGCCTTGTGAAGAAGCTGTCGGGTGCTCTCTACCACAGCGTTCCACCAGTCGAGGGGACGCTGTTCATGCCACCCCTGGGCAGGATACCGGGTTGCGTAAGGGACAAACGTTGCCATCAAACAACAACCATCCACGTCGTACAGAGAAGCTTTGTTGCCGCCAGTACCCAGATCCCAGGCTATGATGTACCGATCCACTGCATGTCCTCCCCTTTGATGTCGTGTCGCTATGCGGGCGCCTCGCCACCCTGGGCGAGGCACTGTTCGAAAAGAGACGGCGCGGTTCGCACGCCGATGCCGAAGCGTCGAGCGCCGCGGCGATACATTTCCTTCAGAGTCTCCAGTCCCCGTATTCCGCCGGAGGCCTTGATGCCCACCGCATCACCGACAACGGATTTGATCAATGCGATGTTTTCCAGCGTCGCGCCGGTCGGTGCCCAACCCGTGCCAGTCTTGACATAGGCAGCACCCGCTCTTATGCACAATTCGCATCCTTGGCGAATATCGTCATTGGAGAGATAGTGGCACTCCAAGATCACCTTGACGGGCGCCTCACCAGCAACATCAACCACACCTTGGATGTCGTCCAGAACCTCTTGATGCCTTCCCGAACGCAGCAGCCCGACATTGATGACCATGTCCAATTCATCACAGCCCATCTCAATCAGTTCGCGGGCTTCAGCCCTCTTCATGGCACTGGAGCTTCCCCCGGACGGGAACGACACATTGCCACTGACACGGATACTTGGCTCTTCGGTCAAAAGCTTTCTGGTTAAGGGTGTATAGCATGGGAGCGTAGTCACACAGACACACTGGTATCTCATTGCCATTTCGACCATCGCTCTGACTTCCGCTTCGGTGACGTCAGCGCGGACCGCGCTAAGGTCAATCATCCTCGCTACTTCCTGAAGTGTGAAGTTCATCGAGATAGCCTCTCACTCCGGCGTTCCATCTGCTGATGAAGTGATTCAAGCTTTTGAGCCAACGACCCTGGTGCGTGTGGTGCTTGTCGTGTTGGCGGGCGACCTCACCCCCCGTCCCCCTCTCCCGGCTACGCCGGCCTATAGCCGCAAGCGGAGAGGGGGTGTCGAGCCGCAGGCGAGACGGGGGTGAGGTAGAGAAAGGCCTTAGCACGGCCACCGGTTGGCGTAAGTTTGAATCAGTTCGATAGCATACCCTATCCGCCATAGAAGAGATATATCAGGCGGTGGCTTGTGTATACGATTCATTGGAATGGATCAGCCCTCCTCCTTCACTGCCGGATGCATTCCAAGTCAGGGGTCATGCGG
>DAOTXU010000228.1:0-2956 GCA_034435135.1 Anaerolineae bacterium | reverse complement strand
TCGCACCCACAACACGAATGAAGAGATCAATGTTGGCGTATTATTCGTGGCTTTACTCCCCCTGTTCCCACGCCTCGAAGGCGTGCAGGATTTGTTCCCGGCTCGCCGTGCCCGTCGTCCCGATCTGCTGCACCGTCACCGACGCGGCCAGGTTCCCGACGGTCGCCGCCTCTTCGGGCGCCGCCCCGGCGCAGAGCGCGCTCGCCAGCCCCGCCATCGCCGCGTCGCCCGCGCCCACGATGTCAATCGGCCCGCTGACCGGAACGCCCGGCGCGTGCGCCATCCCCGCCCCGGTGAAGACCAGCATCCCCTTTGCCCCAATGGTGACAAATACCGGGCGGCCCGCCCGCCCGTAGAGCGCCGCGCCCGCCGCCTCGACCGTCGCCGCGCCGGCGGCGGCCATCGCCTCCTGCGCGTTGGGCTTGAGGCTGACGTTGCGGAACGCGCCGATGCGCGCGCGCGAGTCGGCGGCGATGACCAGGTCAGGCCGCGCCGCGCCGGTCTCCGCCAGCGCATCGCGGACCACCGCCGTGACCGCGCCGCACTCCGACTCCTGCACCTGGTCTGCGACGATGATCCCGTCCACCTGCCCGGCGAGCGCGTGCAGCCGCGCGACGATCTCGCGCTGCACCGCCGGGGGCGTGGGCGTCCGGTTCTTGAAGTCCAGCCGGTTGAGTTCGCGCTCGGCCCCGTCGGGGGCGCGCAGCATCGGCTTGGTGTACGTGGGCGTCATGCGCCCCGGCGCGACCACCAGCGCCCCCGTCTCGACGCCGGTCGCCTCCAGCCCGCGCCGCAACTCGATGCCCAGCCCGTCGTCGCCGAGGACGCCCAGCGCGGTGACGCGCACGCCCATCGCGCGCAGGTTGTTGGTGACCGTGCCCGCCGCGCCCGGCTGGGGCCGCGTGGCGACGACCTGGTACGCCTCCAGCCCGGTCTCCAGCGAGATTTCGGTCAGCGCCGCGTCGAGCACCAGGTAGTAATCGAGGAAGAAGTCGCCCACGACGAGGAGGTAGAGGTCAGACAAGCGGGCGAGGAGGTCATGGAGGCGTTGACGGTTCATGGCGGTGTTTTCCTTACGCTACTTTACAATCCCCCCGGCTTTGGCGTTGCGTTTTGCGCAACCCGCCGACTGGGTGGTCTCCCTTTAAAGTGTTGATGGTTTTTCAGAACGCTTGACCTCACCCCCTGCCGCGCGAAGCGCGGCTCCCCCCTCTCCATTAATGGAGAGGGGGGGCAGGGGGGTGAGGTAAGACAAGCGCAAACATTTTCAGGCCTCGCAAAGCCTGACTGGATCCGTATCAACACCCAAGCGGGAGGCCACCGCCGACTGAAGTCGCGGGAACCAGACAGCCATACACCCACCGCACGCACCCCGCCCCCAAAAACCAAAAAACCGATTCGCGCGCCGCGTTCTCGGCGCGCCGGAGTCAGAGATCAGAGTAACAGAGTTCAGAGTTTCAGAGCGGCAATCCATTGGGGGCGCACACCCGAAACCCGTTGAGCCTGCCGACGAAGTCCGGGCGGTACCAGAGGCGGAAAGCGCAGCGGGCGTACCCCTCGTCGTAGAGGAACGCGCCGCCCCGCAACACACGGGATGTATTAGAATAACTAATATCTTCTCGACCATCCTTAAAGGCATACGGATAAAGCTGGTACGCCGACTGGCACCACTCCCACACGTTGCCGCTCATGTCCAGCGGGCTGTCCTCCCACGGCCCATCGGGCAGCAGGAACATGTCCACCGCGCTCGTCCGCCCGATGCCGGTCTCCGCACCGTTGCACCGGCGCGCGTCGAACGCATCACCCCAGGGGTAGCGCCGGCCGTCGGTCCCGCGCGCGGCCTTCTCCCACTCCGCCTCGGTCGGGAGGCGCACCGCGTATCCCAGTTTTGCGCTCAGCCAGCGGGAGTAAGCGACGGCCTCGTACCACGTCACGCCCACCACCGGGTGGTTATCGATGCACCATTGCGGGTCGTCCCACAGATAGGGTTGGGACAAGGGGCTTAAGCCCCTTGTCCCGTTCTTGCGGCTTTCCTGGCTCTGAAGCCATATCCACCCCGCCTCGGTCCAGTAGTCGCGGTTGGCGTAGCCGTCGCCTTCCACGAACGGGCGGAACTGCGCCGCCGTGATCGGGTACTTGCCGATGCAGTAGGCCGGCAGATAAACCTCGTGCTGGGGTTTCTCATCGTCATCTGCCAGCGGGTCATCATCTGCGCTCCCCATCAGGAACGGCCCCGCGGGAATCTCTACCCATTCTATGTCGGGCGCGCCGTCCGCGCGCAGCCCCACGCCGGGGCGCGGGTCGCCCACATGCGCCAGGATGCGCCCCGCTTCGGCGCGCACGCGCGTATCCAGCGCCGCATCCGTCATCACCGTGATAAGCGGGTCGGGCTGTTTCAGCCGCGCGTCCATCCACAGCGCCAGGATGACGGTCTCGCGCTGCCAGGGGTCGGCGGCCTGCGCGCGCACCGCCGCCAGCGGGTCGGGGGCGCGCAGTAAGCTCTCGGCGGCGAAGAACTCCTGCACAAGCTGGTGGAGGTAGCGCACGCGCTCGCCTATGGGCACGAGCAATCCCGTGTCGCGCAGCGCGTTCCGCATCTGGGCCGGCGCCCATTCGTCGAAGGGACCGCGCGCGGCCAGGATGATCTGCTTCAGGTCGGCGTCGGGCGCGTCAAGCAGGCCGCGCTCCTGAAGGTGGACCGCGAAGTCCACCAGGATTTTCCACGCGCTCTCGCGCATCGGCAGCGGCACGCGGCCAAAGGTCCGCTCGTGCCGCGCGAAGCTCCCCACCAGCGCGCCCCGGTCGGTGGGCAGTTCGCCGCGCTCGCCCGCCAGCGAGAGCATCCATAGCAGCAGCGGCACGCGCGCCATGCTCTGCAGCCGCTCGTCATCGCGCAGGCGGTAGTAGAGCGCTCTACCGGCCTCCTCGCCCAGGTGCGCGCGCAGATAATCGAATA
>DAOTXU010000227.1:0-4248 GCA_034435135.1 Anaerolineae bacterium | reverse complement strand
TTCTCTACCTCACCCCCGTCTCGCCTGCGGATCGACACCCCCTCTCCGCTTGCAGCTATAGTCCGGCGTAGCCGGGAGAGGGGGACGGGGGGTGAGGTCGCCCGCCAACACGACAAGCACCACACGCACCGGGGTCGTTGGCTCAAAAGCTTGAATCACTTCCAAGTAAAAACCTCGCCGGGGCACGGCGCGCCGTGCCCCTCTACGTTGCCAGCATCGCGCTATCGTCGCGCCAGCGCAAGGAGCGTCAGGCCGAAAGGCAGCGACCCCAGCCCGATCAAGCGCTCCTCAGCCGCCAGCGCCGCGCGGAATGGCTCGTTGATCCAGGCCGGCGGTATCGCGGTCTCGCGCCAGTTCGTCGCGTCGGCGTCGCGGGTAAGCAGCCGCCGCGCCGCCGCCAGCGGGAAGAGCAGCGTGTTCGCGTAGGTCAGCTTCTCCACGCGAAGGCCGGCCTTCTCCAGCAACGCACGCACCTCGCGCGCGGTGTAACGGCGCGCAGTGAGCGTGGCGCGGTCGTGCGCGCTCATCAGCCACCGGTACGCCGCCGCCGTGAGCAACACCCACCCGCCCGGTTTCGCCACGCGGCAGAGTTCCTGCGCCGCTTTTGCGTCGTCCACTGCCGCGCCGACGATCACATCGATGCACGACACCAGATCAAAGCGCGCGTCGGGGAACGGCAACTCGTTCACCGAGCCGCGCACCACGCGCCGATGTCCGCGCAGCGCCGTGTAGTGCACCGCAAGCGGGTGAAAGTCCAGCCCCACCGGTGTGAAGCCGCGCTCCCGGTATGCGGTGAGCAGCCGCCCGGTCCCGCAGCCGGCGTCGAGGATGTCGATACCCGGCTTGAGCGCGCCATAGCGCTCCAGCAGCGAGAACAGGATGCCGCGCATCCCGCGATACCACCACAGCCGGTCCTCGACCTGGTACATCAGATCATATTGTTCGGGTCGCATGAGCCTTTACGTTCCGGCGAATCGCCATGCCTGTCGCGCAGGTTCAACGCATGAAAGCGCTGCTAAAGGACAGCGGGCTAAAGTCCACTGTCCAGGAGCGTTTTCACATGAAGGCACGAAGGGTTCAATCTTCGACCGGTCGCGCCTCGGCGGGGAGCGCTTCCGGCTTGGGCTGCTTGAGGTGCTCCTTACGCACGACCAGCTTAAACCACAGGCGCGCCAGCCCTTTCAACGCCGCGAACACGCGCGGCAGGGTGAAGAACTGCGAGCCGCCATAGGCCCGGTGCAGGTGGCTGACCGAGGTCTCCGCGAAGCGCGCGCCGCCTTCTTTGAGCTTGTAGACCATCTCCACGCAGATCACGCCGCTGTCGCTTTCCAGCGTAATCTCCTGCAACTTAGACCGTCGGATCAGGCGGAAGTCGCAATCCACGTCGCGGATGGGCAGGCCGAACAGGAAGCGCGTGAAGTTCTTGTACGACCAGCCGATGAGCTTGCGGTACCAGGGGTCGTGGCGGCGGCGCTTGTAGCCGTTGGCAACGTCGATGTCGTCGTCCATGATCGCCCACAGCCGGCGCAGATCGCGCACGTCGTATTGGGCGTCGCCGTCGGTGTAGAACACCAAATCTTTGCTCGCGGCGGCGAACCCTGACTTGAGCGCGCCGCCGTAGCCGCGATTGGTCGGGTGGTGGATGACGCGCACGCGGTCGTAATCCGCCGTCAGGCGGTCGAGGATTTCCGGCGTGTAGTCGCGGCTGGCGTCGTTGATGACGATGATTTCGTAGTCGTCGGTGAGTTCTTCCAGCACGATCATGGCGCTGAGCACCATGCTGGCGATGGTGCCGCCGTCGTTGTAGGCGGGGAAGAACACCGAGACGCTTTTTCCGTTGGGTGGCATCAACTGATCCTCGTCAACAGGGCTGGAGAACGCAGGAGATTATAACCTCCCCCGGCGTGGACGAAAGTTTTCCCCCCAATTGCAGACGGCGGGCTTAAGCCCGCTGTCTGGTTAGCGCCTTGCATCCCTGTGCTCTTGAGATGAGTCTCTTCAGCGCGTCACGGTCAACAATGCCAGCACGGCATAATCCGTGTCCTCGCCGCCCCCCACAACCGGCAGGCGACGCCCATCCTCGCGGACGTAAAGCCCGGTCAACAGCCGGTACACGCCGGGCGCGACACCCTCCCCGAGGGTGATCCGGAAGGGCTGCCCGATCAGCACCTCGCCGGAGTCGCCCCAGGTCGGCGTCAGGCGGCGCTCGGAGAGCGGCAGGCCGTCCGCCTGGGCGACAATCTCGCGCGCGTCGAGCGGGGTCATATGGTTATATACGGCGTAAGTCGCCGAGGGAACCATCAATGCGCGCCAGTAATGCGTGACCGTAACCGTCTCGCCGGGGCGGACGTGGTCGGTAGACAGGTCATAGCCGATGAGTTCAATCTCGCCGCCGAAGTTGACGCTCAGTGGATGCTGGATCGGCGTCAGGCGAAAGACGGCCATCGCCGGGCCGCGCCGATCTGGGGAGGGCGGGAAGGTCTTTAAAAGTAGCAAGTCATTCAGGTAAGCGCGTCCGTCGGGAGAGTCGAGCATCTGCGCATAAATCCAGTACGGCACGATGGCGTATTGCACACCCGCCTCGCGCCAGATTTCGACCGGCTGCTCCGTGACCAGCGCCACGCGGTGGATCGGGAAGTCGTTGACGCCGTTGTAGCCGCCCCAGGCGCGGTTAAACGTCTTGTGGTTATCCTGGTCGCCGCTGAGGTACGCGCCCGGCGGCAGGCTGGCGTCGGCCCATTCCATCAGGTCCACGCGCGTGTCGCGGAGGGTGCGCTGTTGGGCGTCGGCCCAGGCTCCAATGGCAGCGGGAGCCAGCGCCAGGAGGGCAAGGCCCAACATCAGGGCAGTAGGGAGAACCCTGGTCCATTCGGCTGATGACATGCGGAACAACCTGGACAGAGCGAAATCGACCAGAGCGAGGTAAACGGACACGCCCACGCCCCACAGAACCGTCAGGATCGCGGCAAGGGGATAGACGTTGTGGTAAGGCAGCAACCCGAACGACGCCACACCAAGCAAAAACAGAGCGCCCCCACCGGCCACGACGCCCATCGCCGAGGGATCAAGCGCGGAGCGAGTCCGCTCCCACAGCAGGGCCAGAACCAGCCCGGCTGCACCCAGCGCCCAGAGCGCGCCATAATCAGCCATCGCCCCGTTCATCTGTCCGGTGATGTGAAACCACGTTGGGAAATGGAGAGGCTCGCCGATTTGCGCCAGGTCGCGCGCCGTGTTCCTGAGCACGCCGTAGTCCCAGAAAGCCCAGGCCACCACCAGGCCGGACAGCGCGATGTTGAGGGCAACCACCGGCCACAGCCGCCGTCCACGCGACCGCCTTTGCCCCGGCGGAGAAAAGAACACCCACAACACCGGTGTCAAGATCACGACCGGGAGGACCGCTCCCGCCGGATATTTGAACAAGAAGGCCAGCAGCGCGGACACCGTGCCGGCGAACGTCCAGACCCACCTTCCTGTGCGCAAGGCCATCACTGCGCTGAACATCGCCGCCAGGACGGCCAGCACGGCGTAGTTGTCGGGTGTGGCAAAGCGGCTGTGTTCGACAACGACTGGCTGCACCGCCCAGAAGCCTGCCGCCAGCAAGCCGGCGGCTTCTCCAGCAATGCAATACGCCAGCAGCCCAATCAGCGTCAGCGCGAGCAGGTTAACCAGGATCGAAAACACCCGCATAAGGGCGACCTGTTCTACTGGCGTCAGATCGGGATCGTTCAGGAGAATCTGAATCGCGCGGTAGAGTGTGAAATAGGCTGGCGGGTAGCTCTGCATGTGCGGGATGGACTCGCCGCGCTCAAACCGCAAAGCGGCCTGGATGTAGAAGTTCGGTTCGTCAGGGTGGTCGATATACGGGAGGCTGAAATTATAGCCGGTAAAACGTAGCACCCCGGCCATGACCGCAATCGCCGCCAGCGCCGCCCACCAGGCGCGCGGCAGCCACCGAGGGTTCGCAATCACCTGTTTGCTCGCCTAGTGTGTGCCGTTCAAGAGGGAAGAGTTTACCAGAGGGGGATGGGTGTAATCAAAAAACCGGGGCGAGGCTTGCGCCCTCGCCCCGGTCACGGGTGTTACGGGTCGATGACGCGACGCGCGTTACTCGCCGCCGCCGGGATCAAGCGGGGCGGTGGCAGCAACCGCGCCCGCGAAGTTGGTGTGGTAGCTCGCCGAACCGTCCCAACCGGAGCCATAGTCGCCCGGATAGAACTGGCTCGGCAGCAGACTCGGCGCGCCGCCGGT
>DAOTXU010000226.1:0-15328 GCA_034435135.1 Anaerolineae bacterium | reverse complement strand
GGACGGCGCCGCGCCAGCGGCGCGAGGGGGTGAGGTTCCCACCTGTCCGCCCCTGAACCCCTCTCCCAAAGGGAGAGAGGAGGCAGAAGGCCTGTACAGGTTCCCCCTCTCCATGCAAGAGAGGGGGCAGGGGAATGAGTCTTGGTTAAGTCGCTCCCTCGCCGGTTTGAGAACCGGCGAGGGGTGGGTAGGGGCACGGTGCGCGCGCCGCGCAGTGCCGTGCCCCTACATTGTCGGTCAAACGAGCGTCATTCAGGCGTGAGCGCCCAGGCGTCCACGTTCCAGTACATCTGCGACGGGTACGGGCTGAAGTTCACCACGTTGTTCTGCGCCGAGTACATGCCGTTGATGGAGTACAGCCAGACGTAGGGCAGGTCTTCCTGCATGATCTCCTGAACCTGATACAGGTACGGCTTCATCGCTTCGAGGTCGCAGCCCTCGACGCTGTTGGCCTGCTCCAGCAGGTCGTACACTTCGGGGTTGTAGTAGGAGCCGCAGTTCGAGCACGCGCCCACCTGGTCGGAGAAGGCGCCGAAGATCTGCGAGATCGAGGCGATGGGGTCGTCTGGGTAGCCGGCGCGCCAGCCCATGATGACCGCGTCGTATTCCTGGCTGTCGTTGATGTCGAGCAGGGTGTTCCACTCGATGGCCTGGTAATCGACCTCGATGCCGAGCTGCTTCAACTGGTCCTGGACGATGGTGCCGATGGCCTCGCGGCGGGTGTTGCCCTGGTTGGTGTAGAGCGTGAACTTGAAGGGCGTGCCGTCTGAGGCGTACATCGCGCCGTGCGCCTCCAGGACGCCGTCGCCGTCCTCGTCCCTCCAGCCGGCCTCTTCCAGCAGCGCCTTTGCCGCTTCGGGGTCATAGGCGATGGGATCCAGGTCGGGGTGGATGGCCCACGAGGCGGCCACGATGGACGAGGGCATCCGCGTGCCGTTGCCGAAGACCGCGCCCTCGACGATGGCGTCGACGTCAATCGCCATGGCGATGGCCTTGCGGACACGCGCGTCGCCGAACAGCGGGTGGTGGCCCTGGTCAAGCGGGTTGCCTTCTTCGTCGAGGCCGTTCACCGGGTTGGTCGGGTCGGCCATGTTGAAGCCCAGGTAGTCCCACGTGTTACCGCCATACTCGTAAACCTGGATGTCGCCGGCTTCCGCCGCCGCGCGGAAGTCATCCTGGTAGTTCGGGGGAACGTTGCGCATCTCGCTCAGTTCACCGGCCAGGAACTGTTGAATCATGACAGTCTGGTCTGGGACCTGCTTGACGATGCGGCCAGCCGGAACGACGTACCCATAAATCGCGTCCGGGAAGTCCTGGTTGGCGAGGAGGCTGAACTGCTCGCCCGACCGGTACTCGCCGAATTTGAAGACGCCGGCGGTCACGTCCGGGTTGGTGCTATAGGGATGGGTCTCAAGCTCGGTGACGGGGACGCTCTCCAGAATGTGCTTCGGGCCGTAGATGCCGGGGGTGTAGCGGATGACGTTGCAGCCGCTGGATGTGAAGGTGACCTGCAAGGTGTAGTCGTCGAGCGCCACCACGTCGGCGACGTACTCAACCAGCCACGAGTCCTGGGTGTTGGCCTCGGGGTTAGCGTTCACATCCCACGCCCATTCGATGTCGTAGGCGGTGACTGGCGTGCCGTCGGTCCATACAAAGTCCTGGCGAATTGTGAAGGTGTAGACTGTGCCATCCTCGGAGATGGTCCAGTCGAGCGCGAGCGCGCCGTCGGCGCCCTTCTGGAAGGTCGCGGTCGCCGGGTCGGTGCCCACAACGCCGGGGTACATGAAGGCAATTGCCTCATCCTGACATGACGTGGAGCCGCAGTAGAAGGGGTTGAAGGTGCCGGGGTCGCCGCCGAAGTCGCCGGCGATCAGGACGCCGCCTTCGCCGGGGCCGGCGGGCGCTTCTCCTTCTTGCGCGATGACGGGGACGGCCATCGCGGCGATGAGCGCGAGGCTGACCCCAGTAAGCAAAAAGCGGGCGAGATGCTTCTTCATGTTGCTCCTCCTCAATAGAAGCAGTGAAATAAGCCTCTCCGTTGTTGCGAGATTGCACCTGGAGAGAAAGGACTTGATAATTCAAGTTTACCAGTTGATGCAAAAATCGACAAGTGGAATTTGACTGACTTAACTAATAGAGCAATCAGTCAACAATAACAGGATCAAACCAGCGCCGTGTCCCGCTTCTGTGTTGCGGGATGAAACATCTGTTCTACTCGCGCTCGAAGTTCGTCCCCAGTGCCTTCGGCGCTTCGGAGCGCAGGAGGGCGCGCACCAGCGGCTTGTAGCGCCTGGGCGCGGCGCGCTCCAGCCGCTCGACCAATCCGCTGCTCACCGAGAGCAGGGTCAGGATCATCAAAATCCAGGGGAGCATGTTGATGAGCACAAACGGCAGGTTGGTCTGCTGTTGCAACACCGAGGCGAGCGTCTTCAGCGCGCCGTACAGGTACGCGCCGAACGCCACCTTGAACGGATGCCACCCGCCGAAGATCACAATCGCCAGCGCGATCCAGCCCTCGCCGAGCATGTTGGGCGTCGCCGCCCAGCCGCGCCGCACGTCCAGCGAATACTCCGCGCCGGCCAGGCCCACTAACAGCCCGCCGACCGCCGCGTAGACGAAGCGAAGCATCCGCACGCGCGCGCCGCGCGCGAACGCCGCCTCCGGTCGCTCGCCCACGCCGCGCAGCGCCAGGCCGGGCCGCGTGCGGAACATGTACCACCACACCGCGAAAATCACGATGAAGCCCAGGTACACGATGGCGCTGTGATTGAAGAAGATCGGCCCGATCACCGGGAGGTCGCTCAACCCCGGAACGGGCGTGCGGTTGAGGTACACGCCGCGCTCGCCGCGATAGCCCTTGCCGAGGAAGATCGCCAGGTCCGCGCCCAGCAGGGTGAGCACGAAGCCCACCGCGACCTGATCCTGCTTGAGCGTCAGGCTGGCGAAAGCGACGGTCAGCGCCATGGTCATGCCCACGAGCGCGGCCAGGATCAGCCCGACAACCACGCTGCCGGTGGCATACGCGCCCACGAACCCCGCCAGCGCCGAGAGCACAATCGACCCGTCGAGCGAGAGGTTCACCACGCCGGCGCGCTCGGTGATGGTCTCGCCGATGCTCGCCAGGATCAGCGGCGTGGCGAAGCGCACGATCGAGGCCAGGTTGGCGACGAGTTCATCCATCTTGCGCTCACGTTTCATCTGTCGTCGGCAAGGGCGGGGCCTGTTGTGCCCCTACGGGCGATTCGGCTCTTGCTGCCCGCCGGCGCGCCAGTTGCCCGCGCGCGCCCAGCGCCAGCAACACCGACAACACCAGGAAACCCTGCAACACCCCCGCGAGCGAGGCGTCAAGCTGCATCTGGATTTTTAGCTCGGTGCTGCCGCTGTAAATGGCCGCGAAGAAGAACGCGATAAACAGCGCGAGCGGCGCGCGCACGCGCGACAGCAGCACCACCAGCAGCGCCAGGAACCCGATCCCGCCGGCGATGTTGGGCCGCAGGTTGCCGTAGAACCCCAGCGCGCGCGTCGAGCCGGCCAGCCCCGCCAGCGCGCCGCAGAGCGCGAACGCCGTCAGCGTGTGCTTCTCGACCGGCACGCCGAGCAAGAACGCCGAGCGGCGGTTTTTGCCCATCGCCTTGAGTTGCAGGCCCCAGAACGTCCCGCGCAGGGCCAGCAAGATCAGGGCGAAGAGGACCAGCGCCAGCGCCAGCGCCAGCGGGCTGAGCGGCACCTCCGGCAGGCGCGGGAGCAACGTGTACGCCGGGAATTTGGGGGTCTCCTGCGCGCTGCCGCCTTCGGGCGGCTGCCAGGGGCCGGAAATCAGGTAGATGGCGAAGATCGCCGCGATGTTGTTCAGCGCCACGCCGCCGAAAATCTCGTGGACCTTCCCGTGCGTCTTGAGCACGCCGCACAGCAACCCCCACGCCGCCCCGCCGATCATCGCCATCACCAGCGCACCGATCAACAACAATGGGCCGGGTAAGTGTCGGGTCAGGCTCACCTCGCTCAGCGCGAGGCCGGTTCCCGCGTCAGTGAGGCGCTCCGCTTCGGCGCGGGGCGCGATCACGCCGTCGATGTCGCCCGCGCGCGCGGCGGCGGCGGCGGCGTCAAGCGCATTGAAGGCGACAATCTTCACGGCGGGGATGTTCAGGTCGTCCAGGAGCGATGCGTCGGTCACGCCGAGGCTCAGATTCTTGAGATCCTCCACTCCGGCGATGGCTTGCGCCTGCTGGGGTGTGGCGATCACGGCCAAATCGGACGGCAGCAACACCGCCGCGCTCACCTGCAACGCGACAAAGCTGGCGGCGACCGCGCCCATCGTCATTTGCCCCTCAACGCCGATGTTCCACAACCCGCCGGTAAACGTCAGCAGCAGGCCGGTGGAGCACAGCAGCAGCGGAATCCAGAACGTGATCGTCGCGCCGGTGCGCGGGTTGAGCAGGGTCAACGCGCCGTCCGCGCCGACCAGCGTCCCGAACGCGCCGCGCAGGATGTTGACAAACGCCTGGCCCGGCGGCGCGCCTACCGCGAACAGGATCAGCGTGGTCAGCGCCAGCCCCAGGACGGCGGCCCCGGCGATGGTCACGGTGTTGCTGAGCGCCTGGGAGCGTTTCATCCGTTTTGCGCCTCTCTTAATCCGTCTGGCGCGCCGTCTTGCCCTTCAAGCGTCTTGCCGCCGATCAGGTAGCCGAGCGCTTCCACGCTGATCTTGGAAGGGTCGGGGACCTCAGTGACTTTGCCGCCGAAGAAGACCAGGATGCGGTCGCTGTATTCCACGATCTCGTCAAGGTCGGCGGAGGTGAACATGATCGCCGCGCCGCTGGTGCGCCGTTCCAGCAGTTGCCCCCACACCCAGGCGGTGCTTTCCACATCAAGGCCGCGCGTGGGGTGTTCGAGCAGGAGCACGCGCGGTTTCAGGGGCATGAGCGCAAGCAGGAGGCGCTGCTGGTTGCCGCCAGAGAGGCTGCGCGCGTCGTCTCCAGGCCGGCCTTTGATGTTGAACTGCGCGATCCGTTCGCGCGTGACCGCCTCGGTGTGCGCCCGGTTCAACCAGCGGCGCGGCCTGGGGTCGGCGAGCGCGAAGTGTTCGGCCAGCGTCAGCCCGCCGACCAGCCCTTCCTCCAGCCGCCCCGCCGAGCCGTAGGCGACGCCATGCGCCGCAAACGTGTGGTAACCCTGACCGGTCAGGTCGTGACCGCCGACCACCACGCGCCCGGAGTCGGGGCGGCGCAGCCCGGCGCACACTTCAATCAGGAGCTTCTGGCCACTCCCTTCCAGGCCGGCCAGCCCGACCACCTCGCTGGCGCGCAGCGACAGGTTCAGCCCCTCCAGCGCGAGGCGCGTCGTGCGCACGGTCAAGCCGCGCACCTGCAAGACCGGCTCGCCCAGGATGGCCGGAGGGCGCGCGGTGCGCGTCAGCTCCTGCCCGAACATCATCGCCACCATCTCCTGCGCGTTGCAAGGCATCCCCTGGCAACCCACCAGTTTGCCCTGGCGCAGCACGGCCACAGCGTCGCACAGTTCCTCGACCTCTTCAAGCTTGTGCGACACGAAGATGATATTCATGCCGTCTTCGTGCGCGAGCCGGCGCAGCGTGTCGAACAGCACTGCTTTTTGCTCCGCCGAAATGCCGGTCGTCGGCTCGTCGAGGATGAGCACGCGCACGCCCAGGCTGATAAGGCGCAGAATTTCAAGCTGCTGGCGTTGGCCGATGGTCAACCCGTCGATGTAACCGTCCGGGTCAAGGACGAAGCCCAGGCGCGCGGCCAGTTCGGTGAAAGCGGCGCGCGCCTCGCGTCGGCCTTGTGTAACCCCGCCCTGGTGCCCGTAGATGAAGTTCTCCAGCACGGAAAACGGCGCGAAATCGAGCGGGTCCTGGTGCAACATGCCCACGCCGTGCGCGATCGCCCCGGCGGGCGTGTCGTAGTGGGCGGGCTTGCCGTCGAGGACGATCTGGCCGGCGTCGGCGGTGTAGAGGCCGGAGAGGATTTTCATCAGCGTGCTTTTGCCCGCGCCGTTCTCGCCGAGCAGGGCATGGATGCGCCCGGCCTCAAAGCTGAGGGTGATGTCGTCGTTGGCGCGAACCGGGCCGAAGCGTTTGCGGATGTGGTGCAGGTCCACGCGCATGGGGTGTGACCTATGATCTGGCTTGGGAATGCGTACAGAAGGGGCACAGCCATGCTGTGCCCCTACGATCAGTTTGTCAAGGCGGCCTTATTCGCTCGTGCTGGCGCCTTCCATACCTTCGAGCAGTTGCGGCAGATACCAGATGCCGACCGGCTCGCCTTCCTTCGTGCCGATGGGATCCACCCATGCGCCCTCTTCAGCGATGACGGTGCCATCCTGCAAGGCCAGCGGGCCTTGCCAGAGCGCGAAGTGATCCTCAGCGGCGACCTCGGCGAGCATGGCGATGAACTCATCCAGGGTCGCCTTCTGCTCGTCCGTTAGGCCGTCGCCGTACAGGAACCCGACAGCGGTTGTGTCGGGGTTGTTGATGTCTTCCCAATCCGGCGGGTTCCAGTCCCAGCTTTGCGCCCAGGTGCCGTCGATCACGGCCTGGACGGTTGCGACGTAGGCCGGCCCCCAGTTGAAGTAGGGCACGCCCAGGCAGATTTCGGGCGCTTCTTCGCACGCGCCCTCGTAGTCATAGGGGATGGCCCAGACCTGCTCACCTTCCTCGGCGCGCCGGCCCGCCTCGACGATGGCCTCGGTGGTGTCGATGCCGGAGATCACCACGTCCACGCCGGCGTCAAAGAAGCGGTTGACCTCGTCGGTCGGGTTGAGCGTAACGCCGGGGATATTGAACCAGAAGCCGATCCAGGTGACGGTGAATTGCAGTTCGGCGGGGTCTTTGCCGGCGTAGTGCTCATAGCAGTACTTCGCGCCCAGGTAGGCCGACGCGGCCAGGCGGCGCGTCTCGAAGTTGATCAGCGGGCCGAGGTAGCCGATCTTGCCGGTCTGGGTGGCGAGCGCCGCCGCGCATCCGGCGATCTCCTTGCCCCATTCCATCTGGCCCATGATGTTGCCCAGGTTTTCGGGCGCTTCGCCCTCAAGCACGTTGCTGCCGGAGATGTTGATGAACACCACGTCGGGGTATTTCTCGGCCACAGGCGGGGTGTCCAGCTCGAAGGAGTCCGAGGTGGTGAAGATCAGCTTCGCGCCCTCGGCAACCATCGAATCGACGACCTGCTCCAGGGTGGTTTCGGGCGCATCGGCGGGGTTCAGGCTCTCGAAAACCACCATGCGCGTGCCGGGGATTTTC
Organism: Anaerolineae bacterium; assembly: GCA_034435135.1. Classification (GTDB taxonomy): domain Bacteria; phylum Chloroflexota; class Anaerolineae; order Aggregatilineales; family JAFGMM01; genus JAOSJO01. Next base: position 8,070 of record DAOTXU010000226.1, on the reverse strand, counting down.
TCCATGACGTATTCGCCGGCGGTGTAGTGCGCCTCGCTCCAGCCGTGATCGTCCTTTGGCCCCACCAGCACCAGTCCGAATACAAACTCCTCTTGCGCGGCGGCTGCGCTCAGGCTGCACAGCAGCGCGGCTGCCACGCCCAGCACGACCAATCGACGCCAGGTTTTCATCTGATTCCTCCTCACTGAACAGATGTCAAGCGGATCGCGACAGAAAGTTAAGTCAGATGGCGAAGCGAATGCTCTCGATAGACCCCCTCCTTTAACTTATAACTTATGCAGCTTGATCGCCTTCACCAATTAACAGTCTATCATCGACTGTCCTCATCCTCAACAGCACAAGTCACAAAATGGGCCTGTCAGACGGCACAAAGCCACCTTGAATGGCTAGGTGGCTCCTTTGATTGGGGTTATAGAAGGGTGAGAATCGCCGGGGCACGATGCGGCCTCAAACCACGCCCAGATGCAGCCGGCGCGTCAGGTGATCGGCTCCTTGTAGATGACCGTGCGCCCCTTGTCGTCGCCGCACGCGATGCAGGTCGCCAGGTCCACCTTGAATTCGTGCCCGCCGCTGACCCAGCGCAGGCTTTCTTGCAGCAAGCCCTGGCCGATGTGGCACACCGGGCGCTCGGCGACGCGGTTGGGTGCGCACATCGGGCAGGTGCGCACGCCGTTCACCACTTCGTAGGTGTAAACGTACTTATCGCCTTCGTCATGGACGAAGCTCACCTGGTCGCTGAACTGCCGGAAGATGCCTGCCACCGCCGGCAACCCGACCTTTAGCTTGGCCTGCAACGGCAGCACTTTGAACGCCAGGTCGCCCACGCCCGCCATCGCGCCGAAGCTCTTGAGCGCGTCGGCGAAGAGAGTTCGCCCGGCGCGCAGCGACAGGCCACGCCCGCCGCGCCGACCATACATGTCTTCGAGCGAGACTTGCAGCGAGGTGTAGTAGGCGAGGTCAAACTCTTTGTCCAGATTGTCCGGCGGATAGTTGTTGATGTAGTGGGCGAGGCCGGCCAGGTTCAGGACGGCGTTCAGGCCGTTTTTGCCCATCACCTCTTCCATCGCCTTCATGGTGATGAGGGCAAACTTGTTCGGGTAGTACAACCCCGACAGCTGGACTTCTGGCATGCTGCTTACTCCTGTAGTGGCTGGTTTGCTGGGGCTTCAGGCCGGCAAAGTGAATCGATAGCTGATAAAGGCTTCCAGTTTTTCCCAACCCATTTGCACAGTGTACACGAATTCTCCTCGAATGCAAATGGCCTGGCGTGGAGTGTGTCGTCCGGCGGTTGCAAGCGTATACCGCCCTGACTCTACCCCTCGTAGGGTCCCAGGTCAACCGCTGCGCCGGCGACGCGCGGCCTGCCCTCCAGGTCGAACGGCGGCAGCGCCCCCACGTCGCCCAGGCCGCGATCCCGCGCGAAGGCCTCCGCCGCCAGGTGATAGTCGCCGGCGTCGGGATTCAGGAAGCCAGGATCGACGAAATCGAAGCCGTAACCGCCGCCGCCCGCCGCCTCCAGCGCGCTGAACGCGCGGTCGGCCTCACCGATGGCGATCTCACCCTCCGGGCGCGCCCAGATCAACTCCTGCCCGTTGCCGGAGCCGTAGAACAGGGTCGCGCGCACGTCGAGCGCGAACGCGCCCGCCACCCAGAGCGCCCCGGCGTTCTGGTAAAAGACGCTGTTGACGACGCTCAGGCTGCCCGCTTCTTCGGGATTGTCGTAAGCGACGCTCCCCGCGTAGGCCTGCCCCCCGTAGGCGTGGCGCGCGACCACGCTGTTGAGGATGCGGTACTGGCCGCCGGCGTCGAAAACGATGGCTGCGTCTGCGCCGGTGTTGTAGACCAGCGCGTTGATCACGTCTCCGTCGCGCCAGAGCTTGACGCCGTTGCGCTGCACGTCGTGCACGTGGACGTTGGCGACGACCACGCGCGTCGCTTTCAGGTCGATCCCGTCTGCGCCCGCGCCGGTGACCTCCGCGTTGAAAACGACAACATGCTCGCCGTTTTCGACTGCGACCCCGTCGCCCCACGAGCCGACATCGGTCGCGGCGTCGCTGGTCAGGTCAATCGACAGCGCCTCAACTCTCATGCTCTTGCATGGGCCTTCGCCGCAATTGAAACCGATCAGCGCGCGGCGAACAGCGACATCATAGAGCAGCAGCCCTTCGATGACGGGCTGCCTGTGGGTTGCGCCGCTGTCAGGTATGGCCGAGCGAATCGCGTCCTCCACGCCTTCGATCCACAGGTGGCGCAGGACCAGGTTCCGCTGCGGCGAGTCGAGACGCCCGAAGTAGACCCCGTAGCCCCGGCTGAAGTCGCGGATGACGAAGCCGTCGATAACCAGGTTATCGGCGCTGGCGACAATGCCCGACAGCCACGCCCACTCCTCGCTGACGGGCGTTAAGACCGCGCCGCCGACGTGCTCAGCGGCCAGGGTCACGCCGGGCGTGTCCATGATGATGGAATCCTCATACACGCCGACCGGGTACACGCCGTCGGCGACCAGGATCACGTCGTCGGTCCCGGCCAGCTCTACAGCCCGTTCGACCGTGGCGAGCGGCGCGTCCGTGTCGCCGGTTGCGTCGTCGTCGCCGCCGGGCGCGACATGCCAGACCCGCCCACCTTCGGCGGGACCATAGGGGCGCGATGGGTTGGCCGGGAAGGCTTCCCAGTCTATGTCAGCAACGGTGGGGAAGGTCTCGGCGGTGAAATTGCCCGACGGCCCGCAGATCACGCCGCCCTCGCAGACGCCCGGTTCATCGATGTAAGTTGGCTCCCACTCCGGGGCCTGGGCGAGGGCAGGCTGCGCCATCGCCACACACAAGAGTAAGGTGGTCAACAGGTGCCTGTTCATAATATGCCGCCTTTCATCGTGCGACCTGCGCAATGAGGTATATGCATTCTAGCATAAGCGTCTGCAAAGCGCTCAGCCGCCGGTGCGGAACTACAGCCACGCGGCGCCGGCCAGCACACCGAGCGCCGCCAGGCGGCAGCAGGTTTGCTCATTTCCACAGCTTTTGCTCCTGTCAGGAACGCCTCCGCCCACCCGGTAGTAGCTCCACAGGATAGCGTGGTCATGTGAGAGCGTCCCACTTGCGACCTGGACAGGGGGGCTTAAGCCCCCTGTCCTCCCCCACGGATTGCGGTGACTCGGCTTAGATGCGGGGTGTTATCACCCACTTTCAAGCGCTCCACGCTATGCGGTGGTCTTACCCCCCCGGTTGACTTTAGCAGGAATAGTGGCGAGAAAGCCGCTCGCGGTGCATCATTATGGCGCAAGGTCTTACGGAAAGTCGCGGAAACATCGCATGGACCGGAAATCGTTTGAAACCCTGGAATTGTCCAAGATACTCGAAAAGGTCGCCGGATACGCATCGTTCTCGGCCAGCGCAGAGCTGGCGCGCAATCTGACGCCCACCACGCGCCTGGACGAGGCGATCCGCCGCCAGCAGGAAACCGCCGAAGCGGTCGCTTTGCTTTCCCAGAAGACGGACATCAATATGGGCGGCGTCCGCGACGTGCGCGCCGACGCCCTGCGCGCCAGCCGTGGCATCCTGCTGGAGCCGCACGTGCTGCTGAACGTCCGCGCCACGTTGCAGCGCGCTGCCAGCCTCCAGCGCACGCTGACCTACCTGCGCGGCCAGTTCCCTATCCTCGCGGAGACGGCTGCGTTCATCGAGCCATGCCCGGAGATTGTGGAAGCGATTGGCCGTGTGCTCAACGAGCGCGGCGAGGTGCTCGACAGCGCCTCGCCCCGGCTCGCCAGCCTCCGCGCCGAGATCAGAATCGCGTTCGACCGGCTGATGAGCAAGCTCAACGCGCTGGTCAATAACCCCGATAACCAGCGCTGGCTGCAAGAGCCGATTGTCACGCAGCGCGCGGGGCGGTACGTCGTCCCGATCCGTTCCGATTTTAAGGGGCGGATCAAGGGCATCGTGCACGACCAGAGCGCCAGCGGCGCGACGTTGTTCATCGAGCCGCTGACGACGGTCGAACTGAACAACACCTACCGCCAGTTGCAACTGGACGAAGAGGAGGAAGTCCGCCGCATCCTGGCCGAGCTTTCCGGCATGGTCGGCGACCAGGCGCGCGCCATTGGGCGCACGGTGGAAGCGCTCGCCGCCCTGGACCTGGCGTTTGCCAAGTCGAAGTACGCCATGGCGACCGGCGCGCTCAAGCCGGAGTTGGTCGGTTTCCGCGCGATGCCCGGAGAGGGGGCGCGGCGCCATCCCGGCAGCATGGTCACGATGGTGGAGGCGCGCCATCCGCTGCTCGACCCGGCGACGGTGGTGCCCATCGACGTGGCGTTCGACGACGAGGCGTATGTGTTGGTCATCACCGGGCCGAACACCGGCGGCAAGACGGTCGCGCTCAAGACGGTGGGCCTGCTGGCGCTGATGGCGCAGTGCGGCCTGCACCTGCCGGTCAAGCGCGCCGAGCTTTCTGTGTTTAAGGGCATTCACGCCGACATCGGCGACGAGCAATCCATCGAGCAGTCGCTCTCGACCTTCTCGTCGCACATGACCAACATCGTCGCCATCCTGGAAGTGGCCGACGAGCAATCGCTCATCCTGCTCGACGAGCTGGGCGCGGGCACTGACCCCGCCGAGGGGAGCGCGCTGGCGCGCGCGTTGCTCTCGACGCTGCTGGACAAGGGCGCGACCACGATGGTCACCACGCACCACCCGGAGCTGAAGATCTTCGCGCAACAGACGCGCGGCGTGCGCAACGCCAGCGTCGAGTTCGATCTGGAGACGCTCGCGCCGACGTACCGGCTCATCGTCGGGCTGCCGGGGCGCAGCAACGCGCTGGCGATTGCCGCGCGCCTGGGCCTGCCGGACCACATTATCGAAGAGGCGCGCGGCATGGTCGCCCAGAGCGATCTGGAGGTCGATGACCTGCTCGACGAAATCCGCCGCTCGCGCGACGAGGCGGGGCGCGCGCTCACCGAGGCGGAGCGCGCCCGCGCCGAGGTGGAACAGGTCCGCGACGCGCTGCGCGCCCGCCTGGACGCCATCGAGGAGGAGCGGCGTGAACTCCTGCGCAAGACGCGCAACAAGGCGCAGCGCGAACTGCAAAAGCTGCGCAAGCAGATCCGCCAGCTCCGCGACCAGATGCGCGCCGCCGCGCTGCCGCTCGATGCGCTGAGCAAGGTCGATGCGCGCGCGGAGCAACTGGACGAGCGTCTGGAAGCGCCCGTCGCGCCGGTCACGGAAGCGCCCATGCTGTTTGAAGAGGAAGAAGCGCCCGTCTTTCGGCTGGGCGAGACAGTGTGGGTGCGCCCGCTTAGCGCCGAAGGGCAAATCACCGAACTCAGCGCGGAGGAGGTCGAGGTTCAAGTCGGGCGGCTGCGGCTGCGCGCCCGCCTGGAAGACCTGGAACGCCGCACCAGCCTGGAGCGCAAGCTCGCCGGGATCGAGAAGCGGCGCGACCCGCTCCCGCCGCGCGCGCCCTCGCCCGGCATGGAACTGGATATACGCGGCCAGCTTGTCGAGGACGCGCTGCCGCGCCTGGACGAGTACCTGGACGCGGCGTATATGGCCGGGCTGCCCTTCGTGCGCATCATCCACGGGAAGGGCACCGGCGCGCTGCGCCAGGCCGTGCGCGAGACGCTGCGCCATCACCCGCTGGTGCGTTCCTCGTCGCGCGGCGACGACAAGGAGGGCGGCGACGGCGTGACCATTGTCCGAATCGTGGAGCAGTCGTAACGAACAGCCCCGTATGAGCTGGACTCTGTACAAAATCCGTTTTCATGGGCGCCTCTCGCTGGGTTTTGTGTATTGACCGCTACCCAATCTCAAAGCGCCTCATGCTCAAGCTTTTCAATTGATTTTGGCGACAGTCCAGTATATACTGGCGCAGGTTAAGGGGGACCGCTCAGTAAGAAAAGGAGCGAGGAAACCAAACGTCGGGTGACCAACCGGATAATCCATAGGTAACGCAGATGAGAGGATTCAGAGATAACCGGATCAAGACCCGCAGGATTTCTCTCCCCCAACCAAGCTACACACCCCAGTTGGACCTGCGCCGGCGCGGCGGTGCGCGACGCCGTTACCAGGCGCGCTACCGCCGGAACAGCACTTTCCGCGCGCTGATGGGCTGGTTCTTCCTGGGTACAGTTGCCGCCGCCATTTTCGTTGTGATCGTCACACCGCTCGCCATCCGCTCGCTGCCGGCGCACTGGGTAGACCGGCTGCCGCCCTTCCTGAAGTGCTTGCACCCCAACTTCTGCCGCACTGACGTCCTCCCGACAGCCGCCGCACCGGTGGATGTCGAATCGCTGCTGGTGGTGCAGCCCGACGACGGCCAGGGTGAGACGGTCGCCGCCGCGCCCACCCCCACGCTGCCGCCAACGGATCCGCCCCAGCCCTCGCCCACAGCCGCCGCGCTGGACTTCAGCACGCCCGTGCCCACTGAGACGCCGCTCGCTGTGGCGGACGCTTCGGCAGCAGTGGCCGCGGCTGCGCCCGCCGCAGTCGGCGCGGTGCCGCTGGCTTCCAGGCTGGGCGGCTTCAGACTGATCTCGCAAACGTGGAACAACTGCGCCCCCGCCACGCTGGCGATGGGCCTGAACTTCTGGGGCTGGGAGGCCACGCAGGCGGTCGTGGCGCGGGTGCTCAGACCCGACCCAAATGATAAGAGCGTCAGCGTCGACCAGATGGTGGCTTTCGTCAACGACGAGGTGCCCGGCCTGCGGGCCGTGACGCGCCACGCGGGCAGCATCGCGCTCATCAAGCGGCTCATCGTGTCGGGTTACCCGGTCATCATCAGAACCAGCTTCGCCCCCGACGGCCTCGACTGGATGGGACACTACCGCCTGATCGTGGGGTATGACGACGCCGAGGGTACCTTCCAGGTCTTCGACTCGTACCTGGGGGCCGGCAGCGGCGAGGGCCTCACGATGAGCTACGACGCCGTGGACCGCGACTGGCAGCACTTCAACCGGCAGTACATCGTGATCTACCCTGAGAACCAGGAAGCGCACCTGGCCGGCCTGCTTGGGGATGACTGGGACCCCAAACTCAACGCGCAGCACGCGTTGCGCACGGCGCAGATCGAGGCGCAGATGGACCGGGTGAACCCCTTCGCGTGGTTCAACCTGGGCACGGGGTTCGTGCTCAACGGCCAGTACGAGGAGGCCACGCGCGCCTACGACGAGGCGCGCAACCTGGGCCTGCCCTGGCGGATGCTCTGGTACCAGTTCGGCCCGTTCGAGGCGTACCTCCATGCGAACCGCCTCGATGACGTGATTGTGCTCGCCCGCACCAACGCGGCCAGCGCCCGCGAGGTCGAGGAGACGTACTACTATTGGGGTCTGGCGTTGGCGCAGCGCGGCGAGTACGCTGAGGCCGAGCGGAAATTCCGGCAGGCCATCGCGATCAACCGAAACTTCGCACCCGCCCACGCAGCGCTTCAGGAATTGCCGTAAGCGATTTTCAGGGTTTTCGCTGAGTCCTCAGTGCTCTCAAATGGTTAACTGGAGTTTCGCCGTGCCCTGCTCTGCTTTTCAGAGAAATCCGGCCGGCGCGCCGCAACCTCTCGCGTTGATCTTCGTAGTAGAGAAATGAAAAGGTCAGATGGCTGACCCGAAGTCTATTACTCAGTGATTGCATCAGAAGTGAGGTGGAGAGCGATGGCCGAGAATCCCGATCCAAACGCGAACGGAAAGCACACCGAGCCGAAAGCCGAACCGTCCCGCACCTGGACCGAGCAGTTCGAGGTGGCGGGCAAGGACCTGGTGAAATTCGTCGAGAATCTGGTCCATGAGGGCAATGTCCGCCGCGTGATTGTCAAGCAGGAGGACCGCGTAATCATCGACTTGCCGCTGACCGTCGTGGCAGTCGCTTCACTCGTGGCTGCGCTCTGGGCGCCGTTCCTGGCGGCGCTCGGCGGCGTGGCTGGCCTGGCGTTGTTGGCCTCCGGCAAATTCACGGTGCTCGTCGAGCGCGTTGAAGCGGGCAAGGGTGAAGAGTCCGAACCCGGCGCGAAGACAAAAGTCGAGGTCAAGGGCGAAGACGAGTAGCGCACACGCCTTGCTGTGGGGACGGGACGCTGCGCAGAGGCCCGTCC
>DAOTXU010000225.1:0-4570 GCA_034435135.1 Anaerolineae bacterium | reverse complement strand
GCGGTCGGCGTCGCGGTGGGGGATGGCGTCGGCGTGATGGTAGGCGTGAGCGAGGGCGTGGCAGTGGGCGGCACGTTGCACGGCGAGACCTGCAAGAACTGCTGCGGCGAGAGCGCGGACTGGTTCAGCGTGTTCACCGCTGAGACGCGGTAGCTGACCACCGTCACCACCGCTGTAGGGCCGACCTGCACCTGCCAGGTTGTGCCGGCGACGAACTGCATCGGCAGCGTGTTGGTGGTGGAGCCGACGGTGAGGAGCAGGCTCACCGAGCGGATCGGCACCGCGTCGGCCACGTCGGCGGAGATAAACGTGGTCGTGGGGCTGCACCCCACCGGCTGCGACGCATAGATGAAAGTCGAGCCGGCGCGCACGTTGGTGATGATCGGCCCGGTCGTGGTCGCGGTGGGAGTCGGCGTGATGGATGGGGTAAAAGTCAGCGTCGGGGTGAACGTCAGGGTCGGGGTGAACGTGGCAGTCGCGCTGCCCAGCAGGTCGAACGTGGGGGTGACGGTGAACGTCGGCGTGACCGTATAGGTCGCGGTATGAGTAGGCGTCGCCGTTTGGGTTGTCGTCGGGTTGGGTGTAGGCGAGTCGGTGATCGGTGTGGGGGTGGCGACAGGCGTCAGGGAAGGCGTCGCCGTCGCGCGGGTGGCGAAGTACGCCGCCGTCTCTGATGCCACGGCGTTGATGTCAATCGGCGTCTCCTGGCCGCCGGGTTGGCACGCCGCGAGAATCAGAAACAGGGCCAAAGCCGCACACGCCGCGAGTTTTGCTTTCATTTCGCCCCCCATCCCGGTGAGCCGACCGCGCATAGGATTCGCCTGTAGCATAGGCGAATGACCGTTCCATGTCAATTCGCTCAGAGGGGCCGGAAAGCCGGTTTGTCTGGATGTTGTCAAGAACGCCGGAGTGAATATCATAGAGCTTGAAGCAGTAAGGTTATAAAAGCTATGAAAAAACTTCTCGCACAACTCTACGAATTTGTCGAAAAGGAATTTGCCGCCCAACAGAAACACCGCCGCAACCTGTGGCGTCAGCGCATCGACCAGCGCGTCAATTCCGGGCTGGCGATAGAGGGCGCGACCATCGTCGAGTTCGACCGCGACTCCGCGACTCTGGAACTGGAGGACAACCGTTCGCAATTCGGCGTCGGCGACCCGTTGCGCCTGAGCCTCAACGACCCGGAGGGCGATTACGTGGGGTGCATCCTTGAGAGCGAAGATGGCGCGCAGCTCACGGTCAGCCCCGGTCCCTTGCAAACCTTCCGCAAGCTCAAGCGGTCCGCCGGCTGGACGCTCGACGTTGATCTGATCGACCTACGCCAGCCGCTCCTCACCGCGCTGGGCGAACTGGAAGCCGGCGATACCCTGAACGCGCGCCTGCTCGCCAGAGCGCTGAGCGAGGCCAAGCCCGAAATCGACCGCGCGCGCGAGGCGCAGGCGCAGCAACACGCCGCCCGCACCCGCCTGGAGGTCAACCAGCGCGAGGCGTTGATACGCGGGCGCTCCGTCACCAACTACTGGGTCGTGCAAGGCGCGCCGACCACCGGCAAGACGCACGTCCTGGCGGAACTCGCCGCTACACTGGCGCGCGAAGGGCAGCGCGTGTTTATCACCGGCCCGGATGACCTGAGCGTCAACCACGCTTTGCACGCCGTCGTCGCGCAGACCGGCCACCGGCTGGTACACAAGATCGGCGACCTGCACCGCGTCGAGGGCCTTTCGGATGGACAAGTTAGCGTGCCCACCCATGAGAACTTCACGCGGAGCGCGCTCCACCCGACCGACCGGGGCATGGTGATCGGTGGGTTGCCGACCGTCGCGCGTTTCGATGCTTCGCTGGCGGCGGTCAGCTTCGACACGGTGCTCATCGACGACGCCGAGCGCGTCACCCTGCCGGAGGCCGTCACCGCCATGTTGATGGCTCCACGCTATATTCTCTTCGGCGACCCCGCCGGCGTGCCGCCCAAGCTTTATGGGGCGCACCCGAAGTCCGACGCCGCCTTATCAGCGCTGGCGTTCTTTGCACGGCTGGCCCCTGGCACCGCGCTGGAAGCGAGTTTCCAGCTGAACGATCAACTGGTGGACTTCCCCAGTAAGAACTTCTACAAACGTCGGCTGCGCGCGTGGCCCAGCGCCGCCGAACGCCGCCTCGAACTCGAAAGAGAACCGCCCTGGCCGCGCATTCAAGAAGTGCTTGACCCTGCATTTAGCTCGGTTTTCGTCGAAACCTCTCACGAAGGCTGCGACTTGCGCTCGGAGGACGAGGCGAAAGTGGCGGCGTGGCTGGCAACGGTGCTGGTCCTGGGGTGTAACTTCCCCGCCGAACAGGTGGCTGTGATCTCACCTTACCGCGCGCAGGCGCGGTTAATCCGCGACGGCGTGGTCGAACTGGCCGAGTCGCGCGGCGCGCCCTTCCCCGCCGACATCCTCTTCGGCACACCGGAGGATTTGCGCATCCGGGGCCGCGACCTGGTCATCCTTTCGCTGACCACCAGCGACTTCCGGCGCGCCCTCGCGCGCGGCGACGACACCTTCTCCGTGGCGCGGCTAAACCTGGCGCTCACGCGCGCGCATGTGAAGCGCATCGTGATTGGCAGCCCGTACCTGTTCGCTGCCAAGCCGCCGGACCTGTCGATGGCGGGTTGGTTGACGCTGGTCCGGCAGCTTGGCGAGGAGAGCAAGCGCGTGGCGCTCAAGGTGCGAGCGCAGAGCGCATAACCCCCCGCCGCGCGCTGCGCCGGCAGACAAGCGGCGTCGGCGCGCCACGCGGCGCGTGGCTGATTTCGCGCTATCCCGAAAATCCTATCAACGGCGGCGAGATTATGCGCTATATTGATAAGTGCAACGCGGGTCGCTTCGATGAGTACCTGACCGGTGTTATGTACGCCTGCCCTTCGTCGGGCAGGATCACAGAATAGCGTGGAGCGCCTGAAAGTGGGTGATAACGCCCTGTATCAAGGCCGAGTCGCCGCAATCTGTGGAGAGGATAGGGGGCTTAGCCCCTGCCCAGGTCGCAGGTGGGGCGCTCTCACCTGACCACGCTATCCCGTAGAGCCGCCCTTCGCCGCCGCCTTACGCTCAATTGCGCTATAATCGATCAGAGTAGTAGGCGTTAGTCTTGTTGGAGTATCTGGAATGCGCAAAGCGCTCGGTATGCTCATTTTTGCACTCGCCGTTTTTGGGCTTGGCTACCTGTCCGGCGCGCAGAGTGCGCCCGCAACCGCGGAGAACCAGCCGCAGCGGGCAGAGGACGAACTCTTCGCCCCGTTTTGGGAAACCTGGGACGTGCTCCATGACGCTTACGTGGATGCAGCGCAACTCGACGACACCGCCTTGATGGAGGGCGCGCTGCGCGGGATGCTTGAAGCCGTCGGCGACCCGAACACCACCTACATGGACCCTGAAGCGTTCCGCCTATCCAACGAGGCCCTGGAAGGCAGCTTTGAAGGCATCGGCGCTTATGTCCGCAAAGATGAAGAGAGCGGCGCACTCACGATTGTCTCCGTGATTCCCACCTCGCCCGCCGAAGCGGCCGGCATTCTGGCGAATGACGCCATCGTCGAAGTGGACGGCGAAAATATCACTCACCTCGCACAAGATGAGATCATCAACCGGGTGCGCGGCCCCGCCGGCACAACGGTGCGCTTAGGGATCCAACGGCGCGGCGTTTCAGGGCTGCTACAGATCAAAGTCGTGCGCGCCCGCGTGGACATCCCCAGCGTGGAGAGTCGCATGATCGGCGCCGTGGCCTACCTGCGGCTAACGCAATTTGGCGCGCTGACCACGCAGCACATGCGCGACGCCCTGGTCGAACTGAACGCGCAGAACCCCGCCGGGCTGATTCTGGACCTGCGGGGCAACCCCGGCGGCTATTTGCAGACGGTTATCGACGTAGCCGGCGAGTTTCTCCCTGGAGGTCCCGTTATTACCGCGCGCACGGCGGATGAAGAGACGGTGTATGAGGCGGCCACCAACGGCCTGGCGACGGACATCCCGATGGTGGTGTTGGTGGACCAGGGCAGCGCCAGCGCATCGGAATTGCTCGCCGGCGCGCTTCAAGATCGTGAACGCGCGGTCCTGGTCGGCGCGGTGACGTTTGGCAAGGGCACCGTGCAAACCTGGCGACCGCTTTCTAACGGCGGCGGGGTGCGCATCACCATCTCGCGGTGGTACACACCCAACGATCGCACGGTGGATAACGTTGGCCTCACACCCGACGTGGAAGTGCTGTGGCCGGCCAGCGCCATCTCCGAAGACTTCGACCCCCAACTGGAAGCGGCGCTGCGGGTATTGCGCGGGCAGCCGGTCTGGCCCACTTGGCCGCTGCCGCTCGTCGCGGACTCTTTGCTCCCACTGCGGTGATCGCTCGTAGGGACACAGCAACGCTATGTCCCTACTTTCTGAAACGGTGCCATTCTGATCGTCTACCTAGCTACCGGACACTGAACGCATGTTCGAGAAAAAGGCTTTCGTATTCTCTTACCTCACCCCCTCGCCCTTCGGGCAGTCCCCCTCTCCATTGCATGGAGAGGGGGAGTGCAGACGCTGAACAGGACCGACTCCCCCTC
>DAOTXU010000224.1:0-6144 GCA_034435135.1 Anaerolineae bacterium | reverse complement strand
ACGAGCGGTTTGCGCATGGGTTCCTCTATCAGCGTTTAACCACGAATAACACGGGTAACACGAAAGATCAAACCGCTCCACACTATCGCGTGGTCAAGCGATTAACATCCTCGCTGAGACCCGGACAGGGGGCTTAGAACCTATAAGAGAAACTATATCAAGCGACCTGGACAAGGGGCTTAAACCCCTTGTCCAGCATTATTCGGATAGGCTCTTAAAAGCCCGCTGTCGTCTGTCTCCCGATGGGCGGTCCCCTCACGGCGTCGGGGTCGGCGTCGCCGGGGTCGGCGCGCCGGCCTCGATAATCTGCACCTCGACGACGCGCGGCAGCACGGTGATCTTGTCCTGCGCGATGCCCTCGCGGTTGATCGAGACCGTCGGGTTGAGCTGGTAAGTGTCGGGCACCAGGCCCGTCACATCGACCACGACGCGCACATCGGCCTCGGTAAGCCCGCTCACGGTGAGGCGCGGCCCGGTGATGAGCAGCGCCACCGTCTCCGGGCTGACGGTCGCCTGGTAACCGGGCGTCAGGCCTTCCAGCGCGATAGGGATGGCGTCGAACTGGCGGAAGCCTTCAATCGCCTCGATGGTGATCCGCACCGTGATGGTCTGCCCTTCGACGGCGGGTTCGATGTCGTTGGGCAGGATCACGCCGACTTCCAGCTCCAGGCTCTCGGTCTTATCTGAAAGGTCGATGGCCTCCGTGACGACGGGCACGGCCATGCTGTCCAGGCGGCTTTGCGGGCCGGTGACGGTGATGGTATCCGGTTCATACGACTCGAGTTGCCAGGTGTAGCCGGCGGGCGGATGTCTGGGGATATTGGGCACGACGGGCACCGTGCGGTAGCCCTCGCGCGTCTCGATGGGCAGGGTGACGCGCACGGCGGCAGGCTCCATCTGCACGTTGGCGACCTCCTGACCCTGGCCGCGCGCCACGAGGGGCAGGGTGTCACTCACGGTGAGGCGTTCGCCGTTGAGGGGAAACTCGGCGTAGGCCTCGGCGACAAGCGTCACCAGCGAGGCCGGGCCGTACACGACGACCTCAGCCGGGTCAGGTTGCGCCTGCTTGGCGACATAGCCGAGCGCCGGTTCGCCGCTGACCCCTACCACGACCGGGACGGTCTTGCGGTCGGCGATGTCCAGTTGGACCACGATCTGGCTGGGTTCGATGTGGACTACTTCGCCGGGCATGGTCATGACAGCCTTGAGGGGGATCACATGGTCGCCGTTGCGTGCGTGGCCGATGTCGGCCTGCACGAGGATGTCGTCTTTGGTCAGTCGGGACCACGTGGATTGAGGCGCGCGCACTGTGACGCGCGCGCTTTGCGGGGGCTGGTTGACCAACAGCACGTCGGAGTCCAGGTGCACCAGGCGGATATCGATGCGCGAAGCAAACTCGCGCTGGGTGACCGGGTCGCTTTCCAGGGTGGCGACGATCCACACCACCATCGCCAGCAACAGCGAGATGATGAACCAGCCCATCTGGCTCAGGAGGGCGCGGATTTGGTCGCGGTGTTGGTCCCAGAAGCCACGCGCGAGGTTCATGACCGCCCCCACTCTTCGAGAGCGCTGCGCAGGCGTTGGAGCAGGCTCGCCTCGCGGCGCGCGTCGCCGTAAAACTCGTTGAGCAGGGTGTACAGGCGCTCGCCGTCGAGGCGGCGGATGATGCGCCCGTTGTTGGCAAGCGAGATATTCCCGTTTTCCTCGGAGACCACCACGGCTACCGCGTCGGACACTTCGCTGATGCCCAGGGAGGCGCGATGGCGCAGGCCCATGTTGCGTTCGGGCATCTGGCGCGCCGCCGAGAGCGGCAACACGCACGCGGCGGCGACAATCCGGTCCACGCGGATGATGACCGCGCCGTCGTGCAGTTCCGTCTTGGGCCAAAAGGTGGTGGTGAGGAGTTCGTCGCTGACGAGCGCGTCGAGCTTCACGCCGGTGTCGAGGTATTCGCTCAGGTTGGTCTCGCGTTCCAACACGATGAGCGCCCCATGCCGGCGCTCGGAAAGGCGCTCGACGGCGGCGCAAATCTCGCGGATGACGCGCTGGCGATTGCTTTCGCGGCTCTGGCGCGCGAACCACACGATCCGCGTGCGCCCGATCATATCCACCGCGCGCCGCAGCTCTTGCTGGAAGATGATAGGCACCGCGACGGCGAACATAATCAGCGCGCCACGCACGAGCCAGCTAAACGCCACCAGCGAGATCAGGTTGGTCAACAGCCAGACGATGAGCAACAGGATGAGCGTGCCGCGCAGCAACGAGACCGCCTGCGTGCCGCGCACCAGTTGCAGGGCCAGGAAGATGGCGACGGCGACGACCAGGATGTCGAGGACTGCCGTCCAGTTCAGGTTTTGCAGAGTCCAGATCACTTCCATATGACTTCCATATGGCGTGGTGTGCTTGTGTGGCTGTGGGCCGGGCGTGGCGCGGACGCTCAGCCGCCCAGTTGTCGGAGCAATTGCATGTAGCTAGTGCGGTCAGGTTCGGGCGGGTTGAACGAGATAATAGTGCGAATGGTCACCACCGCATCTTCGCGCAGGCCGGCCTCGAGCTGTAACTCTCCCAATGCATCGAGTTGGATAATCGCGTCTCGGTACCGGCGCTGTTGTTGATAGACGCGCGCCAGCCGCGAGCGCAGCGCCATCTCGTTGGCGTGGAGGGTGACCTGTTCCTCAAGCACCTGGGCAATCATGTCCACGCGGCGCGCGCGGGCGTACAGGCGCAGCAGGTCGTCCAGTTCGGCGATGGCGTCGGCGCTGTTGCCCAGGCGGTAGTGCAAATCAACCAGGGTCAGGCGGGCGCGGGCGTCCTCTGGCGCGACTTGCTTGATGCGCTCATAAGTGCGCAAGGCTTGGCGCAGGTCGAGCCGTTGCACGTCAATATCACCGATGCGGTGCATGATGTGGAGCATCTGCTCCTTAGAGGTGCCGCTTTGCTTAGCGATGGTCTCAGCGCGCTCGTAAGCTTCGCGCGCGCCGTCCCAGTCGGCCAGTTGATAGTAAGCGTCGGCCAGGTTGATGTACTCCTGCAACACTTCCGACCAGCGCCCCTCTTCCTCCAGCCAGTTTACCAGCTTCCGGCGCACGCTGATGTCCATCGGCGCGATCTTCAGCAGGTCCGACAGGATGCGGGAGGCTTTCTTGCCGTCGCCACGCACGCGATAGGCTTCGGCAACCATATTGTACTTCTCGATGGCGGGGCGCATCCGGTTCTCGGCGAGCAACACCTCGGCGATGCGCACATGCGCCGGCAGGTAGCTCGGCGCGACTTCGAGCGCGTAATGCGCCTCGTCCATGGCGAGCGTGAGCAGCCCAGAGCGGCGGTACTGGTCGATGCGGCCCATAATCGCGGCAATGCGCCCGGTGCCGTCGGTGGCGATCATCTCCAGCAGGCCCGCCTCCCCGTCCAGGCGGGCGGCATCTTCGAGTTGGTCGCGGGTCTCAGCGATGTTGCGCAGCCAGTCCGGGCCGGTCATGAAGGCGATGAGCGACTGATTGAGCGCGCCCAGTTGGGTCGGGTCCATACCGGCAGCCTGGCGGATCAACCCGTCGTAAATGGGCTGGCTCGACGCCGCGCCGCCGTCGGACATATCCACGATGATCTCGCGCAGCGCCTTGAGCAGGTGCTCGGCGGCGCGGGGCTGGTCGTCCAGCGCCATGTACGCCTGGCCGATGGCGAAGTGCGCCCCGGCGGCCAGGCGTGGGTGTTTGAGGGCATCCTGCAACTCCTTGACGCCCCCGCTATAGTCGCCGTATTCCACCAGGAGCGAGCCGAGGTTCAGATAGAGCGCCGGATGATGCAGGCGCGCCTTCTTGGCCTGCCTGTAAGCGTCGATGGCGACGCCCAGGTCGCCGATGCGTTGGGCGTCCATGCCGCGCGCGGCAGCCTGCCCGGCGGGCTGCGTGGCGATGCCGCTTTCAAACAGATAGGTCGCCAGCTCCGAAAGCGCCATGATCTGCGCCTGGCCGACAGGGCCTTTGACATCAACGGCGCTGGGGGCTTTCGCCTGCGGCTCTGGGGCGGCGGCGGCAGGCGCGCGCTTATGGATGCTCTCCTCTTCCGGCCTCTCTTTGATCTCCACCACGTCCAGGCCGGCCTGGAGCGCTTGCAGGCTGTTGAGCACCTGCGGGTTGTTCTTGTCCAGGCGCAGCGCGCGCTCACACGCCTGGATCGCTTTCTGCCGGTCGCCGCGACGCTGGAAGATGCCGGCAATCGCAAGGTACTCACGGATGGCAGACTTGCGCCGCCCGGTGCGCTCGTAAGCCAGAGCCAGGCGCGAGTGTACTTCCAGGAGGCCCGGCGTCAGGCGGGCGGCGCGTTCCCAGTTGCCGATGGCCTTCTCCACGTCGCGTTTGGTGAGGTAAATCTCAGCCACGCTGAGGTAATTCCCTGCCGCTTCCTTGAGCCGCCCCATGCGTTCGAGCACATCGGCGGAGCGCTCCAGGGGGATGGGATCGTCGGGGGCCAGTTGGTGGGCGCGCGTGTAGACCTGCAAGGCGTGGTCCAACCGCCCGGCCTGGAGCAGCGCCAGCCCCAGGCTGATATGCGCAGTGGGATCGTCGCGGAACTCGACGACGGCGCGCCCGTAGGCCTCGATGGCGCGGTCCCATTGCTGGTCCCAGGCGGCCTGGGCGCCCTCGTTCATCGCCTTATTGTAGGCTTCCTGGTTTCCGGGCATGGCGCCTGCACCCTCTTATACCCGCTTAACCCGGATCAAGCGGGATTTACCCGGCCATCAAACGCACGAGCACCGCTTTCTGCGCGTGGAGCCGGTTCTCAGCCTGGTCAAACAGGGCCGAATGCGGCCCATCGGCCACTTCGTCGGTGATCTCCTGACCGCGATGGGCCGGCAGGCAGTGCATCACGATGCAATTCGGGCGGCCCCGCTCGACCAGCGCCTGGTTAACCTGGTAGGGCGGGAAGACCCGGCGTCGCTTTTCGGTCTCGGCTTCCTGCCCCATACTCACCCAGGTGTCGGTGTAGATGACGTCGGCGTCTTGCGCAGCAGCGGCGGGGGCGTTCGTCACGCTGACTTGCCCCCCACTCTCGCGGGCAAACGCGCTCGCTTTGGCGACAACTCCCGCCGGGAGCGCGTAGTCAGGCGGCGTGGCGATGGCGAAGTGCGCGCCCAGCTTGACTGCCGCGATCATCAGCGAGGCGGCGACGTTGTTGCCGTCGCCCACGAAAGCGATTTTCAGCCCCTCGATCCGTCCACAGTGTTCTTGAATCGTCAGCACATCGGCCAGAGCCTGACACGGATGGCTGGCGTCTGAAAGGCCGTTGATGACCGGCACGGTGGCGTACTGGGCGAGTTCGACAACGTGTTGGTGATCGAACACGCGCGCCATGATGCCCTGCACGTAGCGCGAAAGCGTGCGCGCCACGTCACCGATGCTCTCGCGCTGGCCCAGGCCGATCTCCGTCGGCGACAGGTAAAGCGCGTGGCCGCCCAGGTGCAACATCCCCACCTCAAACGAGACGCGGGTGCGCAGCGAGGGTTTTTGGAAGATCATCCCCAACACTTTGCCGCTCAGCAGCGGCTTGTTGCCCCGGCTCAGCCACTCGGTTTTGAGTTCGGTCGCCAGCGTCAGCAGGTCTTGGAGGTCTTCACCGCTCCAGTCGGCGATGTCAAGAAAGTGTCGCATGGGTTTCCCGTCGTTTGTGTTGCTACAAAGCCATCCGCGCTGTTAACTCTGCGAGTATACCATAAGTACTAGGCGCAAGAAAGCCGACCCCAAAAGGGTGCATTTTACATGGTCATAGGCAGTTCGCACCGCAGCTCATGCCCGGTTACAATCGGGGCCGCCTGTGGCCATGGGAGCGAGGTTGAGACATGCGCCGTTTGCTTGCCGACCTGCGCGTGCGGATTGTCCTGGTCGTCGCCCTGGCGATTGTCGTCGGGGCGGCGGCGCTGGCGCTCGCGGGGCGGCGTCCCACCCGCTTCTACGAACCCTTCGACGCGCAGGGAAGCTGGGGCGAGTTCAGCGGGTTCAGCCCCGAAGGCTCCGGCGCGGTGGTCGATGGCGCGTATCTGATGCAAATTCCCCTGCCGAGGCAGCGCGTGTGGGCGAGGGCCGGGCGCTGGTATGGCGACGCGGTTTACGCGGTGGAAGTGACCCAAATCGACGGCCCGTTGCGCAA
>DAOTXU010000223.1:0-8846 GCA_034435135.1 Anaerolineae bacterium | reverse complement strand
CGCAACGTTCACGGATGGCGTGCTGGTGACTCCCACGCCGCCCGCCGAAGTCGCACAGGAAGAGGTCCCTGATGTTCACCACAAGGTCGCTGCCTGATGTCCACCGATCCACAACATTTGACAATATCTCGTTTCTATCTCAACCATATGGCTGAGCCGCTTTCGCTGGCAGCTTAGTCCAGAACGTTTTCTGAAGAACTATAGTTATGCGAAGCTCTCGTCTACAATAGGGGCACGCTAGCGCAAACGGAGAAAGCGCGATGGACCTTTTTGAGCACCGCCGACAGGAACAGATGAAAACGCAGGCCCCGCTCGCCGACCGGATCCGCCCGCGCACGCTCGACGAGTTCGTGGGGCAGGAGCATATCGTCGGGCCGGGCCGGATGCTGCGCCGCGCCATCGAAGCCGACCGGCTCAGCAGCGTGATCTTTTGGGGGCCGCCGGGCACGGGCAAGACCACACTCGCCCGCATCATCGCGCACCACACCGCCGCCGAGTTCGTCACCCTCAACGCGGTGATGGCCGGCGTCAAAGACCTGCGCGATGTGGTCGAGGCAGCCAAAGAGCGAATGCGACTCTATAGCAGGCGCACGCTGCTGTTCGTGGACGAGATTCACCGCTGGAACAAGGCCCAGCAGGACGCGCTGCTGCCGCACGTGGAAGATGGCACCGTGATCCTGGTCGGCTCGTCCACCGAGAACCCGTTCTTTGAACTGGTGACGCCGCTGGTGAGCCGGACGCGCATTCTGCGCCTGGAGCCGCTTTCAGAGGCGGACATCCGCACGATGCTGGAGCGGGCGCTCTCGGATGAGCGCGGCTACGGCGGGCGGGCGATCACCATCACCGACGAGGCGATGCAGCACCTAACGCACATGGCCGGCGGGGACGTGCGCAACGCCTTGAACGCGCTCGAACTGGCCGTTGAAACCACGCCGCCGAACGCGGACGGTGTGATCGTGGTGGACCTGGAAGCGGCGCAGGAGAGCATCCAGAAACGGGCGGTACGCTACGACCGCACTGGCGACGAGCACTACGATACGATCAGCGCGTTCATCAAAAGCATCCGCGGCTCCGATCCCGACGCGGCGCTCTACTGGATGGCAAAGATGCTCTACGCCGGCGAAGACCCACGTTTCATCCTCCGACGGATGTTCATCCTCGCCAGCGAGGACATCGGCCTGGCGGACCCGAACGCGCTCGTTGTGGTCGCGGCGGCGGCGCAGGGGTTCGAGTGGGTAGGGCTGCCGGAGGGGCTGTACCACCTGACGGAGGCGTGTCTCTACCTGGCGACCGCGCCGAAGAGCAACAGCGCCGGCGCGTTCTTTGCCGCCACGAAGGAAATCGAGGAAAACGGCCCCGGCCCCGTGCCTCTGCCGTTGCGCGACAAGTCCGACCAGTTCGTCGGCGACAAGCGCACGATGTATAAGGCGATCCTGGGCGAGCACGCGGGGTATAAGTACCCGCACAGCTACCCCGGCGCGTGGGTGGAGCAGCAATACCTGCCGGAGGGGGTCAAAGGCGGCTTTTACAGGCCGACCGAATACGGCTACGAGGCGCGGGTCAAGCGCTACCTGGAAAGCCTGAGAGCCGGGCAAGATATGATGCAGCCGAATCGCCAGGACACGGAGAGCGCCGTATAGCATAGCTCCCTGGGAGCTACCCCGAACCAGCAACAAACGTCTCCAGGTGCCGCGCGAAGTGCCGTTCCAGCGCCGCGTAATACCCTTCCTCGTGGCGCGCCAGGGCCGACTTTAGCGCTACGCCAAACCGATCCAACACCGAGCCAAACGTCACGTGCAACACCTGCCGCGCGTCGAACCGATCCAGCAAGGCGGGCAGGTCGGCGTCAGATAGCTTCTCCGGCGCGGGGACCTTTGTCGGCTCCGCCGAGACGTGATACGTCGCCCGGTCGGCCTCGTAACGCGCCCGCGCACATGCCAGAATCTCGCGGAAAAGCGCCGGCTCAACGCCGGCCAGCACGCGCAGCGCTTCCAGATAGCTGGTGCCGGCCGTCTTAAGATGCACCAGACCGGCGGCGTGGCGCGCAGCGATCGGGTAGACGCTGAACTTGTCCGAGCCGGAGTGCAGGCTGAGCTTGTAGCCGCCGAAGCAGCGCATCACGGCTGCATGGCGGGCGAACGCCACCTCGAATTCACCTAAATCGCCGATGTAATCCACACCCTTCTCAAAACGACCGACGAAGCGCGGCGCGAGGCTGGTCCAGACTACGCCGAGCCGCTTCAACTCGCTGGCGATGTAGAAATGTTCGTGAACCGAGGTCGGCGTCTCGGTCTCATCTACGGAAACTTCGAGGTCAAAGGGCCTGCCGTTCATGAGCGACGCGAGATGGCGAACCATGGCGGCGGTGTGCGCGATTGCCCGCCCGTACTTGGCTGCCGCGCGCAAAAGCGTCTCTTCGTCAAAAGCGAGGGTCAGACCGTCAAGCGCGAACGTCTTGTCAAGAAAGCGCGCGCGCAGCGCCGCCGGGGAGCTATCCAGCGCTTGCTTCCAGGGCAGCGCGGCGACCTTCGCCTTCAGCACCGCGACAGGGTCGGTCTGCGCGCCGTTGTCCACGTGCGCGCCGGGGTCGATGGTGAAAAAGGTGTACCCGGCGGCGACAAAAGCCTCCGCGTCGGCGGGCGTCTTGAGGTGGTCGGCGTCAGCGCCCCACGCCTCGCGCCAGCCGGCCTGAAAGACCCCCCACGCAGCGTCGTCGAGCACCTGCCCCGGCGTGCGCCCGGTGCGCGCGTTCTCGCGCACAGACTGTTGCGCGAAGACCGGGGCGATTCCCGTTCCGCGCACCGCCTGGACGTGCCCCGGCGTGGCAAGGCCAAGCCGGTCGCCGAACCCCGCCGAGGGCCGCTGGCCTAACGGCACCGGATTCAGCCAGGGCAGGCGCGCGCGCAGCGCCGCCAGGTTTCCGGTCGTGAGCGGGCAGAGCAGCGCCTCGCTTGGGTCGTGGCGCGCGCCTTCAAAGCCGGCCACGTCGCCGAGCACGCCCAGGCGCTTGTGGCCGCTCCCGTCGGCGTGGACCATGAAATAGGTTGCGCCGCCTGCCGCGACGACGGATTGCGGGTAAATCGCCAGACCAAGCTGTTCCCAGTGCATGGTTCACGCTCCCGTTTGTGTGTCGAGCTTGTAAGCGCGCTTCGCCAGTCTGTAGGCCATGTCTGCGACCATCTCTTCGGCTTCATCCAAATCCAGGATGCCGCGCACCACCTGACCGGCCAGCCAGTTGGCGCTGGCGCGCCGCCACAGGTCATGCCGGACAGGGATCGATGGGAATGCGCGCGTGTCGTCGTTGAAGCCGACCGTGTTGTACAGCCCGGCGGTTTCTATCACCTGTTCAAAGAAACGGTGCATCCCGTTCAGGCTGTCGAAGAACCACCAGGGCGGCCCCAGCTTGACGGCGGGGTAATGCCCGGCCAGCGGCGCCAGCTCGCGGGAGTAGGTCGTCTCGTCTAGCGTGAAGAGGATGAGTGTGAAGCGCGGGTCGTTGCCGCACCGCTCCAAAAGGGGGCGCAGGTTGCGCGTGTACTCCGCCGCGATGGGGATGTCCGCGCCCATGTCCGGGCCGAAGCGCTCAAAGATGATTGAGTTGTGATTGCGGAACGATCCGGGGTGCAGTTGCATCACCAGGCCATCTTCCACGCTCATGCGCGCCATCTCGATCAACATATGGCCGGTGAACCGCGCGGCGTCGTCAGCCGTCGCCTCGCCTCGCAGCGCGCGCTGGAAAATCGCCTCCGCTTCGCGCTCCGAGAGCGCCTCAGTGTAGGGGGTCAAAGCGGCGTGGTCGGTTGCTGTCGCGCCCATCTCCTTGAAGCAGGCGCGCCGGTCTTCAAGCGCCCGAAGCATCGCCCGGTAGCTGTTGATCTCCATCCCGCTGACCGCGCTCAGGGCGTCGATATGCTTCAACCAGCCCGGCCAGTCGATGTTGACCACACGGTCAGGGCGGAAGGTCGGGCGCACCTGCCCTTTCCACCCCGACGCGCGGATGGCCTGGTGATGGACCAGCGGGTCAGTAGCGGCGTCGGTGGTGCAAAGGATTTCGATGTTGAAGCGTGCAAACAGCGTGCGGGGCCGGAAGTCCGCCGATTCCAGGCAGGCGGCGATCTGATCGTAAATCGCCTGGGCCGTCTCGCCGTTGAGCTTCTGCCTTACGTGGAACACATCATGCAGTTCGTGCGTCAGCCACATGCCGGTGGGTGTGCCGCGAAACAGGTGGAAATGCTCGGCGAAGGTCTGCCATATCCTGCGGTGGTCGCGCTCGACCGCGCCGCCGTCCCTGCGCGGGATGCCCAACGCTTCCATCGGGATGCCCTGCGAGCAGAGCATCCGAAACACGTAGTGATCGGGGATAATCAGCAGATCGACCGGCGTGCCGAAGGAATAATCGGGGTCGGCGAACATGCGCGGATCGACGTGCCCGTGCGGGCAGATCAGCGGAAGGCCTGCTGCCACGTCGTACAGTTGTCGCGCAATGGCTTTCTGTTGGGGGTCAGGGTCAAAGTAACGGTCGTCGGGAAGGATGAGATCCCGTGATGTGCTCATGGACGTTTTTTTGCTTCTCCTCAGCAGGAACGTGCTGACGTGAAAGAGGCCGGGTGACGAGGGGATTTTATAGCATCTTATCTGATGAGGAAACCCCCTGCGCGTTCGACGAGACGGGCATCCCTGCGTTGTATGTGGTATCTTGGTGTGCAGCGCGTGGAGCTTGCCGACTCTGCGCCGTCGAGTGCGCCGGGGCGGATTGGCCTTACCCCGACTCGTCGATTTGAACGGCATTTCGGCGACAGAAGGAGAAAACACCATGGTCAACCTCATCAACGCTTTTGGCCTGGGCGGGCTATGCCTGCTCTCCAACGCAAAGACGCGCTCCATCAGCGCGGAGAACCCGACCGGCGCAAAAGGCGGCGGCGCTCAGACTGAACCCACGCCTGACAACCCCGCCTCCAAGCTGGGCAAGGGCTGGAAGGTCCGCCCGTGTATCACACTGCCCGCCAATTCCGAGACCATCCTGGCCGACATCGCAGGGCCTGGCGTGATCCAGCATGTCTGGATCACTGTGCACTGGAAAGCGCTGCGCGCGTGCGTGTTGCGCATGTGGTGGGACGACGAAGAGACGCCCTCGGTCGAAGCGCCGCTGGGCGACTTCTTCGCCGTGACGCACGGCACCCGCCACGATGTCAACTCGTTGCCGGTCGCGGTCAACCCCGACGGCGGGATGAACTGCTACTGGCCGATGCCCTTCCGCAAGCGGGCGCGGATCAGCGTCAAGAGCGACCACTTTGAAGCCATCGAAGGCTTCTTCTACCAGATCACTTACGCGCTCGACGCCGTGCCCGACCACGCCGCGTACTTCCATGCGCAGTGGCGGCGTTCGATGACGCGACGCGACTATCCCGAACACGTGATCCTGGACGGCGCGCGCGGGCAAGGCCATTACGTGGGCACGGTCCTCTCGTGGACGCAGTTCTCCGACGGTTGGTGGGGCGAGGGCGAAGTCAAGTTCTACCTGGATGGGGACGGCGCAACCCCCACCATCTGTGGCACCGGCACGGAGGACTACTTCGGCGGCGCGTGGGGCTTCATGAAACCCGACGGGACTCACACTTACTCCACGCCGTTCCTGGGCTACCCGTTCTACGACAACAAAGCTGGCAACGTCCCGAAGCACGGCCTGTATCGCTGGCACATCATGGACCCGATCCGTTTCGAGCGCGACCTGCGCGTGACCATCCAGGCGCTCGGTTGGTGGCCGGGGTGGTCGAAGTTCCAGCCCCTCACCGATGACATCGCCTCGGTCGCGTACTGGTACCAGGCCGAGCCGCACGCGCCGTTCCCGGCGCTGCCGGCGCTCGATGACCGCTGGCCGCGCTGATTGAACACCGATCAGGAAAGGCGCGCCGCGCCCCGGCCCCTACTTTGGGAAAGCTGATGATCGGCGCGGCGTGCACTATCCCACAACGCGAATCTGGCGTAAACTGGATTCAACCGTCTCTATCGATAGTCGCGGTCGTTTATAGGCTTTTCTAGCGCCCGTCTTATGTTTTTCTAAGCCGCATCTGCGAAAATAGGGGTGCATCGCCTGCAACATTCACCCGGATAAGTGGCTGGAGACGGTTATGTTTAACTTGCTGGAAACTATGGGTCGTCAAGAGAAGTTGGAACAATTGCTCGAACGCATCCCTGAGGAGCTGCCGATTCTGCCGTTGCGGAACACGGTGGCGTTCCCATTCGCCGTGATGCCGCTTTCGGTCGGCGTGCCGCGTTCGGTTGAGTTGATTGAGAAAGCGATGGAAGGCGATCAGATCATCGGCATGGTCGCCTCCAAAGACGCCAGCATCGACGAGCCGATGCCCGGCCAGCTTTATGAGGTCGGCACGGTCGGCCTGATTCACAAGGTTGCGCGCGCGCCGGATGGCTCCCTCTCAGTGGTGGTGCAGGGGTTGGAGCGATTCAAGGTCAACGTCTGGACGCAGAACAGGCCCTTCCTCAAGGCGCGGATCACCCTGGCTCCCGATCACGTTGAGCAGACCGTCGAAACCGAGGCGCTTCAGCGCAGCCTGGTGGACATCGCGCAAGAGGTGATCGAGTTGATGCCGGGCCTGCCACAGGGTATGGGCGCTTTTTTGGAGCGCATTGAAGACGCGCGCTATCTGGTCTACCTGATCACCGCCAACACGCGCATGGATGTGGACGACGCGCAGCGGCTGATGGAAATCGACACCCTCAACGAGAAGATGCGCGCGCTCATCACCTACCTCAACCACGAGAAGGAGGTCCTGCAACTCGGCCAGAAGATCACCGAGGAAGCGCAAGAAGAGATGAGCAAGGCGCAGCGCGATTACTTCCTGCGCCAGCAGCTTGAGGCCATCCGCCGCGAACTGGGCGAGACCGACGAGCAGACTGCGAAGGTCGAAGAGTACCGCCAGAAGATCGAAGCCGCCGGCCTCTCCGAAGACGCGCACAAGGAGGCCATGCGCGAGTTGGACCGCCTCGCCCGGATTCCGCCGCAGTCCGCCGAGTATGGAGTCATAGAGACCTACCTGGACTGGCTGGTCAACCTGCCCTGGAGTAAGCTCAGCGAGGACAACCTGGACATCGAGCACGCGCGGCAGGTGCTCGACGAGGACCACTACGACCTGCAAGAGGTCAAGGACCGCATTTTGGAGCACCTGGCCGTGCGCAAGCTGGCGCACGAACGCGACGCGGACATGGGCAACGACGAAGCCGCCTCGCAAGAGGAAATGCAGAAGAGCGCCGGCGCGATCCTGTGCTTTGTGGGGCCACCCGGCGTCGGCAAGACCAGCCTGGGCAAGTCCATCGCGCGCGCCCTGGGCCGCGAGTTCACGCGCATGAGTGTGGGCGGCGTGCGCGACGAGGCTGAGATTCGCGGCCACCGGCGCACGTACATTGGCGCGATGCCCGGTCGCATCATCCAGGCGATCAAGCGCACCGGCACGCGCAACCCGGTCTTCATGATCGACGAGGTGGACAAGATCGGCGCCGACTGGCGCGGCGACCCGTCCAGCGCGCTGCTGGAGGTGCTCGACCCCCAGCAGAACCGCGCCTTCCGCGACCACTATCTGGACGTGGACTTCGACCTGAGCGACGTGATCTTCGTCACCACTGCCAACCAGCTTGAGCCGATCCCTGCGCCGTTGCGTGACCGCATGGAGATCATCACGCTGGATGGCTACACCGAATACGAAAAGGTCTGCATCGCGCAGAACTACCTGATCCCGCGCCAGCGCCGCGCCAACCGCCTGCACGAGAGCGAGATCAGCTTCACCGAGCCGGCGATTCGCGCCATTATCCGCGACTATACGCGCGAGGCCGGAGTGCGCAACCTGGAGCGCGAGATCGGCACCGTGTGCCGCAAGGTGGCGGTCAAAGTGGCGGCGGGCGAGACTTCAAACATCGAGGTCACGCCTGAACTCGTCCGCGAGCACCTGGGCAAGCCGAAGGTCTTCTTCGAGGCCGCGTTGCGCACCGAGGTCCCTGGCGTGGCGACCGGGCTGGCGTGGACGCCCACCGGCGGCGACGTGCTCTTCGTCGAGGCGACGCAGATGCGCGGAAAGGGCGGTCTGACCATCACCGGGCAGCTTGGCAAGGTGATGGAGGAGAGCGTGCGCATCGCCTATAGCTATGTGCGCGCCAAAGCGCCCGAACTCGGCATCGACGAGGACCTGTTCGACCAAACCGACTTTCACGTGCACGTGCCGGAGGGCGCGATCCCGAAGGATGGCCCCAGCGCCGGCGTGACGATGGTCAGCGCGCTGGTAAGCCTGCTCACCGGGCGACCGGTGCACGCCGAGGTCGGCATGACCGGCGAGATCACGCTGCGCGGGCAGGTGTTGCCCATCGGCGGGGTCAAGCACAAGGTTCTCGCCGCGCACCGCGCCGGCCTCAAGACGGTGATCTTGCCGAAGCGCAACGAGGCCGACCTGGACGAACTGCCCGACGACGTGCGCGAGGTGATGACCTTCGTGCCGGTCGAGCGCATCGACGAGGTGTTGGAGGGAGCGCTTGTGTCTCGGGGCGCGGTTGAAGCCGAGGCGGTGCCGATGTCGGCGCACATGAACAGCGACGGTCACAAGCCCGAAGAAGTCGAAGCGAAGTAACCCGTGTAGCAGCGATCCACTATAAGACGAACCTGTAGGGGCACGACATGCCGTGTCCCTACTTTTGCACTCAGATCAGGGCTTCTGCAAAGTCGGTGAGCAGCGTTAGCGTATAACTTTGCTCCTTCTTGCCCTCACCCCTAAGTCCCCTCTCCCACAAGGGGAGAGGGGACTTTGCACCTAGCTACCGGACATCGGACAGTTGTTCTATGGTTT
>DAOTXU010000222.1:0-2855 GCA_034435135.1 Anaerolineae bacterium | reverse complement strand
GATTCGCTCTGGCTTGGGTCCGGGCATAGCATCCTCCTACTATGAGGTTGCCTATTCTACCCGATCCCTCGCCCTTTTTGTGCCCTAATGTACTAGCTGCCGGACATCGGACAGTTGTTCTATGGTTTTACCTCACCCCGGCTGCGCCGGACTATAGCCCCCGTCCCCCTCTCCGCACGCGGAGAGGGGGAGTCGGTCCTGTTCAGCGTCTGAAGTCCCCCTCTCCATCGTATGGAGAGGGGGACTTAGGGGGTGAGGTAAGAGAATACAAGAGCCTTTTTCTCGAACATGCGTTCAGTGTCCGGTAGCTAGTTGGGTATTTTGAACATGATCTTATTATAGACCGTTGACCATCCTTAGTAAATAAACCTTTATCAAACATTATAGTAACCATCCCCCGGCGTTGATATTAAGTTGATGGCCGCGTTTTTACGCGCGGGCGGGGTGCAGGGCATCAGCCTGACACGATTTTCAGCCCGACCAGCGCGGCCAGCATCAGTGCTGCCAGCGCACCGATGCGCCGCAGGTCTTCCATCACATACCAATACTCTTGCGCCAGATTCACCGTTGCGACGGTGCGCGTCGGCGACGCCGCTGGTTTGCCTGGTTTTTCCGTGAGCGGCGCCGGCCTGGGCGCTTCCACGGGCTTCTCCATCCACCTTCCGGCAGCCTGAGCCTCGGCGCGGTCCAGGGTTTCCTGCGGCAGGTTGGGTTGCTTGCGCTTCTTTTTGGCCATCGGTTCCTCTCGATGTAATGTGTAGGGATGTTCAACTCTCGGCCAGGTCGGCGAAGACCACGATGCGCTCGGTGTCGATCAGATAAGGATAGCACGAGATTAACGTCAGTGTGGGGCCTTGCGTTGACGCCAGCACCCACACATCCGTCGGCGAGACGATGCGTTGCTCGCTCACGACGTACCGGAACTCCTCGCTCACTGTATAGACGAAGATTTCGTCGCCGGGCTGCAACTGGTCCAGATAGCGGAAGATTTCGCCGTAGATGTCGTTGTGCGCCGATAACACCATATTACCGCGCTGACCGGGGTTTGCGCTACCGATGCGATGCCCGACGCCGCGCTTGAGGGTTTCCCAGTCGTCGCCCATCACCACCGGATGGTCGACCCTGGCGCCAGGTATCCGCACGCGCACCGGTGACTGTGCGCCGGGCGTGGGGCGGGTCACCGGCGCTTCCCATTGCGCTTGCACCACCGGGCGCAGGTGTTCGGGAATCTCGTTGATATTGGGGCGCGCGCCGCCCGGTGTGTTCGGCGGCGTGTGACCGCTGGGCAACACAATCGCCACGTTGATGTCGGGCGCGGCGGTGGGTGTGGGGATCGCGGCGGCAGCAGCAGCCATCTCCTGGCGCGTAGTCTCCATGATGTCCCACACGTTGAGCGCGATGACGCCGATCAGCGCCACGAAGCCGATCAGCGCGCCGACTTCAACGGACAGCAACAGCCGGTCGCGGAGTTGCCGCCAGCGGGTGGTTTTGTCGCGGTCGGCCAGCGGGCGAACGGTTTTGGGCCGCTTCGGGCGCTTATCGCGCTTTTTCGGTTTTGAAGGCGCTTCCTCCACCCATTTCGGGCGCTCAGAAGTGGTATCGAAGGTTTTGGGGAGGTCAGGCGCAGGCACATCGGCCACCAGCTCGTGCAACTGCGGCTCCGGCGCTGGCTGGCTGTCGTCCTCTGGCGAGGCCCCGCCGATCACGCGCCCACGCCCCGACATGTGCCGCAGGCGCGCCTGGCGCGCCTCGCGCTTCTTGATGGCGAGGAGGATCTCCAGTTCCTCGATAGTGAGTTCGTCAACCGTCCGCTTGTCGCGCATCACAACATGCTCAACCTATACTCTTCATCGGGGGGAGCGCGGGCGTCGCCGACACGCCAGTCATCGGTTACAACCCTTAACTATTGTATGGATAATCCTTGTCCATGCCACTGCGCTGGCAGTGCTGCAAAAACCGCGCCAGGCGCTCAGGCCTTGCTGGCGACGGCGAACAGCTCGCGCTGAAAGAACCAGCGGAACGGCGGCCACCGGAACGCCGCGCGGCGCAGCGCCGCCTCCAGCGGGTGCCGCTGCTGGTTGCTCTGCGGCGGCGAGTCGAGCCACACCCGCCCGCTGAAGCCCGCCTGCCGCAAAGCACGCCGCAGGCTGAGCATTGACTGCTCGTTGACGTGCACATGCACGTTCTCCGACACCAGGAAGGCGCGCGAGTTCGCCGGGTAGCGATCCCCCCGCCCCTGGAGCCGCCGGATCAGCCGCACGACGGGATAGGCGTAGCGGTCATACCACACGTTGGGCGCGGTGTGCACGATGAGGCGGCCATCCGGCGCAAGCACCCGATGCGCTTCCCTTAGCGCGTTGTGCAATTCCCAGGGGTGCAGGTGCTCCACCACATCGAACATCAGCACGCGGTCAAAGGTGGCAGCCGTGAAGGGCAACCGCTTCGCGTCGCCTTGCAGCACGCCGGCCCTGCCAGTCCTTTCGCCCAGGTCGGCGATCACCTGCCGGGAGAAGCGCACGGCAACGGCGGCGTAGTCAAGGCCGAAAGCGTCTGCGCCGAGCAGCGCGCAATGGCGCACGATCTCGCCGCGCCCGCATCCCACATCGAGCACGCGCATCCCCGGCCTGACCTCGGCCAGCGCAAACGCCGCCGCCAGCCGCCGCGAGAGTTGCCGCCCCTCCTCGGCGTTAAACTCGACGTAGCCCTCGCAGGCGGTCAGGAAGTAGCGCTCGTCGTACCGCTCCGAAGGCACCGGCTCGCGCCGGGTCGCTTCAGGTTTCATGCAGATTTCTCATAACGAAGTGATTCAAGCTTTTGAGCCAACGACCGCGGTGCGTGTGGTGTTTGTCGTGTTT
>DAOTXU010000221.1:0-10871 GCA_034435135.1 Anaerolineae bacterium | reverse complement strand
ACCCCCCCCCTCTCCGCTTGCGGCTATAGTCCGGCGTAGCCGGGAGAGGGGGACGGGGGGTGAGGTGTCCGCCAACACGACAAGCACCACACGCACCGCGGTCGTTGGCTCAAAAGCTTGAATCACTTCCCCGTTAATCGCCCCACAATTCGCGCCAGTGACGCAGCCATCGTTCGCGCACGGTTTCCTCCGTCGCGCCTGTATCGTAGACCGGAGAGATCAAGGGGAGCGCGCGCTCGACCTTCACCAACACAATCGCGCGTATGGGGTTGCTCACGCCCATCGCCGCGTAAAACCGGCATCCGTCCTCGAACAACGCGCCTTCCGTGTGGATCGTCGCCGTGCCTTTGAACCGATAGCCTGTGCGCGCCACCGGATCGACCACATTGATCTCTGCTACCGTGTTCGGCGAGCGAATATCGGCAAACACCAGGTGGTCGTCATCCCATACGGCGGTCGTACCTTTGGGTGAGAGGTTGGGTGTACCATCGGCGCACACGGTCGCCACAAAGCCCAACCGCTGCTCCTGCACGATGCGTTTCATGTCATCGGTCAAAACACCCATCGCCGACCTACCCCGCTGTCTTAACACCATATCCCGAACGTCGTGGTCACCGGTAAGCAACCGGGAGACGGCAACCTCACGTCGCCGTAAGACCGCTGTCCCTCGTACCGCTGCCAGGCGGCCTGCGTGTAAGCCGCGCTAACTCGCCTTGTCCTCGGCGGGTTTCTCGTCGGTCGCGCCGTCGGTGGTCTCCATGATGCCCGGCAACTTGCTGATCGCGCTCACCAGATCGACGCCGGTCAGCGCCTCGATGGCGGCGGGCACCTGCGCGATGATGCTGGTGATGTCGGCAGTCACTTTGGCAGCGCCCGCGCCGGTGTTATGGCTGTCGCCGTTGGAGATCACCACGATGCGGTCGGTCTTGGCGAGCGGCTGCGCGATGGCGCTGGCAACCTGCGGCAGCGCGTCGATAAGCTGCTGGATGATCGCGGCCTGGTTGTACTGCCGCCATGCCTCGGCTTTCTTCTCCATCGCCTGCGCCTCCGCGATGCCCTTCGCGCGGGCGACCTCGGCCTCGGCGATACCCTTCGCGCGGATCGCGTCCGCTTCGGCCTCGCCGCGCTGTCGGATGGCGGCGGCGTCGCCGCCGGCTTCGGTCTCCACCTGGAACTTCTTCGCCTTCGCCAGTGTCTCGATGCGGTACTGCTCGGCCTCGGCGGGCTTGCGCACGGTGGCCTCAAGCTCGCGTTCCTTGCGCAGCGCTTCTTGCTGCTGCACTTCGATCTGCTTGCTCTTGGCGACAACCTCGACCTGGATTTCTTCCTGGCGCACGGTCTGGTTGGTGATGTTCTGCTGGAGGTTGTAAGCCAGGTCCGCCTCGGCGCGCTGGCGGGCGACCTCTTTGTCATACTCGGCTTTCTGGATGTTAAAGCTCCGCTCCGACTCGGCTTCGCGCGTTCGGGCTGCGTTTTCAGCGACGACGGCGTCGCGCTTGACTTCGGCAGTGCGCGGGCGGCCCAACGCTTCGAGATAGCCCCAACTGTCCTGGATGTCCTTAATCACGAAGCTGTCGATGCCCAGGCCCATGTTCGCCAAGTCGCCCGCTGAGACTTCCTGCACGCGCTGAGCGAAGGCGTCGCGGTCGCGGTAAATCTCCTCGACCGTCAGCGCCCCGACGATGGCGCGCAGGTGGCCGGCCAGGGTCTCGTGCGCCACGTCCATGATCTCCTGCCGCGTCTTGAAGAGGAAGCGCTCGGCGGCAGTGGCGATGGCGACATCGTTGCTGGCGATCTTGATCTGCGCCACGCCGTCCAGCGTCACCGGGACGCCCTGGCTGGTATACACGTCCTGAATCGTGACTTCGATGGTCATCAGTTCCAGCGAGAGCACATCCACCCGCTCGACGATGGGCCAGATGAAGGCGCGCCCGCCCTTGACCAGCCGGTAGCCGACGGCTTCGGGCTTGCCGGTTTTGGGGTTTACGCGCTTGTGCGTGCGACCGGAGACCACCAGCACCAGGTTCGGTGGGACCTTCTTGACGCGCATCGCATAGACGATGGCGACGATCAACAGGACAAAGATGAAGATCACTATCGCGGTCAGTGCGAGTCCACCCAGGGCATCCATAACCTTTTCTCCTTTACAGCTAGATGCTTGCCCTCATAACCGGCACACGCGCGCTTGCGTCACAGCCACGAGTGCGGCTCAGGCAGGACGTAAGCCACGCCGCCGACGATCTTTTCGATGGTCACGGTCGTGCCGCGCGGAACCGCCGAGCCGTCCTCGGTGCGCGCGCCGAAGGTCACGCGCGCGCCTTTGGCGACCAGGGCAATCTGCCCCACGTTGTTCGCCGGGATGGCGGTGATGACTTCGGCGGAGATGCCAACCAGGTCGCGTTCATCATAGTTGGTGCGCACCGTCGGCGAGAGCACGTAGATGAAGAACACCTGCGCCAGCGCGCCCACGACCAGCCCGCCGGCCAGGGCGATCACGATGCTGGCCGCGCCGTTGATGTTGAACAGCGCGCGCGCGACAATGCCCGCCGCGCCCGCCGCCGTCACACCGCTGGCGATGGCGAGCGTGCTGATGCGCGTTACGTCTGACGTGCCGTGATTCGCGCCGGCGTCGAGGCCGGCGTCCATGTCAACATCGACATCAACATCCACGTCAACGCTGGCGTCCACGTCGCCGAACAGGTCACTCCCGGAGCCAATCAACAGGAGGAGGGAGTAACCAAACCCCAGCGCGAGCATGACGCCGTACACACAGTTCAGCGTGTTGTTGAAGAACGCAGTTATCGCTTCCATAATCATCACTCACTGACCCTATGCGGTCGCTTTTGGCTGGATGCAGTATCGCGGAGTCGGGGCAGTCTGGGTGCAGAAGAGGGCTTGATTGCGTCATTCACAATGTCATGCAGTAGAATGTGCGAATATCGCATCCAACAAAGAGATTATAAGCGAAAGTCGTCAGAGTGTCAACGGAACGCGATGTATTGCCCAAGTGCACCCCTTTCGCCCATTATATTATAGTTTGCCCCCGCCCGTGGACAAGTTACCTGTTTGCTTTTATTGTAAGCGCGTTGAGCCGGCGTGAAAACCCCAATATCTGGGTACAGTCGCGGACAGGTATGGTATAATGCGACGTTGTTGACGCTTAACCAGGTTAATCCTGTGTCAAGGGAGCGTCGATGGATCGGACAACCGGTTGGGTGCAGGCGCGGCGGCGTCGAGAGGCGGCGCTCGCGGTGACGCTGACCATTCTCATCGTGCTGGCGCTCGTGCTGGGTGCGGCAGTTGTGCTGTTGCCCCCTGCACCGACGCCGTCGCCCATCGTCACGCCCGTGCCGAGGATACCCTAGCGCCTGCCTGCACCGGGGCGGCGGGCTTATGCCCACCGTCCGGCAGGGATCGACACAACTCGTACCAGGGAAAAAATCATGGAACTCATCGCGCCATTGATTGCAGGGGTGTTGGGCTTGCTGGCCGGCGGTTTGGTGAACATGCTGGCCGACGATCTCCCCACCAACGGCCCGCCTGTCCACAACGACCCGCCTGCCGACGAGGAGCAGAGACATATCCGGCTGCGCGCGCCGCATTATCCCGACGGCGCGCCGCGCCCTTTCTTGAGCCTGATCGCCTTTTTGCGCGGGCGGCGCGTCTCACCGGACGGGAGCAAGCTGGGGTGGCGCTACCTGTTGGTCGAGGTCGCGTTGGCGGCGGCGTTCGCCGCGTTGGCCGCCGCCTACCCACTCGATGTGCAGTTGGCGTTCTACCTCCTCTACGTCTGGGTCTTTGCCCTGGTGACCGTGATCG
The DNA here is from genome assembly GCA_034435135.1 of Anaerolineae bacterium. Lineage (GTDB taxonomy): Bacteria > Chloroflexota > Anaerolineae > Aggregatilineales > JAFGMM01 > JAOSJO01. The sequence goes on along the minus strand of DAOTXU010000221.1, from coordinate 7,052 downwards.
ACGTGGAGCACCGGCTGATCCTTTTCGTCGTCATGGTGCCCGCGGCGCTCCTCGCTGTGCTCGACGCGATCCTGACGCCGGTCCCGCGCCCCTCCCTGGCGGATTCACTGACCGGCGGAGCGATGGGGTTTGGCGTGTTCTGGCTGTTCTGGTACGGCGGCGTGCTGTTCAACAAGGCGCGCTTCCGGGGCGAGACGCACCAGGAGGTTGCATTCGGCTTTGGCGATGTGATGCTGGCGGGCGTGTGCGGCCTGATCCTCGGCTGGCAATCGATGATCTTCGCCATGTTTATCACCGTGTTCGCCGGCGCGTTCGGCGGCCTCCTGTGGATGCTCAGCCGGCTCGTTTCAGGCACCGGCTACGCGATGTTCACCGCGCTGCCCTACGGGCCGTATATCGTCCTCGGCACGATGGTGATGCTGTTCTTTCAAGACCCGGTGCAGGCTTTCTTGTTGCGGTCGTGGCGTTGGTCCTGACTTGCTTGTGGAGGCAAGGGGCCGTTTGAGGCTTCCCCCGGCTAAAGCCGGGGGTGAATCTCCACCTGGCAGAGACTTTCCGGCGATTCACCGCCGACTTCAGTCGGCGGAGCCTGAAAAACTTCCGGTGCCGGGCTTCTCAAGTGGCCTCTAAGCCCCTTGTCTCCCTCCCCGCCACCCTAAACCATCTCAGGAGCGCCTGCGCCCTGCTGCTGGCGCATGTACTGGCGATACAGCCAGATGGCGACCGGCACCATCTGACCCAGGATGGCGAGGATCAACCGGGGGCGCTTGAGTAGCTGGCGCAACAGCCACAGCGCCGCCGGGATAATAATCGCCCACAGCCAGAGCAGGTCAGCCGTGAAGTCGCTCTGCGGCGGGTAACCCGTTGGCGTAAAGCGCACGGCTCTGACCTTGGCGACGTCTTCTTCTTTGCTCAAGTCAAGGCCCATCATGGTTTGGGCGATGTTATCAATGACCGGGACAGCCTGCCGGTAGACCGGCAACATCGCCTTGAGGTCGTCGAGCCGGGTCAGCAGCTCGGCTTTGGCGGCGAAGCGCCGGTTCCCGGCCTGAATCGTGGCGTCCGGGTTCCGTTCGAGGTTGCGGTACCAGTCGGCGCGTTCGCCCCGGTTGGAGATGACGTACACGGCCTCGCCGTCGCGCGCAAACCCAAGCGGGACGTGTCGCCACAAGCCCGTTTTGCGGCCCCGCGTGCTTAAAACGATGATCCGCTGCGCCAGGAGTGGCCCTAGCCCCATCCGGTACAGCACCAGCGGGAGCTGCATCAGTTTTTCCACGTAACCTTCGGGGAGCATCGGCATGATGGTCGGGGTATGTCCATCAGCAGAAACACGGCTCATCGGGTGTTCCTCCTCGCGGCATTGCACTGAGATACAAAGAGGTCATCTCAAGTATAGCACAGGCTGCGCCTGGGACGTTGCCATGTTTAAGCCGCGTGCGAAAACGCCTCTTTATTGTGTAATTTTTCACAAACTTGACTTTTTCTCTCGATATATGCTAAACCAAACATAACGAACGAGACGAGGGTTATGGCGTTCGTCCCTCGCCTCACCAGGTGCTTGCTCCACTGACCCGCCTCATCAGGGCGGATACTTGGTGTGTTGCATCCGTGCATCTGCCCGGCCACGAGGGGGCTACCTTTGCAACCTGTGTCCGCTAACCTGATTCGGCTTCGTTATCGGTTGACCGAGTCGCCGGAAATCGTGACGCTGGTCACTTTCCTGATCGTGTTTGCGTTTTTCTCGGTAGCGGCGGCCAACTTCTTAACGGTATCGGCGCTGTCAAACGTGGTGACATTTGCCAGCGTCAACGGCGTGGCGGTGTTAGGCGTCGCCCTACTGATGATCTCGGGTGAGTTCGATCTGTCGGTCGGTTCTACGCTGGCAGTAGCGGGCTATGTCTTTGTCATCGCGCTGAACGCCGACGTGGCGCCGCTGGGCGCCGCCCTCCTTGCGCTCGTCATCAGCGCGCTGCTGGGGTTGCTCAACGGCGTGATCGTCTCGCGGACTGGTATCCCTTCTTTCATTACGACGGTGGGGACGATGCTGGCTTACCGGGGTATCGCGCGCGCCATCAGCGGGGGCGACATGATGTCCTACACCGGCGAGAGACCGGCCCTGTTCGTCATCCTGAATGGCGCGCTCGACTCGGTGGACAACCTATTCACGCCTCCCGCCAACTTCCGAACCTCGACTTTCTGGTTCATCGGCCTTGCGCTGGTGATGTCGTTTCTCCTGCTGCGCACGCGCTACGGCAACTGGGTTTATGCGACCGGCGGCAACCCCGGCGCGGCTCGCGCTCAGGGCGTCAACGTGCGCCGGGTCAAGGTGGTCAACTTCGTGCTCTGTGGCTTCCTGGCGGGCTTGGCCGGCGTGATCCAGTTCGCCCACCGGATCAGCATTGACCCGCTGCGCGGCCAGGGCCTTGAATTGCTCGCCGTTGCCGCGTCTGTAATTGGGGGCGTGCGGCTGACCGGCGGGTTCGGCACGCTGGCGGGGGCGTGCCTGGGTATCCTGTTGCTGAGCCTGCTGGAGCAAGGCCTGGTGTTGATGAAGCTACCCGTCCAGGTGTTTCAGGCGGCGGCGGGCGCGATCTTGATTTTCTCCGTAGCTGCCAACACCTCAATGAGTCAGCACGAGTAGGGGCGCAGCACGCCGCGCCCCTGCCAGAAATCCCAATCATGCAAAAGGGGGTGGTCATCGGCGATTGAGGAATTGAAGACCCGAAAAAAAGCACAGACGCAGCTATTTCGACGCTTGAAGGCACGAAAAATGGAGGAGATAAACAATGAAAAAGGCTCTCTGGTTGCTGATTGCCGCGCTGCTGGCGCTCGCGCTTGTGCCCGCCAGCGCGCAAGAGGAGCAGCTTGACATCTACATGGTCCAGCACGCCCTGTGCGCATGGGACTCGTTCTGGTGCGTCGTCGAGAAGGGCATCGCGGATGCCGCCGAGGACTACGGCGTCAACGTCACCGTGCTCGGCCCCGATGCGTTCGACGTGCAGAAGGTCGCGGAGCTGATCGAACAGGCCCTCGCCGCCCAGCCCGACGGCCTCGGCGTCACCGTGACCGACCCCGTGCTCTTCAAGGAGCCGCTCACCCGCGCCGTGGAGCAGGGCATCCCGGTGGTAGGCTACAACACCGGTCGCGGCCCGGTGGTGGATGATATCCCGTACCTGACCCACTTCGGCCAGGACGAGTACCAGGGCGGCTACCAGGGCGGCCTGCGCCTGGCCGACGCCGGCGGCGCGAAGGGTGTGTGCATCAACCACCAGGTGGGCAACACCGCGCTGGACCAGCGCTGCCAGGGCTTCACCGATGCGCTGGCCGAAAGGGGCCTCGAAGCGCAGGTCCTCAGCGTCACCAATGACCCCGCCGAGTCGCAGACCATCATTGACGACTTCCACACCGCCAACCCCGACATCGACATCTTCCTGACCCTGGGGCCGAACGGCGCCAACCCGTTCTACGCCTTCGTCGAGGCCGCCGGTCTTGAGGCGGGTAGCTTCGTGCACGGCACCTTCGACCTCAGCCCCGAAATCGTGGCGCGGATCAAGGACGGCACGACCCTCTTCGGCATCGACCAGCAGCCGTACCTGCAAGGCTACCTGGCGGTGCAATGGCTCGTGTGGGTCAACCGCTACGGCTTCACCCCGCCCGGCCCGATCACGCCGACCGGCCCCGGCTTTGTGGACGCCGGCAACGTGGCGCTCGTGGAAGAGTTGGCGGGCACATACCGCTAAACAGCGCCGATTTCCGCGCGTAGGGGCAAGGCCAGCCTTGCCCCTATCGCCTCTGATTCAGCGGACTCGCATAGAAAGCGAAGTCAATGACCACCCATGCGACCGCGCGACAAGACTTCCGGCGTTTGATGCGGGAATCCTCCCTCACAGGACCTTTAATCACTCTGGTCGCCATCTTGATCCTGTTCTCAATGTTTGTCCCGAATTTCCTGTCGTTGCGAACCGTGTCGAACATCATCAATGCGGTCACGACCGTCGGCACGGTGACCATCGGCGTTGCACTGCTGATGATCTCCGGCGAATTCGACCTCTCGGTCGGGGCGCTGGTCGCGGCAGGAGGCTATCTGTTCGCGTACAACTCGACGGGCGGCAAGCCGCCGGTCATCGGCCTGCTGCTCGCGGTGCTGGTCCCGGCGCTGCTGGGCGCAGTCAACGGCCTGATCCTGATCGGCACACGGATGCCCTCGTTTATCGTTACGCTCGGTACGGGTTCCATATACAGTGGTCTCGTGTGGCTCTTGTCCGGCGGTTCGCTCTTCCAGACGTTGGAGCAACCCGACCTGTACACTATCTTCAACGGGCGGTTGGACATCCTCAACGATTTGTTGCCTGAAGGCGCGAACTTCCGCAGCGCCATGTTGTGGATTTTGGGGCTGACGCTCGTCTTCCAGTATGTGCTGACGCGCACCCGTTACGGCAATCACGTCTTTGCGACCGGCGGCAATCCGGGCGCGGCGCGGGCGCAGGGCGTGAACACCAACCTGGTGAAGGTGATCAACTTCGTTATCTCCGGCGCGCTGGCGGGGTTTGCCGGCGTGTTGCTGTTCAGCCAGTTCAAGTCCGTGCGCGTAGCGACGGGCGCAGGGGTGGAGTTGAGCGCCATCGCGTCGGCGGTGGTCGGCGGCGCATTGCTAACGGGGGGATCGGGGAGCATCATCGGCGGGTTGATCGGGGTGTTGCTCATCAGCGCGCTGCGCTCAGGCGTGGTGCTGCTCAACATCCCGTTCATCCCGGCGGACAACTTCGAGGCGGTAGTGGGCGCGACCATCGTCGGCGCGGCGATTCTGAATCACTGGATACGCGGTCGGGCATAAGGTGAACAAATACCTCTGAAGGGCAGACAACATGAGCAACAACGGCGACAGCGCCCCAGTCGTGTACATGGAGGGTATCGTCAAACGATTCGGGACGGTCGTCGCGCTCGATGGCGTAGACCTGACGGTCAAGCGCCAGGAAGTGCTGGCCGTGCTCGGCGACAACGGCGCGGGCAAGTCCACCCTCATCAAGATTCTGACCGGCGTCTACACGCCGACCGCCGGGCGCATCTACTTTGAAGGCCAGCCGGTACAGATTCACACGCCGCACGACGCGCGGGCGCTGGGCATCGAGACCGTGTACCAGGACCTGGCGCTGGTCAACCTGATGAGCATCGCGCGCAACTTCTTCCTGGGGCGCGAGCTGGCGCGCAACTTAGGCCCGCTCCACTGGCTGGACATGAAGCAGATGAACCAACGGACACGCGACGCGCTTTCCGATGTCGGCATCCAGATTCGGTCGGCGTCCGAAAAGGTGGAGAAGCTCTCCGGCGGCGAGCGCCAGTCGATTGCGATTGGGCGCGCGCTTCACTTCGGCGCGAAGCTGCTCATCCTCGACGAGCCGACGTCGGCGCTCTCGGTGGCGGAGACGCGCAAGGTGCTCACCTACGTCACGAACGCGAAAGCGCGCGGACTATCGGTCATCTTTATCACGCACAATCTGCATCACGTGATGATGGTCGCCGACCGGTACACGATCCTGCGGCAGGGCAAACGGATCGGCGATTACGACAAGGGCGAGGTCACGCAAGAAGACCTTGCCAACCTCATCATGGGCGAGCGCGAGTCGTAAGACATGTCTGCTGCTAATCCCCAACAGGAGGAAAGAACGAATGGCAACCCTCGGCATCGGCGTGATCGGTTTGGGGCGCATGGGGCGCATCTACGCTTTCCACGTCGCGCGCCAGGTAGAAGGTGCGCGACTGGCAGCCGTGGCCGACATGCAACCGGAAGCAATCCAGGCGGTCGCGGGTCAAATCAGTGGGGCGAAAGCGTTCGCGGACTATCACGATCTCATCGCCAGCCCCGACATTCAAGCCGTGATCGTGGCGACGCCGACCAGCACCCACCGCGAAATCGTGGTCGCGGCAGCCGAGGCCGGCAAAGCGATCTTTTGCGAGAAGCCGACCGCGCTCACGCTTGCCGAAACGGACGCGATGGTAGCCGCGGTGCATAAGGCTGGCGTGATCTTCCAGGTAGGCTTTATGCGCCGCTTTGACAAGGGCTACCTTGAAGCCAGGCGCCAGATCGACGCAGGGGTCATCGGTACGCCGGTGGTGATCCGCTCGGTCAGCCGTGACCCGTTTCGCACCAGCCTGGAATATGCCGACCCGGCCAAAAGCGGCGGCCTGGTCGTCGATATGTGCATCCACGATTTTGACGTGATCCGCTGGCTGATGAGTGACGAGATCGTGCGGGTCTACGCCGATGCGGGCGTGCTGGTTTACCCCGAACTGGCCGAGGTGGGCGACGTGGATAACGTCATGATCTGCGTGCGTTTCGCGCGCGGCGGCCTGGGCAACGTCGAGGCGAGCCGCAACGCGCGCTATGGCTACGACATCCAGTGCGAGATCATCGGCTCGGAGGGGGCGCTGCGCGTCGGCTATCTGCAAGAAACGCCAGTGCTGACGCTCACGCCGGAGGGAGTCAGGCACGATGTCGTGCCGTACTTCATGGAGCGCTTCGGCCCGGCCTACACCGCGCAAATCGAACACTTCGTCGAATGCGTCCAACAGGGCAAGCCGCCGCGCGTCGGTCCCGCCGACGCCCGCGCCGCGTTGCAGATCAGCTTGGCGGCGACGCGCTCGCAGCATGAAGGCCGCCCGGTGCAGGTAAGCGCGATCGTCTGAGCTGCTTACTTTCCCTTCCCGCCGCCCTTCGCAAAAGGGTATAGAGGTTCAGACTGTGTGCTTAGAACCTACCTGTCGCTAATCAGGACATCGTAGAATCGCCCTTGTCGAGATACATCCCAGGGATGGGAACAAACCCACGTCTTAACGAGCAATACCTTCGCCAAAAAATGAAGGGATGTAGGGCTTTCGAGGTAGAGTTGTCGTCACCCAAGACAACTAACTCAAACCAACTGAAAGCCCATGAGCGATATTGTAGCACTGTTACACTGTTTGACCCCGTATCTGTCGAAGACGACGTTGCGACAAATGAAGCAAATCGTCTTCGCTGTGCTGTGTATCCCGGATCGCGTGACCATGTTGGGCAT
>DAOTXU010000220.1:0-10974 GCA_034435135.1 Anaerolineae bacterium | reverse complement strand
GTCTAGACGTATTGGTACATCGTAGCTCCCCACGAGCCACCAAGCTTGTGGGGAGCTTCTTGCACGCAACCCTTCTTGCAGGCGGGGCGGGCTAGCTACCGGACGCTGAACGCATGTTTGAGAAAAAGGCTCTTGTATTCTCTTACCTCACCCCCTCGCACTTCGGGCACTCCACCTCTCCAGTATTTGTTCACCTTATGGCTCCCGCGACTAAAGTCGCGGGTGAATTCGCAATTCTGACGGCGCTGTTTTGCGATTAGCCGCCGACTTTAGTCGGCGGGTTGCGAAAAACACAGTGCAGCGCCGCACAGGGCAGACAAGGTGAACAGATACCTCTCCATGTAATGGAGAGGGGGACTTCAGACGCTGAACAGGACCGACTCCCCCTCTCCGCGTGCGGAGAGGGGGACGGGGGCTATAGTCCAGCGAAGCCGGGGTGAGGTGAAACCAAGACCGATGAGCAAAAACCATAGAACAACTGTCCGATGTCCGGTAGCTAGCCGAACGGGTAGAGTTTGACGAGCAAGGCCGCTAAGAAAGTGGTTCGGCACGATGAGGGCAAAAGGGCAGGGCGCGTCCTGCCCCTGCGGTTAGGTGGATCGGCGTCCCTTTACGGGCGACATCCGCCGTCTCCTACCTGCGACATACCCGTAACAGGTAGGGGCGGGTCTCCGGCCCCGCCCCTACTCGCTTCCAGCGCTTTAGATCGGTCTGTGTTACTTCGGGATGTTCTTCACCGCGTTGTAGGCCGGACGCTGCGTCCCGCCAGGCGCCAACAGGCCCCAGTAACACTGCTCGCCGGTCGTGACGAGACAGAAGTTGAGGTTCCACAGAAACGACGGGCCGACGTAGTTCTGCGCCTTCGCGTAGGCGAAACCGTCCACAATGTAGGTGGCCTGTTCGTTCAAGTCGGTGTAAGCCACGAACTCGTAGCCGGTGACGGGGTCGCCGGCCAGGTCTTCGTGGGTGCCCCAGCCGAACTCTGTCGCCCAGATGAAGGTGCCGCCGTCGCCGTTTTGTGTCATGATGGCGCGGTAATCTTCCAGGGTGTGGCGGAAGAAGAAGCTGCGATGATCGTCGTGGGTGGGGACGCCCGCCGTGTTGTTGCAGCAGACGCTCGCCGGCGGGTTGGCCCAGCCGTTCGGGTGCGCGCCGATAGCGTCCGAGTAGGCGGCGACGCCGGCGGCGTACATCTCGCGCATATACTGGCGGTCGTCGATGGCGTTGATGCGGTCGTTGAAGCCGGTAGGCGCGGGCGCGCCGCTGACCACGACCGCTTTCGGGTCGGCGGCCTTGATGGCGTTGTACGCCAGGGCGAGCATCTCCACGTAGCTGACGGCGCTCAGCGCGCGGCCATTCCACTCGCGGCGCAGGTTTTGCTCGTTCCAGATTTCGTATGCCTGCACCCTGTCCTTGTACCGGGCCGCCAGCGCGCCGACGAAGTTCGCGTAGTCGCGGAGGTCCGTCGGCGGGCCGTCCTCTTGAGTGGTGCTGCGCGCCCAGTTCGGAGCCTTCACGACGCTGAATAGAATCTTCAGCCCCGCGCCGTTGAGCACGTTGACCATCGAGTCGAGCGTGGTCCAGTCGATCTGGCCGCGCGCGGTCGGCTCGTACACCTTCCACTCGATCTGTTGCTTGACCCAGGTCATGCCCAGGTCCTTAACCTGGTTGGCGACCGCGGCCATATCCTGGCCGGGCAGGTGCACCTGGATGCCGTAGCCAAAGCCATAAGTCGGCTGGCCGCCGGGGATAGGGGTCGGTGTCGGGGTCGGTACGACGCCCCCACCGCCGGGGATGTTGATCTTCTGGCCGGGATAGATCAGGTTCGGGTTAGGGATGTGGTTAATGGCCAGGATCGCTGACAGGGTGACGCCGAAGCGCCGCGCGATCTTGAGCAGTGTGTCGCCGCGCACCACCGTGTACACCGTAACCTGGCCCGGCGGCGGCGTCACGGTGGGCGTGACCGGGCCGGTGGGGATCCTCAGCACCGTGCCGGCGTAGATCAGGTTGGGGTTTACGATGCCGTTCAGGGCGGCGATGGCCTGGACGGTGGTGCCAAAGCGCCGGGCGATGCGGTAAAGGGTGTCGCCCCATTGGACCCGGTAGGTTGTTTCTTGCGCACTGACCATAGCGGGGATCATCGCGCCTAGAATCGCCACAAGCAGTAAAATTGCGATCACACGACGCATCATAGTCCTCCTGAGATTGCGCGTTCATTACTAATAGAAAGTATAGTTGGACTTACAGGCAATGCAAGCTCTCCATCGTACAGACAAGCGATAGCTCACCGACAGGGCTGCGCCTTTTCGCTGACAATGTTGCAAGTGTCGTGCCCGACGGGGCGGGCAACGGTTGGAAGCGGCGTCGCACCATTGCCCCCCGTCTCTGCCCATGCTACAATCCCCGCGCGCTGCCCGGAGTTCCGCCCGGTTATCCATGCACATCCAGCATCTTTCGCTCACCAACTTCCGCAATTACGCCCGCCTGGAGGTCGATCTGCCCGAAGGGGCGGTGGTGCTGGTGGGCGATAACGCCCAGGGCAAGACCAGCTTCCTGGAGGCGATCTACTATCTCGCCACCTCGCGCAGCCCTTATGCCGCTGCCGAGCGCCAGCTCATCAACTGGCTGGCTGAGGGCGAGGTGTTGCCCTACGCGCGCCTGGTCGCCGAGGTGGTGAGCGCCCACAGCAAGATCACCCGCATCGAAATCACCTTGCTCAAAGAGCAAAACGCCAACGGCGAGCGGCTCCGCAAAGTCATCAGCGTCGATGGCCTGGAGCGGCGCGCGATGGACCTGCTGGGCCGGGTTAACGTGGTGCTCTTTGTGCCGCAGGACATGGCCCTGGTCGAAGGACCGCCCGCCGAGCGGCGGCGCTACCTCAACGTGACGCTGTGCCAGACCGACCCGGTGTACTGCCGCGCGCTGAGCGAGTACGAGAAGATCATCGAGCAGCGCAACGCCCTGCTCCGGCGCATCAAAGACGGCTTCGCGCGCCCGGATGAACTCGACTACTGGGATGAGCAGGCTGCCGAGAAGGGCGCGGTGCTCCTGGGGGGCCGGCAACGGCTCCTGCGCGAGTTGGAGCGGCTGGCGCAGCAGGTCCATCGCGAGCTGACCGGCGGCGACGAGCACCTGTCGATCCGCTACCTGCCCAGCTTCGCCCCCACCGCCAACGGCGACGGACAACTCTCGTTCGACGCGGCGGGGCTGGACCTGCACCGCCAGCTTGAGCCGGGGGCCATCGCGCCGCAGTTCTGCGACGCGATGCGCGCGAGCCGGCGTCAGGAGATCGAGCGCGGAGTCACGCTTTGCGGGCCGCACCGCGACGAACTCCGCCTCGACATCAACGCGCGGGACCTGGGGCACTACGGCAGCCGGGGCCAGGCGCGCACGGCGGTGATGGCGCTGAAACTGGCCGAGTTAAGGTGGATGCGCGAGGCGGTAGGGGAGTGGCCGGTGTTGCTGCTGGACGAGGTCGTCGCCGAGTTGGACGCGCGGCGGCGCGCTTATCTGCTGGCGCAGGTCGCGCAGGTCAACCAGGCGGTGCTTGCCACGACCGAGGCGGGGCTTTTCACCCACGACTTCCTGGCGCACGCCAGGCTGTGGCGTGTGGCGGCGGGGCAGATCATGCCAATGGGCGCTTAGCGGGGACGCCTGGCCGGCGCGGATACTTGTCCGGCGTGGCGGCGGTCTTGTCGATGACGACCAGATAGCGCGTCTCGGCCACACCGGGCAGCTCGACCGGAACCAATTGTCGCAGTCGCCCGCCTAAAACGCGGAGCGCGTTCTCGGCCTGAGCGGCCTCCTGAGGGGCGTGTTCCCCCTTGTAAGCCACGCACTGTCCCCCGACCCGGCACAGCGGGAGCAGGTATTCGACCAGCGTGGGCATAGCCGCCACCGCACGCGCCAGCGCCAGGTCGTAGCGCTCACGGTGGGCGGCGTCTTGGCCGCACTCCTCGGCGCGGCAATTGACCACCTTCACATCGCGGAGTTTCAACTCGCGGGCAAGATGCTCCAGGAAAGCCGCCTTCTTGCCGGTGGCCTCCACAAGCGTCAGGCTGATGTGTGGGAACACGATCTTGAGTGGGACGCCGGGGAAGCCCGCGCCGCTGCCGACGTCTACCACGCGCGTCCCGGCGGCGGGGCGCATCGCGCGCAGCAAGGTGAGCGAGTCGAGAAAATGCTTGACCTCAATCTCCAACGGATCGGTGATGGCCGTGAGGTTGGTGTGCGCGTTCCACTCCAGCAACAGCGCGGCGTAGTTTCGGAAGGCGCGCTGCTGCTCGACCGCCAGTTCGGTTTTCAGGTTGTCGCTCATGGCGCGGGCAAGGGCTTCCATAACTTTGATTATAATCGCCTCTTTGCCTGGCGTACAGCGGCCAGGCGGGCCGCACAGCGATTAATTCTTCATTAAAAACGCCAATGTAATACCCGGTGTTTGTTGATTTATGCGTCAAAAGGTGTTATTCTTAATTCAGTCTAATCTGAGTCGCAATACATCTTAATGATAGCAAGGTTATTCATATCAGCATAAACTAATCTGTATATCTCTCCAAGACCACATTTTACAAGGGGGGAACATAACCATGCCTAAGAAACAGCACACTTGCCCCTATTGCGGACGCGCGTTTGACAGCGTGGACCGGTTGGCGCACCATATCCTCCGCGCGCACAGGAGGAACAGGGCGCGCGCCTCCACGTTGCGCGATTGGGGGTAGAGATCATCGGTAGCGTTCCAGGGTTTCCTTGCTCTCCGCGGCCGGCAGCGGTTTGCTTTCCCCAACCTGAAGGTTGATAGTTGGTAGAAAGATGCTTACCACATCCTACCTGCCGAAGCGCCCCCTGACCGTTAAACTATAGATGCGACTCCAAAGTGAGCTGGTGCAGACAAGGGGTTTAGCCTCTTGTCCAGAGCGAAGGCAGCGCCATTCTACACGATGAGTCGTGAACACTGGTCAGGAGAAACCACGCAGGTTCCGGGAACATGGCAAGCATTTTGACAGTTAGCGGTTTGGCAATCGTCGCCCTGATCCTTTTGAGCATAGGCGTCGGCGCGGTCGCGCTGCGCGCACGGGCCAGCCGCATCCTGCGGCGCGCGCAACGTTTGATGTCGTCTGGTGAGCATCAGCAGGCGCTTCCATTGCTCACGCGCGCCATTGCGTTGAATCCCCGGATCGCGTTGGCCTACACGCTGCGCAGCCAGGTATTGCTTCGTTCGGGCGTTGTCGAACGCGCCCTAGCCGACGCAGACGAAGCGGTGCGCCTGGCACCCAACAGCCACCGAAGTTACCTGGCGCGCGCCCGCGTGTACGATTACCTCGGTCAGTACCGAGAAGCCGCCCAGGACCTTGAGGCGGCCATTGCGCACAACCCGGCGTGGCTGTCCGGGTACCTTGAACTGGCTCGTTACCATCTGAGCCTCGGCGACCCGGAACGGTGCCTCGATGTCCTGGAACGGTTAACCGTCCGGGCTGACGCCAAGGACCCGCTGCTCTACGACGCCCTGGTGATCGCCGGCCGGGTGCGCGAGGAGAGTCTGTGTGACGTTGAGGGGGGCATCGAGGCTTACTCGCGCGCGATTGCGCTTGCGCCTGACCGCCGCGTAGGCTATCTGAAAAGGGGGTGGGCTTTGCGCGCGAAAGGCGACTACCGCCGGGCCGCGGAGGATTTGCTCAGCGCTGCGCAGTGTCCTCAGCGGTCGGAGGACCTGCGCCTGCATCACTGGCTACAGGCAGAACCTGCTTCCTGGTTCGAGACGGTCGCGCGCGAGCTTGGCGCCGGCGCAGACGACTGGATGGAGGTACTGCAACGCATCTTGCTTGAGGATGCCGACGGTGCGCTCTACCTCGGCGCGCGGGCGCCTGTCCAATCCGCCGAACCCCAGATTTATCTCAACTGATTAATTGCGCACGGGCCGACCGGTCTGCAACAGCGAAAAGATGCGCTCCTGCGTCTTCGGTTCCGTCAGCAGCGCCAGGAACGCCTCGCGTTCCAAATCGAGGATGTACTGCTCGTCCACCCACTGCGGCGCGCTGAGCGGTCCGCCGCAGAGCACGTGCGCCAGCTTATCCGCGACCAGCGCGTCATGTTCGCTGGCCCAGCCGCCCTGCACCATGCCGTAGACCATCGCGTTCATCGTCGCGATGCCCCGCTCGCCGAGGGCGTAAATCAACTTGCCGCGGCCCGGCGGGCAGTAGCCGGGTGCCAGCGCGAGCGCCGCGCGCTTGGCTTCATAAAGCCGCGTATCGCTGTTGACGACGATCCGGTCAGAGGCGGCGAGGAAGCCCATCTGCCGCGCCTGGTGCGCGCTCTCGGCGACTTTCGCCAGCCCGATGGTCTCGAAGACTTTCGCCAGGAACGGCAGCGCGTCCACGCCGTCCACCATCGCGGCGGGGCTGACCAGGCGGCGGACCATCTCCTTGCAGCCGCCCCCCGCCGGGACCAGCCCGACGCCCGCCTCCACCAGCCCGATATACGTCTCCGCCGCCGCGACTACGCGCGCGCCGGCGAGCACGATCTCCGCGCCGCCGCCGAGCACCCGGCCATGCGGCGCGACGACCACCGGCTTGGGGCTGTAGCGCGTGCACATCGCCAGGTTTTGCATCCGCCGCACCAGCGCGTCGATGTCCACGCCGCCTTCGACCATCAGGTTCGCGCCGGTGCAGAAATCCTCGCCCTCGTTGCCGATCACCATGCCCACGAAGGCGGGGTCGCCGCGCAGGCGCGCGAGCGCCGCCTCCCACAGGGCAAATACGCCCGGTGTGAGCGTGTTCAGCTTGCTGTGGAACTCCAGCAGCAACACGCCGTCGCCCATGTCGATCAGGCTCGCGTCGGGGTTGGACTCCAGCTCGCAGCGCGCCGCTTTCAGATCGTCGATACTGAGCACGCCGGGGCGCTCACGGACCGGCAGATAGGTGCTGGTCGCAGGGTCGTAAACCTGCTTCCTGCCGGCTTTGTCGCGCCGGTAAAAGGTCGTGTTCCCGTCGGCGATCATCGCTTTAACCCAGGGCGCGACCCTAAGCCCTTCGCGCTCCATGCGCGCGACCGTCTCGCGCACGCCGAGCGCGTCCCACGTCTCGAACGGCCCGAACTCGCGCGCGAAGCCCCAGCGCACCGCGTCGTCAATCGCGGCGGGGCTGTCGGCGATTTCAGGCACGCGCTTCGCAGCGTAGGCGAGGCCGAAGTCGGTGATGGCGCAGATGAACCGCCCGGCGCGGTCGTCGCTCTCCACCAGCGCGCGCAGGCGCGCGGGCAGCGGCAGGTCACGGACCGCGCCCACCGAGTCGAAACGGACTTTCGCGCTGGGTTGGTACGCGAACGTGACGAAGTCCAGCGCCAGGATGACCGATTGGCCGTCCGCCTTGATCTTCTTGTAGAAGCCCTCGCCCGTCTTCTCGCCGAGCTTGTTCTCCGCCAGCATCCGGCTGAGGACCGCGCGCGTCTTCTCCTCGCCGCGCAAGATTTCGCGGTCCTCGTCGCCGGGGATCGCGTCATACAGATTCGTGTTCACGCGCTCGGCCACGTCCAGCCCCACCAGGTCAGCCAGGCGGAGCGTGCCGCTCTTAGGCCGGCCTAAAATGCGCCCGGTGAGGTTGTCCACCTCCTCGACGGTGTAGCCATTCTCAATGGCGCGCTGGATCGTGTACATGGTGTCGAAGCTGATGAAGCGGTTGGCGATGAAGTTCGGCGTGTCCTTGCAGACCACCACTCCCTTGCCGAGCATATCTTCGCCGAAGTAGATCATATACTCGACCAGCGCGGGGTCGGTGTCGGGCGCGGGGATGATCTCCAACAGCTTAAGGTAGCGCGGCGGGTTAAAGAAGTGCGTGCCGAGGAAATGCGCGCGGAAGTCATCGGAGCGGCCCTCAGCGATGCGATAAATGGGCAGGCTGGAGGTGTTGGTGCTGACGACGCTGCCCGGCTTACGGACTGCCTCAACCCACGCCATCAGGTCTTGCTTGATCGCCAGGTTCTCGACCACGGCCTCGATGATCCAATCGGCCTCGCCAACCCACTCGAAGTTATCTTCGAGGTTGCCGGGCGTGATACGCTCGATGAACTCCGGCAGGTAGAGCGCGGCGGGGCGGCTCTTCTTGAGCCGCTCCATGCCCTCGTTGACGATCCGGTTGCGCACGGCGGGGTCGCTGAGTGTCAGGCCCTTCGCCTTCTCCGCGTCGGTCAGTTCGCGCGGCGCGATGTCGAGCAGGTACGCCGGGATGCCGACGTTCGCCAGGTGCGCCGCGATGCCCGCGCCCATCGTCCCCGCGCCGATGACGGCGGCGCGCTGGATGTGGTAGGTCATGGAGTCAGCTTTCCTTTGTGGAGCGTCGAACGCGAAAACGGTCGCACAAAATCAACAGGGCGTTATCACGATATCCTCGTTCTGCACCAACCGACTCGCGTAGGCAACGCAAGCCAGGATGTCGTCCTGGGACAGGTCGGCGAAGTAGTCTTGAATAATGTTGGCAGGGGACACGCCGCCGGCCAGCAGATCGAGTATCTGGTAGACCATAATGCGCGTGCCGCGAATCCGGGGCTTGCCGTGACATACATCGGGAGACACTACGATCCGGTCGTGGAGCATGTACTCAGCCATCGCTTCTCTCCAGGCCCATCACTTCAATTCACGGCTACTGTACCCGAAGATGCGCCGTGCGACAATCAGCAGGTTGATCTGCCGCGTGCCCTCGTAAATGTCGTTGATCTTCGCGTCGCGCATCCACTTCTCGACCAGCCACTCGCGGCTGTAGCCCATCGGCCCCAGGATTTCGACCGCCTTCTGCGTGATGTACGTGACCGCCATGCCCGCCTTCGCCTTGCACATGGCCGCCTCCAGCGTGTTGGGTTGCTTGTTATCGAGCATCCACACGGCACGCAGCGTCAGCAGCCAGGCGGCCTTGTGCTGCGCTTCCATCTCCATGAAGTCGCGCTCGACGGCGGCCAGCTTGTGGCGCGGCAGCCCGTAACGGATCGGCATTCCGGCCTCGTCCAGCTTTTCTTTGACGAACTCCATCGCCGCGCGCGCGATCCCCAGCGCGCCGCCGGCCACCAGCGGGCGCGAGGCGTCGAACGTCGCCATCGCGCCTTTGAACCCCTCGGTGCTGGCGCGGTCCACCACCTCCGCGCTGCCGAGGATGTTCTCGTAAGGGACGCGGCAACCCTCGAACACGAGCGCGGCAGTGTCGGAGGCGCGGATGCCGAGCTTGTCCTCCAGCTTGGTCACTTTGAAGCCGGGCGTATTCGCCGGGACGATGAACGACTTGATGCCCGCGCGCCCCGCCGACTTATCCACCGTCGCCCACACGACCACAAAACTGCCCGGCGTCTCGCCGGCCATTTTGCCGGCGGTGATGAAAATCTTCTCGCCGTTGAGCACCCATTCGTTCGTTTCGGAGTCGAGCGTCGCGGTGGTCTGAATGGCGGCGGTGTCGGAGCCGGCCCCCGGCTCGGTGATCGCCATCGCGCCCCACTTCATATCGCCCTCATAGAAGTGGTTGAGGAAGCGCTCTTTCTGTTCGGGGGTGCCCACCGCCTCGATGGCCGCGCCGCCCAGCCCTGGCTGCGGGATGGTGAGCAGCAGCCCGGCGTCGCCCCATGACAGAATCTCGAACATGAACAGCCGCCGCAGGTTGGCAATGAACGGCCCCTCCGGTCGGGGCGCACCCTCCGCCGCGCGCTGGGCGCGGCGCTGCGCGCGCATCTGCTCCTGCATCGCCTGCACCTGCCACATGAACTCGTTGAACGCGGTCGGGCGCTCGTGTTCGTTTTCGTCGTGGTGGCGCGCGATGGGGCGCATCTGGTGCTCGGCGATCATCGCGGTCTGCGCATTCTCGCGCCGCAGCCGTTCGGGGATTTCAAAGCTAATCATTACGCCACTCCTGTTGCCTTTGTGGGGTGCCCCTACACCATCGCCAGCCCGTCAAACATGGCGAAGCCGCGCGCGTTGCGCAGCCACCGCTCGACCGGGTACTCGCGGATGAACCCGTAGCCGCCAAGCGTTTGCACCGCGCCGTCGGCGACCTTAAGCGTCATCTGGTCCGCGTACATCCGCGCCAGGGCGCATTCTTTGGTCGCGTCCTCGCCCCGGTCCATCTTCCACGCCGCCTCCCAGATCATCAGCCGCGCCGCGTCGATCTCGATGAACATCTCGGCGAGCATGAAAGCGATGGCCTGCCGGTGCGCAATCGGCTCGCCGAATTGGACGCGCTCCCTGGCGTAATCGCGCGCGTACTCCGCCGCGCTGCGCGCCAGGCCCACCGCCAGGCTCGCCAGCGCCAGGTTGCTGAGGCTCATCAGCCGGTGGAAGTCCGCGCCGGCCTCGCCGCCGAGCCGGTCCTCAGCAGGTATACGCACGTTCTCTAGCGCGAGGGAGTAAGTGGGCAGCGCCTTGACACCCATCAGCTTCTCGCGCTCACCAACGGTCAATCCCTCAGCGCCGCGCGGCGCGAAGAAGCCCTGGGTCTGTCCGCCCTCGTTCGCGTAAACGAGGAGCCGTTCCGCGTCGGCGGCGAGCGGGACATAAGCCTTAACCCCGTTCAGGACGTAGCTCCCGTTCTCCTGCGCGGCGGTCGTCTTCAGATCGTTCGGGTCGAAGAATGGCGTCGGCTCGACCAGCGCGGCGGTGACTTTGGGGAAGCTCTCTTCGCAGAAGATAGGCAACATGGCGGCTTTCTGCGCCGCGGAGCCGCACTCCAGCACCGGGATGGCGACCAGCGCCGGCGTGAGCGCGTGCAGCGCCACGGCGAGATCGCCCCAGGCAAGCTCTTCATAAGCGAGCACGCCCGTGAGCGTCGAGCGCGCGTCGCCGAAGCCGCCGTACTCGGCGGGGATTTGCGCCGGCAGCAGGCCAAACTCCCACGCGGTGGCGATAACTCCCGGCGGGATACAGCCCGCCTCGTCGCCCTCGTGCGCAATCTCGCGCACCTCGTCGCGGGCAAAGCGCGCAAGCTGCCAGGTGAACATCTTCTGCTCGTC
>DAOTXU010000219.1:0-2518 GCA_034435135.1 Anaerolineae bacterium | reverse complement strand
GAGGGGGTGTCGAGCCGAAGGCGAGACGGGGGTGAGGTAGAGAAAGGCCTTAGCACGGCCACCGGTTGGCGTAAGTTTGAATCAGTTCATCACCATAAAGAAAGGACCCACTGACCATGCCTAAGATCGCATTTATCGGCTCAGGAAGCCTGGTCTTCACGCGCAACCTGTGCAACGACATCCTGCTCACGCCGGCGCTGCAAGAGAGCACCCTCAGCCTGATGGACATCGACCCCAGGCGGCTGGAAATGTCGCGCGAGCTGGTGCAGATGCTCGTGGACCGGCGCGGCCTGAAGGCGCGCGTCGAGGCTACGACCGACCGGCGCGCGGCGGTGAAGGACGCCGATTATGTCATCACCACTTTTCAGCAGGGCGGGCTGGAGGCTTATCAGCTCGACATCGAAATCCCGCAGCGCTACGGCGTGGAGCAGTGCGTCGGCGACACGTTGGGGCCGGGCGGCGTGTTCCGCGCGCTGCGCACCATCCCGGTGTTGCTCGACCTGTGCGACGACATGGACGAACTGGCGAAGCCCGACGCGCTGCTGCTCAACTACGTCAACCCGATGGCGGCGAATTGCTGGGCGGTGGACGCGGGTTCGGGCCGGCCCCACGTGGGCCTGTGCCACAGCGTGCAGGGCACCAGCGAAATGCTCGCCTCGTGGATCGGCGTGCCCTACGAAGAGGTGTCCTTCCTCTGCGCGGGGATCAACCACCAGGCGTTCTTCCTTGAGTTCCGCCGGGGCGACGAGAACCTGTATCCGCTGCTCTGGCAGGCCATCGAGCGCGAAGAAGTCTACAACGCCGAGCCGGTGCGTGTGGACATGATGAAGTACTTCGGCTACTTCGTCACCGAGTCGAGCGGCCACGCCAGCGAGTACGCGCCCTACTTCCGCAAGACCGCGCAGATGGTCAACGAGGAACTCGCGCCGCGCTTCAAGAACCCGCACGACGCCTGGTTTGACTTCGGGCGCACGGGTGGCTACCTGCGCCACTGCATCGACCGCTGGGAGCAGTTCCAGCAGGACTTTGAGCAACTGCGCTCCGCAGGCGCAGCGCTCCACAGCGAGCGCACGCACGAGTACGGCTCGTTCATCATCGAGGCGATGGAGACCGACCGGCCTGCCCGGATCAACGGCAACGTGCCGAACTGGGGCCTGATCGACAACCTGCCGCAGGGCTGCTGTGTGGAAGTGCCCTGCTTCGTGGACCGCAACGGCGTCCAGCCGACGCCGGTCGGCGCGCTGCCGCCGCAACTGGCCGCGCTCAACCGCGCCTGCATCAACGTGCAGGAGTTGATCGTCGAGGCGTCGCTGTCGGGCGACACCGACGCGGTGTACCACGCGGTGATGATGGACCCGCTGACCGCCGCCGTGTGCACCCTGCCGCAGATTCACGCGATGGTGAGCGAGATGCTCAAGGCGCAGGCGCACTGGCTGCCACAGTTTGAGGGGCTGTGAGGTATCTGTGCACCACGCCCCCTCCATATAGCGTTGTGTTGCGTTTTTCGCAACCCGCCGACTCTAGTCGGCGGTTAATCGCAAAATAGAGTTGCCAGGATTGCGAATTCGCCCGCGACTTTAGTCGCGGGGGCTATAAGGTGAACCAATACCTTCTTGAGAGGATAAGACGATGACCTCCGCAATCTTCACCCTTAGCGCGTTCGCCGACGAGATCGCCGAGGACTTCGCCGCGCAGTTAGCCCTGCTCCGCGAGCTTAACGTGGGCTACATCGACTTTCGCTCCGCGTGGGGCGTCAACATCAAGAACCTGGACGACGACCAGGTTGCCGCCGCCAGGCGTATGCTGACCGAACATGAGATGAAGGTCGCGTGCATCGGCAGCCCCATCGGGAAATCGCCCATCCTGGACCCCATCGAGAACGAGATGAGGGTGTTGGAGCGCCTGTTCCGGGTCGGCGAGGCGCTGGATACGCGGCGCATCCGCATCTTCTCTTTTTATCCACCCGACACCAGCACGAACGCTCATTATGACCACTACGTGGAAGAGGCGACCGCGCGGCTGGCGAAGCTGACCGAGATGGCCGCGCGCGCGGGCTTTTACCTGCTCCACGAGAACGAGAAGGCCATCGTCGGCGACACGCCGGCGCGCTGCCACCGGCTCGTCAGCGGGGTGAACAGCCCGCACCTGCGCGCGGTCTGGGACCCGGCCAACTACATCCAGGTGGGCGTCGCCCAACCGATGACGAACGGGTGGGCGCTCCAGGCCGACGAGGTGGCGTACATTCACGTCAAGGACGCGCTGCTCGCCGATGGCTCGGTCAAGGCCGCCGGCGAAGGCGACGGCCAGGTGCCCGAACTGATCGAGGCGCTGATGGCGCGCGGCTATCAGGGCTTCCTGGCGTTGGAGCCGCACCTGGCGCTCGCCGGGCACAGCGGCGGCTTCACCGGCCCGGAGGGGATGCGGTACGCGGTGGACGCGCTGCGCAGGGTGATGGGCAGGCTCGGCGCGGTGGAACAACCTGTTTTTTGAGCCAGTAGGGGCAAGCCATGGCTTGCCC
>DAOTXU010000218.1:0-1879 GCA_034435135.1 Anaerolineae bacterium | reverse complement strand
TTCGGGTCTTGAAGCGCCGGCTGAAAGAAAGCCTCCTGCGCGTCCTGGTCCGCGCCGAGCGAGATCACGTCCAGGGCGCGGCTCTCGGCGATGCGGGCGACGCCGCGCACGGTCGGCTCGATGGTCCGGGCCGGCTCGCCGTAGTGGTGCCGCAGCAAGGGGACGGGCGCTTTCCAACGGATGCGGTCCACCACGTTCTGCGGGTACGCCTCCGGCGCGTCATCCCGACCGCCCTCGCGCTGGAGGTAGCGCCGCACCTCGGCGACGGACTCGCCGCCCTCGAAATACACCTCAAAGAGATCGTCGAATTCGCGCGCCACCATGACCGCCGGCGGCGTCCCGGCGAAAGCCAGACGCTTATCCCGCAGACCTGCCGCCGCGAGCATATCCCGCAGTTCGCGCAACAGCGGGCGCAGGTTTTCCGGCGTCAGGCGGTAGCTGACGCCGATCAGGTCGGGATCAAACGCGACGGCAGCGTCGATCAACGTCTCCAGGTCAGTAGCCGGGCCGGTAAAGTGCGTTTCGTGGCCCAGGTCTTCGGCGGCGCGCAAGAAGCGCGTCGCGCCGGCGACGTGGACGCAATCGCCCACGCAAGCAGCCAATACTTTCATGATACGCCCCCTCACACTTATCCAACTTTCTCTGCCTGTCCATGCATCACCAGGTTGGTGATCTCGCTCACACGCAGCCCGGTCAGGCCCATGCGTTCCAGCGTGCGCCCGCGATGGTAGTAGTCCGTGCCGTGAATGATGCACGCCAACTGGATCATGGAATCAATCGCCGCCACGCCCACGCCAAAGCGCTTGCCGAGTTCGGCGATGGGCACCAGGCTAAAGGGCACATCCTCGAAGATGTAACGATGCTTCAGCGAGCGCGGCGCGTGGATGCCCTGGTAGCCGGGGTTGTCATGCATCGCCTCGTCGAGGTTATTCCCGGTCGCGGAGTACGCGGTCGCCAGCCATTCCAGCGCCGTCTGCGCACGGACGCCGAGCGCCGCCGCGACGGTCACGCGCTCGCGGTCGATAACCTCCAACACGCGCGCCGTCGAAGTCGTCACCCCGTCCATGTAGAACTGGAATTTACCCAGCGTGCGCTCGATCCACCCCGCGTTCAGCAGCGTCAACACCGGGTGGAAGACCGCGCCCATGTTGTTCAGGCTGGTGTGCAGCACGTTGGGCGCAGCAACGAACTGCGGGTAAACCTCGTTTAGGATATCCAACACTTCGAGTGTGCGCGTGGCGGGCAGGGCGGCCAGCGGGACCGAGTTCTTGCGGCGGAAGATGCGCGCCTCGGCTGGCCCCATCGCCCGGCTGGCAAAAAGCAACGTCTCGGTTTCAGCGATAATCACATCCGCCGTGCAACCGGCTTCGTTCAGGACCCGCCGGAACTCCAGCGCGCCGCCGGTCCGGCCTGGGTTCAACACGACGATGTGCCCGTCTTGCAGAAACGGCGCGCACGCGGAGGCGATGTCTGCATGGGCGCAGGCCGGGACGACGACCATGACGAGCTTAACACCCTCCAGCGCCGCCTCGACTTGATTGCTGACGACTTGCAGCGCGCCAAAGACCTGCTCATCCTGTTCGAGTTGTAGCTCGATGCCTCCACGCGCCTTGATGGCCTCAATATGCTCCAGGGTGCGGTTGTAAAGGTTCACGTGATAGCCGCGCGCGGCAAGGTCGGCGGCCATAGCCCGACCGCCGTGCCCCGCGCCCAGGACAGCAATCCGAAGTTCTCCTGATGATGTGGTGTTCATTGTCCCGTCCCTTGCTACCTTCTTGTAAACCGATCCGAACAACCGCTCTTCTAGCTACCGGACATCGGACAGTTGTTCTATGGTTTGTGCTCGTCGGTCTTGGTTTTACCTCACCCCGGCTGCGCC
>DAOTXU010000217.1:0-20539 GCA_034435135.1 Anaerolineae bacterium | reverse complement strand
CCTGCGGCTCGACACCCCCTCTCCGCAAGCGGAGAGGGGGACGGGGGGTGAGGTCGCCCGCAAACACGACAGGCACCACACGCACCGGGGTCGTTGGCTCAAAAGCTTGAATCACTTCATTGTCCGTTCAATCCCATCTGAAAAGCCCAGACAGGGGGCTTAAGCCCCCTGTCTGAAACGGTAACAAGAACCGCCTGGCTGCTTGGGTTGAAGGGCCGATAGACGATCCACTGCAACCGGAGGGAGATCACGTGTTCAGATTTTGGGCGCGAAAGAAGACAGAACAGTCTCCCCGGCTCTGGCTCGATTTGGGCGATTTGGGCGACTTGGTGCATCCGCACGGGCCGCATGAACAGTGGCAGGATCACGGACTGGGTCTGCTGCGGACCATCCTGCACCAGAACGGCGTCACGACCGATCTGCTCTCGACCCGCGCCTTCACCGCGTGGGAACCGCTTCAGAAGGCGCTGCGCGGCTACGATATGCTCATCATGAACGTGCGCAGCTATACGTACCCGGTCGCGTACAAATCGGCCACGCTGTTCAAAGAAGCCAACCCCGGCGGGATTGTCATCACCGGCGGGATGCACGCCACCGTCGCGCCGGACGAGATGCTGGCGGTGGATGCGTTCGACAAAGTTTGCCAGGGGCCGGGCGAGAATACCATCGTCGAACTCGCCAGCGACCCGCACGCCTTCCCTGACCGGCTTATCATCGGGCAGGGCGCGAAGTCGATGGGCGACTGGCCCATGATCGACCGCACGCTGTGGCCCAGGCCGCACCGGCGGCTGGCGCGCAAGTTCCCCTGGCCGCTGGAGCCGGAGTGCGGCTGGGGGCCGGGGCCGGTCGCCACGATCCTGACCAGCCGCGTCTGCCCCTGGCAGTGCGTGTTCTGCAACGAATCCTCGTACATCCCCAACATGGGTCGCCGGCCCGTTGACATGGTGATCGACGAACTCAACTATCTGGACAAGGCCTATGGGCCGATTGGCTCGGTCGTGATCCACGACTCGATGTTCTTCCAACACCCGTCGTGGCTGCGCGAGTGGATCGAGAAGTACCCGCGCAAGGCCAACAAAGCCTGGCCGTACTGGGCCGCCGCGCGTTCCGACACCGTGCGCCAGTGGCCGGACCTGTTCGAGGCGCTTGTTAAGGAGACGAACTGGACGACGGTCTCCATCGGCTTCGAGTCCGGCAGCGACCGCGTGCTGCGTCTACTCAACAAGGAATGCACCGAAGAGGACAACTACTTCGCCATCGCGCTGCTGGACCGCATCGGCGACGCGCTGGAGGCGCAGGGCCGCGAAGCGCCCCGGTTCTGGGCCAACATCATGCTCGGCATCCCCGGCGAGACGCCCGAAGACGCCTTCAAGACCATGCGGATGCTCAAGTCGATGAAGCGGGTGCTGCCGTCCATCGCGTACTACGCGCCCTATCCGGGGTCGGCGTTGGGCTACCAGTTGATCGCCGAGGGGAAGAGCCTGATGACGAAGGAGAACTACCACCGCTTCCCCGACGACGAGAAGGTCCGGGGCATTGATTACCAGTTCTACCGCGAATTGCTCGCTGGCAGGTACGACGCCGAGATCAACAAGGGTCTCGACGAAGCCGCGCGCAAAAAGAGCGGCGTGTTCGTCGACTCGCTGGTGAAGGCGTAACCGTAGCTTCCCGGAAGCTGCGAGGGCACACGCGCTTCGTGCGGTGCTGTGCACCTACCTGTTTTGGAGAGGCACCATGAGCAGCTTCAGCAACCCGCATTATATGTATCTCTTCAGCCTGAAGAACGGCAAGAAGAAGCTGGCCTACGGGCACTCGCCTGAAGATGCGCTGGACATCCTGAGCACGCGCCTCACCGAAGAGGAGCTGGCGCAGATCATCCGCGACGAGTACGTCCGGATCCACCAGCGCGAGATTCACCAGTACATCGACCAGCTTGGATGAAGATGAGGCGCGGCTATGATCCGCTTGGGCAGGTGAGTCACGGAGAGCCTGGCCAATCGGACAAGGGGCTAATAGAAGCGGAGACGCACGCCCGTACTGCCCGACTTCCTCACTCATTCAGAGGCCGTTTGAAAAGGGTTCCCCCGGATTCAGCCGGGGGTGAATTCCCCACCGTGCCGTGGCTTTCCGGCGATGAGCCGCCGACTTTAGTCGGCGGAACCTGAATAAACTTCCATGGCCGGACTTCTCAAATGGCCTCTCAAGTCGGATGTCATTTCTCCCCCCATAGCCATTGTCCTGCTGGGGCGACGCCGGCACAGTGGGTGAACTGGGAGGGGTGGGACCGGCTTAACCGGTACCACCCCTGTAGCGTAGCAGACCTATTGAGGTGGCGACCAGCCCTCGGTGGTCCACTCGTGGGGGATGCCCTTGGCGTCGAGGCTGGCCTCGTAGTCGATGAGCGTGGCGGCGGTGATGACATCCACGCCGGTGTCGATGACGCCGTCCACCACCCCCATGGCTTCCATGGCGGCCTCTTCACCCTCGGTGGCGATGCGGTAGATCAACTCCACCGACTTGTAGCCCATGTCGAACTCGCGCTGCGCCACCGTGGCATCGATGACACCTTCCATGATGCCATTGATGATGTCGGTGGTGGCGTCGAAGCAGACGAGGCGGGTCTGCCCCACACGCCCTGCTTCCTTGATGGCGGTCGCCCACGCTGGCCCGTTGTAGGCGTACACCCCAAACGCGCCCGCCAGGTCGGGGTTGGCGGACAGCACCGAGTTGGCCAACTCCAGCGCGCGCACCGCGTCCTCCCGGTCGTTGACCGGCTCCAACGCCTCGATGCCCGTGCCCGCGATGGCATCCAGGAAGCCGTCGGTGCGCTGCAAGGCGTTGAGCGCCGTGTCCGAACCGCGCCCGATGCCCACCGTGCCGCCCTCCGGCAGCAACGCGGCCATCGTCTCCCCCGCCGTGTGCCCGGCGGAGTAGTTGTCGGTGCCGATGTACACCAGCGACACCGAGTCCTCCACCGGGGGCGTGTCCAGCGTGGTGACGATGATGCCCGCCTCCGCCGCCTTCTGCATCACTGGCTCAAGCGCATTCGGGTCCGACGGCGCGATGGCGATCCCGGTCACCCCCTGCGCGATGTACGTCTCCATCGTCTGGATCTGCGCCGCCACATCCTCCTGCGGCGGCACCCAGAAGATGGCCTGATCTTCACTCAGCCCCAGCGCCTCGGCTGCCGCGCGCACCCCCTTCTCCACGTTGCTCCAGTACGGGTGCACCGACTTGCCGATCACCACTACCGTGAAGCCTTCCTGAGCGACTACGGCATCCCCGGTAGCAGGAACCGCCAGGACGAAAAGCATGACAGCGCACAAGAGTAAGCTGAGCTGCTTCATGTGAACCTCCCTCTTCTTCCTGTCGTGTACTTGAGTTCGATGGATGCCTCAATGAAGCTCAAACGGACGTCCGATCCAGATCACCTATTTAGGCCGCCTGCGCATCGCCTCCTTTCCTCAATATCGTGGCACACCCGCTGCGAAGTCTTCCCTGGCGCCAACCATGTATGCCACGATCTGCTCACGAAACTCGTGAATGTCTCCGCTGACCGGGCGGTCGGCTACTTTGCGCCCCTGGCGCAGCACTACCACCCGGTCACTCACTCGGTAGATATCCTCCAGGCGGTGGCTTACAATGATAATAGAACACCCCTGAGACTTGAGTTCCCGGACCAGGTCCAGCACTTTGTCGATGGCAGCCACACTCAGGGCCGCCGTTGGCTCGTCCATAATGATAATCTTGGCGTTAAAGGCTGTCACTCGACCGATGGCTACCGCCTGGCGCTGACCACCTGAAAGGTATTCCACCTTGAGGCGCACCGAGTCGATGTCAATCTTGAGACGGTCTATCAAGCGGCGGGCTTCGGCTTCCATAGTCCGCTTGTCCATAACCCGAAGAGGCCCCACTTGCCAACGCACCTTCTCACGTCCCAGGAAAACATTCGCTGCCACGTCCAGGTTGTTTGCCAGCGCAAAGTCCTGGTAGACCATCTCGATGCCCAGCCGGCGCGAGTCCTCAGGACTGGTGATGTGCACCTGACGCCCATCGAGGAGGATTTCCCCTTCGTCGGGGATGTAAGCGCCACTGAGGACTTTCATCAGGGTGGATTTGCCGGCGGCGTTGTCGCCGACCAGGCCCAGGACTTCGCCGTGAGCCAGCGCCAGGTCTACCCCCTGCAACGCCCGAACTGCGCCGAAGCTCTTTTTGATATTCCGCATGTGGACGATGGGGACTTCATCAGCCATGAGTCACATTCCTCACTTAGAACCTATCCGAAAAACCGTCTCAAACGACCTGGACAAGGGGCTTAAGCCCCTTGTCCAACGTTATTCGGATAGGCTCTTAGGTGCGTCGATGCCGCCGCCACATGTCGTAGGTGACGGCAACCACCAGGACGATGCCCAGCACGACCTCTTGCAGGTAAGAGGACAGGTTGACCAGCACCATGCCGTTGATCATGACTCCCATGATGCTGGCGCCCAGGATCACGCCTAACACGGTTCCTTCGCCGCCAAAGAGACTCGTGCCGCCGATGACGGTGGCGGCAATCGCCCATAATTCGTAGGCAGCGCCCACGGTTGGCGTTCCCTGACCCAGCCGTGAAGCCAACACGATGCCGACCAGCCCTGCCATCACGCCGCTGCTGACATAGCAGAACAAGCGTGTGCGGTTCACGTTGATCCCGGAAACACGCGCGGCTTCGATATTGCCGCCAACGGCGTAAATATGGCGTCCAAGCGTGGTGGCGTCGAGGGTGAACGCGGCCAGCAGCGCCGCCAGGACCAGGAGGATAAACATGTTGGGTAGTTGTAAACCGCCCTCCCCTCCCAGAACGATTTCCCCCTGTCCCAACGCCAGGAAGGGAAAATTGGATGGGAAAACGATAGGATAGCCCCGGGTGATGAACGCGGCCAGGCCTCGGGCGATCAGCCACGTGCCCAGAGTGATGATGAACGGCGGAATGTGTAGCCTGGTGACGCAGAACCCGTGCCACAGGCCCACCAGCGCCGCCAAGCCCAGCACCAGGGCGATGGAGGGGACAATGTCCATCGGCGCGAGGGGGCCAACGCCTTTCATCATCAGGGTGGCTACCAGCACCCCGGTCAGCGCCGTCATCGAACCCACAGAGAGGTCAATGCCGCCGGTGATAATCACCAGTAGTTCGCCGATGGCCAGCAGGCCAAAAGTGGCGACGAAACGCATGATGACGGCCAGGTTGGCCGGCCTGAGGAAGACGTCTTGCTTTTGCCACCAAAAGAACAGGCATAGGACTAGAAAGGCAACAGCGATGCTGACTTCACGAAAGCGCAGCATGTCCCGGACGGCCCTGAGCCACAGCCTGTCAAGCGTCTTGTCCTGTTGCGTGGTGGCATCAACAGTGTTCACGGTGCAGTAACCTCCTCGGTATTGGCTGTTGTGGCCGAAAACCCCATCCGCCTCGTCCCTGCGCGTCGCTAGCGCCGCAGTGGAATCGCGACCTTCTCGCTCACACCGGAAAGGTTGCGCCTTTGCCGACACTCTCCTTACTGCAAAACGATGCTCCTCAACAAACTGCGCGCCTCGGTCAAGCGTGTAATCGATCCTCGGTCGTCGGCACAATCAAAGACCTGCCGCGCAGCAAGGCGGACCTGCTCGTTGAAAACAGGATGCTGCGCCAGCAACCGCCTCGTCCTCCAGCGACAAATCCAACGTCCCAAGCGCCTGGGTGGGATCGTGCCTGGCTGACGCCCCCGGTTCGTCGCTTTCCCCTGGAAAGACGCGCGACTCATCATCCAGCCTGAAACGTTGCTTCGCTGGCATCGCGACCTCTTCCGCTGGACGCGGCAATGGCACGTCGCCATGCCTTCTGCGTCGTCAACGCAGAAGTATCGCTCAAGGGCTGAGGCCGCCTAACCCACTGCCATCATTTTGTCGAAGTCTTCGACGCTCACCGCCGGCGCGGTGCTGAAGGAGACCCCCAGCAGTTTGGCCAAGGCGATGGAGGCCTTCATTGCGCGCTCGATGTCTGGGAAGTCCACGATGAGAACCAGGTCTGTCTCTCCGAGCAGAACATACCCAGACTTGAGCGCTCCCCCGTGTTTCTTGATCAGCGCAACGGCTTTGTCGGTGCGTTCGGCGCTGATTTCCTTCAGGGCGTCCGGCGAATACTTGCCAAACATGAGAAAAGTCGCCATAGCGATCCCTCCTTTCAGGGTTACGCCACCAGACGGCCAATGACTGCTGATGTTCCCTGGGCTTTCCCCAGGTACACCTGACTTGAAAGCAGCCGGCAATGTGGTGTTTCACGCCCAGGCGCTGCCAGATGGCCTCTTCCTGAGGCGCGGCTGGCGATAGCTCCGTTTCCTTTAACTGGCAACATGCCGACCATCTTACTGATGAGAGGAAAAGCTTTGCACCCCCCACCCAAGCCTGGCTACCGGACACTGAACGCATGTTCGAGAAAAAGGCTCTTGTATTCTCTTACCTCGCCCCCTCGCCCTTCGGGCAGTCTCCCTCTCCATGCAATGGAGAGGGGGACAGGGGCTATAGTCCGGCGCAGCCGGGGTGAGGTAAAACCAAGACCGACGAGCAAAAACCATAGAACCACTGTCCGATGTCCGGTAGCTAGAAAGACTCAGGCGACCCTCAAAGCCCAAAAGCAGCCCCGCCTCCGGCTTTTGCAGCCAGTGGAGTGTCGCCTCTCGGAGCGAAAGGAGGGGGTATTCAAGAGAAAAGGGCGCGCGCCCCGCAAAAAACGTTCACGTTTCAATCAGCTACACCCGCATATAACAACACTTTGCAAGGAGAAGGGGGATCATGAAACGCTTTGCGAGTCTGTTCGCGCTTATCGCCATCCTGCTCGTGACTCTCGGAAGCCCGGTTGCTTCTGCGCAGAGCCTTTCCGGGCGTTACGTTGTGGTCTTCAACGGCAACGGCATCCCATCCAACGCCGCTGACCTAGTCGCCGCCGCAGGCGGCCAGTTGGTCAGGACACTCCCCGAAGTCGGCGTCGGGATCGCGGTCTCCAGCAACCCGAACTTTCTCAACGCGGTGAAGGGCGCGCGCGGCGTCCAGGTCGCCGGCCCGGCTGGCGCGTTCACGCTGCCGTCGCTGCTGGTGTCTGACACCATCGAAGTGGATAGCCCCACCAGCGCCGACACCGGGTACTATGCCTATCAGTGGGACATCCGCCGCGTGCGCGCGGACGCCGCCTGGGGCGTGACCAGCGGCACGCATGACGTGGTCGTGTCGGTGATCGACACCGGCGTCGCCTGGAACCACCCTGACCTGGCCCCTAACGTGATCTTTGTCGCCTGCTATGCAGCCTATAGCGCCTGCAACCCATACCCCACCCTGCACTGGCATGGCACGCACGTGGCCGGCACCATTGCGGCGGCGTTCGGCGGCGGGCGCGCCGTCGGCGTCGGGCCGAACCTGGGCATTGCAGGCTATAACGTGTTCGAGCTGATCGATGGCGACGTTCTCGCCACGGACGAAGCGATCTGGGCGGCCATGCTGGACACCGCGGCGCGCGGCTACGATGTCATCAACATGAGCCTCGGCGGGTACATCTTCTTCTCCGACGGGCACGCGGATGGCTCGGCGGTATGGACGGCGTGGAACCGCGTCGCCAACTATGTCAGGAACGCCGGCGTGACCATCGTGGCTTCGGCGGGCAACAGCGCCGTCAGCCTCAACGGCGCGATTGCGCACATCCCCGGCGAACTGCCCGGCATCATCAACGTCGGCGGGACCGGCATCCGGCCCGACGCAGCCTATCCGCAGGACGGCGCATACGACGTGCTCGCGTACTACAGCAACTACGGCGCGCCGGTCACGTTGGCGGCCCCCGGCGGCGACACCGGCCCGGACGGCACACCCTGGCCGTTTCCCGGCGCTTTCTACCTCGTCTACAGCGCTTACGCCGCCGTCAATCCTGCCTGTGGCGCGACGGCGAGCTGTCCGACGGGTTACGCCTGGGCCGGCGGCACGAGCATGGCCTCGCCGCACGTGGCGGGCGCGGCGGGGTTGGTCCTCAGCAAGAACCCCCGCCTGAACCCGAACCAGGTTGAGTCCATCCTCAAGCGCACGGCGCAAAGTCTGGGCGACCGGCAGTTGTTCGGCCACGGGATGTTGGACGTGTACGCCGCTGTAAACGCAAAGTAAGAAGGATCACACCGATCAGTCGGGGCGAACCGCCGGTGGCGTAGCTCCCTGGGAGCTTCAAGCTCCCAGGGAGCTTTTGGTATGCTACGGCTCGACGAGATACAGGTTTACCTTCCCCCCGTAATCCGAGGCGTAGAGGATGCGCCGCCCGTCCCAACTCCACGTGGGATGGCAATGGCTCTCCTGTGTGTGCCACGAGGTCTTGTGGGTGCACAGCGCCTCCAGTGTCGCCGTTTCGCCGTTGATGTCGATCAGCACCAGGTCGTCCACGTCGTCGCCGACCAGCACGGTGTTATCCGGGTTGGCGTGGTAGTGGTTGCAGTAAAAGGGCATGTCGATGCGCTTGACCAGCCTGCCCGCCCGGTCCGCCAGCCCGACAAAGGGGATCATCGCGCTCGCTTTGACGGCGACCTCGGTGGCGACCGCCTGCGTGCGGCTGGAGGTGATGGTGCCGTCGTGGCCGGGGCCGCGATTGTCGAAGAAGATGTAGCCGTCTTGCGTCCAAAACTCGTGGCCGATGGAGTCGTGTTCCTCCTGGCGGAAGCAGGGCTTCGCCTCGCGCGATACAAAGTCCAGTATCCAGATGCGCTGCGTCACCAGGTTCCATGGCCCTTCATGGCAGAAGGTGGCGAGCGTGCTGTCGTCCGGGCAGAACTGGAAGTGCCCCAGCCAGTGCGTGTCCTTGAACACGTCGAGCCAGCCGGAACCGTCCAGGTAGGCAAGAGCGATGCGCCCGTCTTTGATGGCGTAGAAGCTCTCTTTGAAGCCGGTGTAGTTCGGCCCGCGCGGGACGTTGACCTTCTCATTGCGCGCGAAGGCGATGTAGCGCCGGTTGTGCGCGATGGACGGCGCGCCCACGCTGTAGTCCCTGGTCTCCTCGTACACGGTCGTGATGGCGCCCGTTTCGGCGTTGAGCATTTTGATCTTGTTCCCGGTGATGTACACGATCAGGCGGCTGTCACTGGTCTTGGTCACGCCATGCACCGACTCCGCCTCGTCCGTGAGTTGGGCAATCTCGCCAGTGTTCAGGTCCATGCGAAAGAGGTTGAAGTGCGGGTCTTCGTGCGGCGCTTTGCTTTCGCCGGAGGCGCGGTCGGAGCGGAAGATGATCTCTGGCCTGTGCGCGTCGAACGAGTTCTCGGTGAAGTACAGGTGGACGTTGTTGCCGACGGCGGTCAGTTGCCTGACCTTGCGCCCGGTCTTCTCGTCCGTGATTTCACAGATTTCGGATGCCCACCTCTGGCCGATCATCGTGGTTTGACCTCCTCCGTCAATGGTTACGCCTGGGGGTATTGTTTTGCTCTTTTTGTGCGCTGCGAGGATCGAAGGCGCTAGCCCATCGCCTCCCTTCGGATCACCAGGCAGCGCATATGCTCCCCGCTCGAAAGGCGCACGATGGCCTGAATCTCATCTTCGGTGCAGCCCAGCAGCAGCTTGATCTCCGCATCGCGCTTGAGCAAATCCACCGTGCAGAGGATCGCATTGAGCCTGCCGCGCCCCGACGATCCGACCCAAACGTCGATCCCGCCGCCGTCCGCCGAGGTAGTCCCTTCCAGGTAGCCGTAGTCCAGCGGGTAGATCACTTCGGGGTAGTGTGGGTGCGCCGACCCCTTAGGCCGGTCGATGACCAGCGCGCTGGAAGCGACCAGCCTATCAAGAAATTGCCAGAAGTTCGGGGTTGTGTGCATCGCAGGCTCCCGTCAGACGCGCGGGGGAATCGTAACGCCAAAATGCAACAGCGACAAACCTCAAACCTCACCCTTTGCGACGAATTTCGACATAATCAGTCATATTCCCGTTGCAAATTATTTGTAATTGCACTACGATAATAGCGACAGCGTTTGTCTCACGCGGCGAGGCGTTGAAACAGGGCAGTTGGTGAAAAGCATAGAAATCAGCCCGAAAGTGCAGGAATACCTGGCCGAAGCCTATCGCCTGGCGCAGGCGCAGCCGGATGATGGCACCGTCTCGACCTCCGACCTGGCCGAGCGGATGAACGTATCGGCCCCGGCGGCAGCGCGCATGATTAGCCGCCTGCATGAGAGCGGCCTGGTCGAGCACGAACCGTATCGCGGCATTCGGCTGACTCCGGCGGGCGAGCGCGAGGCCCTGAAGAGCATCCGTCGGCATCGCCTCGTGGAGGCGTTCCTGGTGCGCGTGATGGGCTTCGGCTGGGACGAGGTGCATACCGAGGCGGAAGCCATCGGCGCGGTCGTCAGCGACCGCATCGCCAACCGCATGGAGGCGATGGCCGGATACCCCACGCGCTGCCCGCACGGCGAACCGATCCCCACCGCCGACGGCGTCATGCCCGAAATCCGTGACATGCCCCTGGTAGAAGCGTCAGCGCCCGCCGACCTGGTCGTGAGCCGGGTGCGCACCCACGACCCGGATAAGCTGCGCTACCTGGCGGCGCTGCGACTTATCCCCGAACAGCCGGTCACGCTGGTCAACCGCGCGCCGTTCAACGGCCCACTGCGCCTGCTTATCGAACGGCAGGAGCAGGTCATCGGCCACGAACTCGCCAACGTTTTAAGAGTTTCCCTGGCGTAATAAGCTATAATTGAAAGTGAATGGGTTCACAAACCCGACTGTCATAACACGCGCATCGCGGAAGGAGTGGATCAATGAGCGAGGCGAGTGATAAATGCGTCACGCCGGCGCGCGGGCCGATTAGCGCGCCGGTCGCAGCAACGCCCCTATCGACACAGGTGCATCAGGAGGTCAAGATGATCGCGCGCGTGGGCAAGAAGGCCCCAGACTTTGAAGCCTCGGCCTACATCGACGGCGGCTTCAAGAATATCAAGCTTTCCGACTACGCCGGGCATTGGGTGATGGTCTGTTTCTATCCCGGCGACTTCACCTTCGTCTGACCGACCGAGCTGGCGGCAGTTGCCGCCAAGTACAGCGAGTTTCAGGCGCTCGGTGTGCAGGTGCTCGCCATCAGCACCGACAGCCGGTTCACGCACAAAATCTGGCAGGAAGAAGAACTCTCGAAGATGGTGCCGGGCGGCGTCCCCTTCCCGATGTTGTCGGACGCGGGCGGGCGCATCGGGGCTGTCTACGGCGTTTATGACGAAGACGCTGGCGTTGACATTCGGGGACGCTTCCTCATCGACCCCGAAGGCACCATCCGCGCGATGGAAGTGCTGACGCCTGAAGTCGGGCGCAACGTTGTGGAGACGCTCCGGCAGATCAAGGCTTTCCAGCATGTGGCCGCTACCGGCGAGGTCACGCCCGCCGGCTGGCAGCCGGGCAAGAAGACCCTCAAGCCGGGCCCGGCCCTGGTCGGCAAGGTGTGGGAGGTCTGGAAGCCGGAGATGGCTCCGGCGTGAGCGCCTGGCACTAAAGACCATGAAGTGTGCGAGCGCCTTGTCCGTCAAGACGCTCGCGCTGTCAATTCGCCGCTGATCTGTAGATTTTTCATCAGAACGGCGCAGGCGGTGACAAGCGCTCCTTGAACGAAATGGGGACTTGCACTATATTTGTCACCGTATGTGTGTTGCGCCAAATTGGCTACCCTGAAAAAGGAGCGTGTGATGGATAAGAAAATGTTGATCGATAAGCTCAACGAAGACCTGGCTGGAGAACTCCAGGCCGTTATCATGTACGTCACGTACTCAGCGCAAGTGAAAGGGCCTTACCGGCCACAACTGGTTCAGTTCATGCAGGCTGAAGTCCCGGATGAACTCGGACACGCGCAGTTCCTGGCCGACAAGATCGTGACGCTGGGCGGCGTCCCGACGACACAGCCGCGCCCGGTTCCGTCCACGTCGGACCCGAAGAAAATGCTAGAGAACATCCTCAAAGCCGAGGAGCAGGCCATCGCCGGATACACGGCGCGCGCTGACCAGGCGCGTCAGGTCGGCGATGTCGGCCTGGCTGTCCAGCTTGAGAACCAGGTGCTCGACGAAACCCGCCATTACGAAGAGACCAAGAAGCTCCTGGAAGAGTGGCGCTAGAATTGCCATAACTAACAATCCCGTAGGGGCACAGCGCGCTGTGCCCCTGTTGATTCCCTGCATTCCACCCGCCCTATCTGCGCGTTTGCAGCCTACAGAGTCGCGGGTCTATAATTGCTCATCATTACCGACCCCCGGAGCGGCGAACCCGCGATGATTGAACCTGGCCGCTACAGTCAGCACGCGCGGCGGGCGCTGCAACTGGCGCGCGAACTCGCCGCCGGCTGCCGGCACGACATCATCGACACCGACCACCTGCTGGTCGGCATTCTGCGCCAAGAGGGCAGCGTCGGCAGCAGCGTATTGCTCGACCTGGGGATCAACCCCAAACGCGCCGAACTGGTGTTGCAGGAGCTACACCCCGCCCTCGATTCGCCGCCCGACCCGCTCGAACGCGCGGAGGCGCTGAACCATGCGCTAGACCTGGCAGTGGACGAGTCGCGCTGGCTGGGCCATCACTACATCGGCACCGAGCATATGCTGCTCGGCATCGTCCGGGGCGGCGGCGGCCAGGCGCCCGCTTTCTTGCGCGCGCACGACGTCAGCGCGGACCAGATTCGCCGCCGGGTGCGCCGCATGATCCAGTCGGGCGTCACAGAGATCGACATTGATGCAGCGCGGATGATGCCGCGCCTCAGCGAGCTGAGCCGGCGCACGCTCAACGCCGCCGAGCAAATCGCCGAAACGGACGGCCATCCACAGGTCAGTTTGGCGCACCTGCTCCTGGTGCTCAGCCGCGAGCAGCGCAGCGTGTGCAGCCGCATCCTGCGCGAGAGCGGCTTCCGGCCCGACGAACTGGAGGCCAGCCTTAAAAAAGAAAATCCCACCACCGGCGGCTCTATCGACGCGATTCTGAGCATGGCGGTGGATGAGGCCGACCGCCTGGGGTCGCCGTACACCGGCACCGACCACATGCTGCTGGCAATGTGCCTGCATCCGCGCGGGGCGCGCCTGCTGCGCATGTACGGCGCGCAGCCCCCGGCTGTAGAAATGCGCGTCCGCGACGCTCTCCAGCGCTAAAGCGTGACCATGACTATGCCGCGTGTGACCTTTGGCATTATTGTCTTAAACGGCGAGCCGTTTACGCGCTACGTCCTGCGCGCGCTGTATCCCTTCGCCCACGAGATCATCGTCGTAGAGGGCGCGACCGAGTTAGGCAGGCACGCCGCCACCCCGGAAGGGCGCTCGACCGACGGCACGTATGCAGTGTTGCGGCGCTTCAAAGCGGAAGAAGACCCCGAAGACAAGGTGCAAATCGTCGCCCACCACGGCTTCTGGCCCACCAAAGACGAGCAATCCCAGGCTTACGCCGAGCGCGCGACCGGCGATTATTTATGGCAGGTGGACATCGATGAGTTCTACCAGCCGGAGGACATGCGCGCCGTGCTGGAGCTGTTGCAGCGCGAGCCGGATATTACGCAGATTTCGTTCTTCCCGATCACCTTCTGGGGCGGTTTTGATTACATCACCGACGGCTGGTACCTGCGCCGGCCAGGGACGAATAACTTCCAGCGCGTGTTTAAGTGGGGCCGGGGGTATCAATACGTGAGCCACGAGCCGCTGATCGTCGCCGACGACCGGGGCCGCAAGCTGCGCGAGGTGCGCCACCTCAGCGGCCCAGAGATGGCGCGCCGGGGCGTCCGCATGTATCACTACGCGTTCGTCTTCCCCGATCAGGTGCTCAGCAAGTCGAAGTACTACGCGCAACAGCCCTGGGTGCACTCCAAAGGCGCGGTGGAGTGGGCCGAGGAGGGCTTCATGCGTCTGAAGCGCCCTTTTCACGTCCATAACGTCTACCGCTACCCAAGCTGGCTCGAACGTTTCAAGGGCAAACACCCGCCCGCCATCGAACAACTGCGCGCTGACCTGGCCGCCGGGGTCATCTCGGTCGCGCAGAGGCCGGCGGACGACATCGAGCGGCTGCTGAACTCCCCCCTCTACGCGCTGGGGCGCGCGGCGCTGAAGCCGTTCGCGCCGCTTTATGCGTGGGCGTACCTGCTCCGCCACCGCGGGCAGCCGGAATGGTGAGCGCCGGGGGCGCGGTTCATGAGACTATCCATCGTCACGCCCTCGTACAACCAGGGCAAATACATTGAAGCGACGCTGCGCAGCGTGTTGGATCAGGGCGACCCGGACCTGGAGTACATCGTCATGGACGGCGGCTCCACCGACGGGACGCTCGCCATTGTAGAGCGCTACGCCGACCGGATCACGTACCGCTCGGAGCCGGACCGGGGCCAGGCGCACGCGGTCAACAAGGGGTTGGCACTGGCGACGGGCGACGTGCTCGGCTGGCTGAACTCCGACGACGTGTACCTGCCCGGCGCGCTGGCGACCGCCCGCCGCGTCTTTGAGGCGCGCCCGGAGGTCGATGTGCTGTACGGCGACGTGGTCATCATCGGCCCTGAGGGGGAGCCGTTGCTCTACCGGCCTGAGATCGGTTTCGACTACGCCATCCTGCTCTACGGGCCGAACCCCATCGCGCAGCCGGCGGCCTTCTGGCGGCGGCGCGCGATGGAAGCTGTCGGCCCCCTGGACGAGTCGTTGCACCAGGCGATGGACTGGGAATGGTGGCTGCGCATGGCGCGTGCGGGGCTGCGCTTCTGGCACGAGCCGGCTTACCTGGCCGGCTTCCGCTGGCACAGCGAGGCCAAATCGTCGCGCGCCCTCCCGGACCTGCGCGCTGAGCGGCAGGCGGTGCGCGCGCGCTATGCCCCTGACCTGGGCCGGCTCACGGGGCTGCGCGACCGGGCGATGGGCGTGTACGCGCGCGCCAGGCGGCAATGGCGCAAGCTGGGGTCGCCGCGCACGCGCCGCTATCTGGACATAATCCCGGCGCGGCTGCGGCTGAACCTGGGCCTGTATGACCGCCCGCCCCGCGGCGAAGAAACTCAGAGTTGAACCGCAGAGACACGGCGAGCACAGCAGGTCTTCGTGTCCTCCGTGGTTCAGATGAGGGTGACGATGAACGCAGATGCGCTTACGATCAAGCCGCTGGAAACGGTCGCGGAGTACCGCATGTGCGAGGACCTGCAAAAAGCGGTGTGGAACCTGGACGACCGCGAAATCGTCGCCGACCACGTGATGCTGACCGCGCAGCGACACGGCGGCCTGGCGCTGGGCGCGTTCGCGGCGGACGGGCGCATGGTGGGGGCGCTCTTCGGCTTCCTGGGCATCGACGGCGCAACGCCGGGACAACCCCTTATACACGTCTCGCACATCATGGGTGTGCTCCCGGAGTGGCAGGGGCGCGGCGTGGGATTGAGGCTCAAGCTGGCGCAGCGCCAGCGTGTGCTCGACCAGGGACTCAAGTTGATTGTATGGACCTACGACCCGCTGGAGAGCCGCAACGCCGCGCTCAACATCGGCAAGCTGGGGGCGATCTGCCGGCGCTACATCCGGGACCTCTACGGCGACATGCGCGACGCGCTGAATGTGGGCCTGCCCTCCGACCGCTTCGAGGTGGAGTGGTGGGTCGACGCGCCTCACGTGCGCGAGCGCCTGGAAGGTCCGCGCGCTGAGTCTGCCATGCGCGACGCGCGCCCGGCTAACCGGGTTGCATGGCGCGAGGATGGGCTGCCTGCCCCGGTCGATGTCGCGTGTGCGTGGGACGGCGCGCCCGCCTTGATCGAGATACCGGCGCACTTCCAGCAGGTGCGCAAGGCCGACCTGAAGCTTGCCGCCGCGTGGCGGCTCCACACGCGCGCGCTGTTCGAGGCCGCCTTCGCCGCCGGCTACGCGGCGGTGGATTTCGCCAGCCCCGTCCTCGATGGGGTGCGGCGCAGTTATTACCTTCTGCAACCTGCGTCCAACAGCGCGCTCATGTCCAGTTTCTAGCTTCGGGCATATCATTTCCAGCCTCAGCGCCGCCGACGCTCCAACGTCATGCCGGCCAGCGCCACCGCGCCGGCGATCCCCAGCAAGGCGACCCCCACCACGAGCGCGCGATCTGCCACGTAGCGCACCGGCGCTGACGGGTCGGGCGTGGCGGTGGGCGATGGTGTGGGGGCCATCGCCACTTCGGTGGGCGCGGCGGTCCCTGTCGGCGGCGTGGGCGAGGGGATGGCGGTCGGGGTTGGCGGCGGCGTCGGCGTGGGCGGGTCCGACGGGCGGACGATGATCTCATCCCCAGGGTTGATGTACGCGCCCTCCTCCAGCCCGTTGAGCGCCAGCAGCCCGCCCAGGTCCACGCTATAAACCGCTGCGATGGTCCACAACGCCTGCCCGCGCTCTACGACATGAATAATCGCGCCGTCGGGCCGGGCGGTCGCCACCTGCACGGGGAGGATCGCCGGCGTCGGCGGCGGGCCGGCAGCCGCGCCGCGCCTCCGCCCCCCGCCTTGAGGCTGCGCCGCCGGCGCACTGCCCACGCGCCCGACAACCAGCGTGTAGCGCTTGTAACCGTCCTCGGTGATGGTGTATCCGACCCCGGCGTCCTCGTAATAAGGCGAGGTCATCGTGTTGTAGTGTGTGGGGGAGTTCCGCCACCAGCGGATCGCCGCTTCGGGCGTCATCAGGCCGCCCTCGACGATGTTCTCGGCCACATCCACCGGCGCGCCGCCGCCGTAGCCGGCGGCGATGGCCCGGTCGCGCGGGGACGACCCACCCGCGCCTGTGTGGCTGATCTGGCCGGTCTGCGTGCGCCACTCGGTGTGCGCCTGCGCCGCCGCCGCGAGCGCCGCGCTCCAACGGAGAGGCGGCAGGCCAAGCCCGGCGCGGATTTCGTTGACCATTGCCAGGATTTGCGCGGCGGGGTCTTGTGCGCGCGCCACAGGTAGGATCGAGGCCAGCCAGAGGGCGCAGCAGGTGAGAACAAGAGCTAAACGGCGCATGGCGCGAACATACTAGCGCGGACTGGCGCGCGTGTCCAGCTAGCGCCGCCGTTCCAGCATGAGGCCCGCCAGCGCAGTCAGCCCGGCAAGGCCGAGCAACGCCACCCCGACCATCAGCGCGCCCCTGCCGATAAAGGCCAGTTGATCCTGCACAGACGAGGTGACCTCAACTGTGGGGAGCGGCGAGGCGACGGCGGCGACTTCGGCGGCAGCGGTCGGGAGTGGTGTGTCCGTGAGCGTGCTCGTAGGGAGCGGCGTATCGGTGATTGTGGGCGTCGCGCTTGGGGTAAACGTGGGCGAGGGCGTGAAGGTCGCGGAAGGGGTGAAGGTTGGGCTGGGCGTATAAGTTAGCGTCGGCGTGGGCGTGTCCGGCGGGCGGATCACGACCTCCTCCCCCGGAAAGATCACCGCGCCCTCCTCGAACCCGTTGGTCGCCATCAGTTGGCCCAGGTCCACGCCATAAACCGCCGCGATGGTCCAGAGCGACTGCCCACGCTCTACTTTGTGAATGATCGCGCCGTCGGGCCGCGCGGTCGCCACGCGCACCGGTGCCGGGCGCGGCGCTGCGGGCTGGGGCGCGGACGCTCCGCCGGCCGGCGCGCCCTCAGGAGGGATAGGGGAGACATAACGCGGCACGCCGGCGATCACCCCCACCAGCAACGTATAGTGCCGCGCGTTGCCGTTCTCGACGTAGCCGACGCCGGCGTACTGGTAAAAGGCGGAGACCATCGTGTTGAGGTGGGGCGCGTCGCCTGTCCAGCGCTGGACCGCCCCCGCTGGCGTGAGGTTCCGGGAGCCGATGATGTTCTCGGAGACGTAAACCTCGTTCCCGCCCCCGAAGCCCGCCGCCACCGCCCGGTGGTATGGACGCGAGCCGCCCGGCCCGATGTGCGTCATCTGCCCTACCGAGACGCGCCACTCGGTGTGCGCCTGCGCCGCCGCCGCCAGCTCCGGGCTATATTGATAGG
Organism: Anaerolineae bacterium; assembly: GCA_034435135.1. GTDB lineage: Bacteria > Chloroflexota > Anaerolineae > Aggregatilineales > JAFGMM01 > JAOSJO01. The sequence goes on along the minus strand of DAOTXU010000217.1, from coordinate 2,623 downwards.
GCGGGACGCCGTACTGCGCGCGCAGTTCGTTGACGAGCGCGAGCACTTCGGCGGCAGGGTCGGATTGGGCAGATGCGGAAGGGACGAGAATCGCCAGACAGAGCGCCAGGCTCAACATTGCGACGGAAGCAGTGGATCGGCCCACGAAGACGCCCTTACGAACGCGCGTTGACGCACCCGATGCTAACCTCAGCGGCGTCTCTGCGCAAGACCGATCAGCGTCGCCCCGATGATGGCTAAGGCTGCGCCGACGCCCATCAGCAACGCCCGGTTGCCCTGTTCGGCGGAGGGCACGGCGACAACCGGGGCGGGCGTCGCGGAAGCCGGCGCGCGGACGATGATTTCCTGTCCTGGAAAGACGAGCGAGTTCTCCGAGAGCCTGTTGAGGGCCAGCAGTTCATCCATGTCCACGCCAAAGGCTTCGGCGACATCGCCCAGGGTTTCTCCCCTTTGTAGCACATGCGTGATCGAGCCGTCAGCCTCGGCTGTCGCCATGAGCGCAGGCGTGGCCGTCGCCGTTAGCGCGGGGGATTGGGCCGCCTCCTGGGACGCGGTCGGCGTGGCGGTTGGGGCAGACGTCGCGCTCACGCTCTGCGTCGAGAGCCGCTCGTCGCCGACCCTGCCCACCATCAACGTGTAGTGACGCCACCGGCCCCTCTCGGCGTAACCGACGCCGGCGTCCACGAAGAAGTCGGAGACCATCACGTTGAGGTGGTCGGCGTCGCCCTGCCACTGTGCGACCGCATCCGCCGGGGTGAAATCCCGCCCGCCGGCGACGTTCTCCAAGACGCGCACTTCGAACCCGCCCCCGTAGCCGGCGGCGAGCGCCCGGTCGGAGGGCCTTGAGTTATCCGGCCCAAAGTGCGTGATCTCGCCGACCTCGCCCACGGAGGCGCGCCACTCGGTGTGCGCCTGCGCCGCCGCTGTCAGTTCGGGACTGTACTGGTAAGGCGGCAGACTGTACTGCGCGCGCAGCCCGTTGACCAGATCGAGGAGTTCCGAGGCAGGGTCAACCTGGGCGGATGTGGACGCGATGAGCAGTTTCGGTACAATCGCCAGGAAGAGCAGCAAGCTCAGCGTTAAAGTAAATGGCAAACGTTGCATAATAACAATATTAGCATAAGTCTATAACCATGTCCATTGCCCGAAACTGGCTCGTTCCCTTCCTCGTTTGCCTCGCCGCCGGGACTGCGCTGGCGCTCCACTGGTTGCCGCTGCAAGCGCCGGTCGGCGACGAGCCGCATTACCTGCTCATGGCCGACAGCCTGCTCCACGACGCCGACCTCGACCTGGCGAACCAGTACCGAACCCTCGCGCCTGAACTGGACCTGCACGCGCAAGACTACTGGAACGACGGGCGGCTGTACCCGATGCATCAGCCCGGCGTGCCGGCGCTCGTCGCGCCGGGGTATGCGCTCGGCGGGCGGGGCGGCGCGGCGGCGGTGATCTTGCTCGTCTGGTCGGGGATGGGCGCGTTGCTGCTCAACTGGCTGCGGCGAACCCTCAGTCCGCGCGCGGCGTGGCTGGCGTGGGCCGGCGTGATGTTCACCATGCCGGTGATGCTCTTCGCAGTGCAGATTTATAGCGACATGATCGGCGCGGCGCTGATCCTATTGGTTCTTTACCTGATGGACAGGATACATGACAACCAATCCGCAGGCCTACGGACAGGGGGCTTAAGCTCCCTGTCCGACCGGGTAACAAAATGGCGCTGGCTCGTGACAGGCCTGGCGCTCGGCGCGCTGCCCTGGATGGAGGAGAAGTTCGCGCTGCCGGGGTTGTTCCTCACGGGACTGGCGCTGTGGACCGGCAGGCCGCGCGGACGCAACCTTCTCGCCTTCCTGCTACCGCCGTTGCTGATGGGGGTCGCGTTCGCGGCGATGCAGCTTTCGATGTACGGGATGCTGATCGAACCCTGGCGCGCCCAGCCGCCCGGCCTCTGGCGGTGGGACCTGGCTCCGCGCCAGGCGGCGGCGCTGTGGCTTGACCAGGAATTCGGCCTGCTCCCCTACACGCCGTTTTACGCGCTCGCGCTGCCGGGGCTGGCGCTCATGCTCTGGCGGCGCGAAATCCGTGCACAGGCAGCGTGGGTGTTCGTCGCCTTCGCGCTGGTCTTCATCCCGGCGGCGGCGTGGTTCGATTGGCACGGCGGCTATAGCGTCCCCGCGCGTGAGTTGGTCGGCGCGGCGCCGTTGCTGTCGCTGCCGGTCGGTGCGCTGCTTGATGCGCCGCGTGGGCTGGCGCGCGGGGCGCTGTGGGTCGGCTACGGCCTTCTGGTCGGGTGGGGCGTCTTCGTGATGCTCTTTGGCCTGCAATACCCGTCGTTCCGGCTGTATAATACCGCCGACGGCTACGGCAACTTATGGCAGGCGCTCAGCCCGTATGTGGGCCGGGACATGGCCGCGTTGCTACCCTCGTTTTTGCGCGGGGGGTAAAATTAACACGAATAGCGCTAATTATTTTAGTAATCTTATTAACGAAGTGATTCAAGCTTTTGAGCCAACGACCCCGATGCGTGTGGTGTCTGTCGTGTTTGCGGGCGACCTCACCCCCGTCCCCCTCTCCCGGCTACGCCGGACTATAGCCGCAAGCGGAGAGGAGGTGTCGAGCCGCAGGCGAGACG
>DAOTXU010000216.1:0-4849 GCA_034435135.1 Anaerolineae bacterium | reverse complement strand
TCAGCGCCGGTATAGCCATCGGGGTGGGGGCGGTCCGTCGCATCCAGGGCGACAATGTCCGCCCCGGCTTCGACGACGGCGCGCGCGGCCTCTAGCGTCGGAGTGATGCGCACAGCACAGCCGGGCAGGTCTTGCTTATAGATGCCGATAATGGGTAAGGCTGTGGCGGCGCGTATCGCCGCGATGTGATCCGGTCCATTGGCCCGGATGCCTACCGCCCCGCCCAACGTCGCGGCGCGGGCCATTGCCGCCATCGCCGCCGGCCCATAGAAGCCGTCCGATGGGTCAGCCTGGCACGAGACGATCAGGCCTTTCCGGAGTCGCTCAACGATCATGGCTCGATCCGGGAAGTCGTGTCGCTTCCAGAGCGATGAATGCGAAAGTGATAGCGCGCCTTGTCGCCGCGCACGATGGACTTGGTGAACTCAATGGGCTGCCGGTTGTGCGTATAGATCGTACCTTCGACGAGCAGCGCCAGCCGGTTGGCTTCCGTTTCGAGAAGCTCGGCTTCGTAGGCTGTCAGCGTCACCGGCTCGATGATCTCGTCTGCCTCGACGACCTGGACGCCATAGCCTTTCGCCATCACGTGATAAAGCGACTGGTGTTCCAAGTCGTGTGATGCTAGGTCAGGGAACAGATGGTAGGGCAGGAAAGTGGTCTCAATCATAAACGGCTCATCGTCGGCCAGGCGGAGGCGCACCAGCTTGATGACGTGCATGCCCGCCGCCAGACGCAAAGGCCGGGATACGCGGTCAGTCGCCGGCATGTCCTGAATCTTGATCAACCGGCTCGACGGGCGATGCCCCGCCTGAAGCATCCGGTCGGTAAAGCCCAGGAGTCCCGGCATGTTCTGGGTGATTTTCGGCTCGGCGACGAATGTGCCCACGCCGTGCTGACGGCGGAGCAATCCTTCATTGACCAACTCGGTCACCGCCTGGCGCACCGTGAGCCGGTTGACCTGGTATATCTGGCTCAGCTCGCGCTCCGAGGGAATCGCCTCACCAGGAGCGAAGCGGTTGCTCAGAATCAGGTCACGCAGGTTCTCGCGGATTTGGTAGTAGAGCGGGATTGGACTTTGCACTTCGATGTGAAAGTCATCTTGGGTAACAGTCTCAGCCATGAGATCAGCTTTACTCCGAACCGGTCTAGTCGTCTATATCAGAGAGTAAACGCTCTATCGCTTTTTGTCAATAGGGGTTTGTTGGAGATTCGGGTATAGAGCCTTAGTTTTCGGACACTGAACAGAAGTTTGGGGCGAGAAGGTTGGGCAGAGAGTGTCAGCGCCAGGCCGGTGCCCAGACCTTCCACTGGACACGCGGAGCTGGTCCTTGCAGGCGGTCGGGGCAGCCTGAGAAGGGCGTCAGCGTAGACGCCATTGCACCTTAACAGTTGAGAGGCGACGGTCGGAATTGAACCGACGAATGAGGGTTTTGCAGACCCTTGCCTTACCACTTGGCTACGTCGCCGATAGCTTGACGTTTTTAAGTATACTCAATCCCCGCTTGGCTGACAAGGGATGTATCTTTATGGAGTCTGTTCCAGAATACGCCAAGGGTGGGATACTCTCTTTGTTTATCAGACTCCCTGAACTGTCTGGTGGGACATCATACCCTATCGCGCGCCGATTTCTCGACCCTGGTGGGGTGACTCGGAATCACTCCCAAGGCTGGAACAGGCTCGATCCGCGCCGGCCATCGCTGCTGACGCGACCTTCTCCGTTTGCAGGTCAGGCGCGGGCTGTATCGCCACCGCGAACATGGTGCTCACTTTGAACGCTTTCCACACCAAGCCAGCCATCACGGTCCCATCCACCCGCCGCGACCGGTTAACCGTGCATCTGCGCGCAGGATAGTGGGCGGGGCGGAGGATCCCCGCCCACTCCGCAGATTGACGAGAGACCCGGCGCGTCAGTGACCCAGCGGCTCCGCGCGGCGCTCAACGCTGAAAATGCCGGTGGGCGTGGTCACGCCGCCGACCTCCGCCACCTTCTCGAAGGTCAGCGCGTCGTACACGCGCACCACGTTCCCTTGCCAGTCGCTCACGTACACGTAGCGTCCGTCGGCGGTGAACTCCGGGTGCAACGTCTGCACGCCCTCCTCGATCACGTGGACCACCGCGAACGTTTTCTTGTCGATAATGTAGATGCGGTTGGGCTGCTCGGCGAACATGCTGTCGGCCCACACGTAGGGGTTGTCCGGGTGCGCGCGGATGAACAGGCCGGGGCCGGCGGTGGGGATTTCCGCCACAATCCGGTTGTCAGACAGGTCCCAGATCGTCACCTTGCCCTCGCCCGCGTGCACGGTTGCGCCGTAGACCACCCCGCCCGCCTCCCACGCCGCGCCGGAGCCGGGGTGCGGCGTGTCGCCGGTTTCGATCTTTTCCGCCAGTTCCATGCGCGCCACGTCGATCACGGCCATCCAGTTATCGCGCTGCGACGCGATGTAGAAGCGCGTGTTGTCGGGGCTGAGGAAACCGTCGTGCAGGATATGCCCGACGTTCTCCACCTTCTCGATGGGGAAGTCCGGCTGGCTGTAGTCGATGCGCCACACCTGCCCGGCCTCCTTCAGCCCGATGAGAAAGTAAGGGCCGACCAGTTCGGGCGATACGTCGCTGGTGATGGCGACGCGCGACTGCACCAGGTTCCCCTCCGGGTCAGTGGCCTCGGTGTGGATCACCTTGAGCGGCGCCAGGGTCACCGCGTCGAGAATCACGGCGGTGGCAGGGATATAGTTGCCGACGATGACAAAACGCCCGTCGTCGGAGATCGCCAGCCCACGCGAGTCCAGCCCGACGCGCACCTTTGCTGCGGCTTGCAAGCTGTACAGGTCGATCTTGAACAACCAGCCGTCGCGCCCCACGTTGTAGGCCCAGCGGTCGCTGGTGGGGTCAAAGGCGTAGCCGTGTGCGCGGTAACTCGCGGGCACGTGACCTAATAGCCGGTGCGTGTCGCCATCGAACACCGCAATGCTGCGCGCCTCGCGCTCGGTGACCAGCAGCAGGTTGGCGAGGTTCCCGTCGTGGGTAGGTTCCGCCGGCAGGTCCGCCTCTGGCGTGAGGATTTCGCGGCTGGCGGTGATCTGGTCCATTTCCCACTGGATTTCTTCGGCGCTCACCGCGCTGCGGATGAAGCCGACCAGCGCCCAGATTTCCTCGTCGGACATGCCCGCCGGCCCCCAGGCCGGCATCACCGTGCCGGGACGACCGTTTTTAATCACGTCGAAGTACACCTCGTCGGCGCCGGTCAGGCGTCCGGGGATGAGCGCGACGCCGGTCGCGCCTTCGCGGTGGGGGCCGTGACAGCCGCTGCAACTGTCGCGGTAGACGTGTTCTACCGGGAGACCGTCAAACAGGGGCGGCGCGACTGCCCCGCCCGGCAACACGATGACAACGCCCTCCATCTGCGGGTGGATCATGCAGTGGTAGCGAAAGGTGCCCGGTCGATCGGGCTGCCACGAGAAGCTGCCGCCCCCGGCCAGGTCCCCGGAGTCGAACCAACCTTCCATACTCATCACCCGATGTGCAACAGCGTCCGCGTTCTTCCAGGTGAGAGTCGCGCCGGTCGCCACCACAACGGTGTGAGGACTGAACGCATTGTCGGCGATGGTCACGCTGGCCTCGGTGACGCCGCTGACGCCGGGGCCGCCCTCCGGGTACGGCGTCGCGGTGGGCTGCTGCACGGCGGCGGTCGGGGAGAAGGCGGTCAGCACGACCACAGCCAGGGTGAACAGGGCTGCTGCGGACACGGCAAAGCGTTTTCTCAACTTTCTCCTCCTGGAAATCGACCAGAGAAACCGTTCTTTGGGTCTGGTGCAATCTCGCCGCTTTCGGGGAAGCCGATCTGATAGGGCGGCGCAATCGCGTCAACAGGACACACCTCCTCGCACACATCGGCATATGTGCACGTTTCAGGCTTGACGACAGCGGCCTTGTCCCCGGCCCAGCCCGGCGCGCCGGTCTCTTCCAGCTTGCGCTGCGCCCAGCTCACCGTCTCAGGGGTGGTCGCCCTAAGTATAGCGCATCTGTACCGGTGCAGCGGTGTGCGTTGCTCCCAGAGGTACAGGCCGCCCGGTGGCGGCGACGGCGCACATGACCCGCCGCGATTCAGGCGTGGGGGAGACGGGGAGCGCTCACCAACGATTCGATGAGCGCGACTGAGAACGCCTCCCACGAGGACAGCACCACGTCTGCCAGGACGAGCACGTCATCCGGCAGTGGAAAATCAGGGCTGGGCACGGCCAGCGTCACCATACCCGCCGCCTTGACCGCGCGCACCCCGTTGGCCGAGTCCTCCACGCCGACGCAGCGCTCCGGAGGAACACCTAGCTTCCGCGCGGCCTCCAGGTAGATGTCGGGCGCGGGCTTGCCCCTGGCAATGTCGTCGCCAAACACCATTGCGTCAAAGACCCTGTCCAGCCCGGTGAGCTGCATCACGTGCCGGATGACCTTCGTCGGCGACCCCGACGCCAGCGCGATCTTATACTTGCTCGCCGCCGTGTGTACCGCCTCCAGCGCGCCGGGGAGGACCGGCATCCGCCGGTCGTAGTGCGCCAGCACGCGCGCGATCACGTCGGCCATGATGTCCTCAAGCGGCGTGTCAATGCCGAGGCGTTCCTGCATCACGCGCGCCCATTCAATCGTGTTGCGCCCCATCGCCGCGCGCTGATCGTCCTCTGTCCAGGTCTTGCCGAGCGTCTCCGCGAACGCGCGCCGCGACTCCTCCCAGTACCCCTCTGAGTCAACCAGCACGCCCTCCATGTCGAAGATAACCGCCTCGATGGGCATGTGCTCTCTCCTGTCGGCTGCCTTATAATACCGGCTGCACATTTTAGCGCACAAAGCTCCCCGCGCG
>DAOTXU010000215.1:0-4113 GCA_034435135.1 Anaerolineae bacterium | reverse complement strand
CTACCTCACCCCCGTCTCGTCTGCGGCTTGACACCCCCTCTCCGCTTGCGGCTATAGTCCGGCGTAGCCGGGAGAGGGGGACGGGGGGTGAAGTTCCCGCCAACACGACAAGCTCCACACGCACCGGGGTCGTTGGCTAAAAAGCTTGAATCACTTCGATGATACGGGCGGCGCATGGCGGGCGTGGCTCTACAACTTTAGCTCCAACACGCTGGCGCTCGTGCGCCTCGACCGTACCACTGAGACGTACACTTTACCCCTGCCCGAAGACATTTACCCGTACTCTAACCCGGTCTTCTCAAGCGACGGCGCGCTTCTGGCCTTTTGCCAGACGGATTCGCAGGGCAACGCCAGCGTGCGCGTCCATGACATCTTCGCCGGGGCCGATCTCATGGACTACTCGCTTGGCGTGATCGCAGGGTGTAGCGTCGGCCCTGCCGCCTTCAGCGAGGATAAGACGCAGCTTGCTTTCGGCGTCTTGAACTACTACCCACCCGACCCACAAGCAGACCCCGAAAAGCCCGCCTGGGAGCTTCTGGTCGCCGATCTTGCCAGTGGAGAGATCGCTCACCGCTTCGACTCGAATGCGCCGGCCCTCGCCGGTCTTGGCCTGCGCGCGAACCTCACGCAAATGGGATTTATGCCGATGGTAAGGTACTTCCATGCCGGGCAGATCGCTTTCGCGCTGATGCCCTGGGCGACGGAAGGCACCGCCGAAGCCGATGGGCTGCTCTGGCAGCTTGGCGACGGTTCGGTATCGGCGCTTGACCTCTATGGCAAGCTTTCGATGGACACCCTTGATGAGACCGGCGAGGTAATCTGGCTCGACGCGGACGAGTCCCTCCCGATGCCCGAACCGTTTCCGGCGTTGGGACCGCTCTTTAATGTTGTGATGTACGCCAACAAGACCGGGGAACGGCGGGCCATTTTTACGCAGACGACGGCCCCGGTGCAGGCGCGCTTCATCGACGAGGGGCGGCGGGTCGCTGTGCAAATGGTCGGCGCGTTTGACGAGCAGACCGGCACCGCCCCCACGCAATGGGCGATGCTTGACCGGGCCGGCGCGGTCGAGATGCTGCCTTCGGAGTTGAGCGACCACAACCTGGTCAACGCGCCGGAGGGCTTCGCCATCCTGCATACCGAGTATCGCGGCGCGGACTTCACCGATCCGTTGACGGAGCTTCGGTACTATCGCATTGTGGACAGCGGAGGCGGCCTGGCGCTGGAGGGGACCGTCCTGTGGGACGACCCGACGGACGCCTGGATGATCGCCTGGTCGCCAGCGATTGTCGTCCCCGAGACGCTCGCTCCCTTCCCGCCCATCGACCAGTAACCATCACACCGTGTCCGTTGGTTGGCTATCGACCTGGCCCCGCAAGGGCCGGGTCTGCTATTCCACGACCTGGAGCAGTATGGCGTCATCCGCAAGGCGCGATCCGTCGGCGGCGCGGGCCTCCAGGCGCGTCACCGTCGCCGGGTCGTAGAGACCCACCGCCAGGGTCAGTGGACCCGCCACACCGGAGTCGAGCGAGATGATCGCTTCGTCAAGGATTACCTGCCCCGGCAGCCACAGGCTTGTGGGGTAGTTCCCGTCCAGCGGCGGGCGGTCGCCCTGCCCGACCTTTGCGCCGCTCACGTCGAGGACGTGCAGGAAAACGGTGTAATTGACCGGAACCGCCGCGTCGGCCTGCCAGTACAGCCGGACGCGCACGGCGTCTCCCGCGCGTAGCGCCTCACCGTCCAGCAGTTTGATCGCCCCGCCGAGCGTCGCTGCCTCGCTTCGGCCAAACGCGCGGTCGATGTCCCATGCGCCCGTCACGCGCATGGGAGTCAGCTGCACCACGTCTGCGCCATCAGGCGTCGGTAGACGCGCGCCCGTCTCGGCATCGAACAGGCCGGCCACCAGGTTGCCCACTACCGGCGGGGCGTCGGGCGGGATGGCGAGCCGGTGTGCGTCGATCACATACAGGTCCGGGTCCCAGCGCGAGGTCGGGGCGCTGCCGGGCATAGTCAACGTGGAGTTAGCCCAGGTCTCGGTCCCGGCCAAGCTGTTCCAGTGCACGAACGGGCGGTAATTTCTCTCCAGGGGACGCAGCGCCCGCCAGTAAAGCCGCACCGTGATTGCCTCGCCCTGCGCAGCTTCGGCATGGTCCAGATCGTAGCCGAGCAGCTCGATTTCCTCGCCGAGACGGACATGCACGGGGTTTTGCATCATCTCCGGGGCGGAAGGGTCGGAGCGCGGGCGGAACCAGTCGGTGTGCGGAAGGACGAGCAGTTGGTTGATTGCCGCGACAATCATGACCGCCGCGATCAGGGTCGCCGCCGCCCGCGTCGGTAATTCATTATCATTGTCGGTAGGAACTGGGCGCGCCGTGCCCCTACGCCTTCTCGACCATACCCATGCACCGGCGCAAACCACCAACGCCCCCGCGCTCACCAACGTTGCTGCCGTCTGTACAGCCGTCGCGCTGTACCACACCTCCACGCGGCGCGGCGCGTCTGCGGCAGGCACATCGAACACGATCAACCCTTCCGGCCCCGAAGGCCGCACCTCGACCGGCGCGTTATCCACCTCCGCGCGCCAGCCGGGGAAGTAAAACTGCCGCAGCCGCAGCGTAAAGCTCTCTCCTGACCCTAGCGTGATCTCCCCGTCGTCGTCGCTCAACGACACGCCCTCCGGCAGCGACGTTTCATCTACCGTGACGCGCCAGCGCATCGACCGGTAGGCGTCCAGGTCGGGCGGTGGCGCTTCGGCCAGCGGCGGCTCCTCGACCCAGCGCGGCAGGTATTCGTCGGCGCTCACGGTGCCGAGCGCGCCGCTTTTCAGTTCGTACTCAATCGCCGTCGCGGGCGTCACGTCGTCGAGATGTAAGAAGGGCTGGATGGGGTAGAGATAAACCGCCGCCAGCGCGAGCGTCAGCGCCAGGCCCGCGCCCAGGCCGGCGTCGCGCCAGCGCGCCGGGAGCAGGCTCAGCGAGGCCGCCGCCATCGGCACAATGCACACCTCCGCCACGCCGATCAGCCGCCAGGGGAAGGCGACGATGCTCCCCAGCGGCAACACACGCCAGATCGGTTCGGCGGCGGGCAGCACCATGATGACGCAGATGAGCAGCCCCGCCGCGCCGAGGAGGACGTGCAGCCGCGCCCACCGGCTCAGCCCGAAGCGGGGATGCAGCGCGATCAGGCCAAGCCATGCGAGCGCAATCTGTGCGACGCCCAGGTTGTGCGGCATCGGCGGGTTGAGCGCGGCGCGGTCGAGCGTGGGCGAGAGGGCGAGCAACTCGCCAGGCTCGACGAAGTTGAGCGATACATTGAACATGCCGCGCTCGATGGCCTCAATATCGACATGTTGTATCTCTGCGAGCGCCGGCAGCCAGAAAATCGCGGCGAGGGCCAGGCCGAGGATCAGGCCACCGAGACCCGATACAAGGCGGTAGAGGCGAGCTTTCCTACAGTCAGGTTCGCCCTGAATAGGGGCATGGCGTCCCCATAAACGGGGACTGGCTGCCGTGCCTCTACAGTACAGAGCGGCGATCACGGCGTATGCGACCGCGAGCGGCGCGAAGAGAAATGCGGTCGGGTGGTGAGCCAGGATCAGCGCGGCGAACGTCAGCGCCACCGCCGCTGCCGATGCCCCGGTTGGCCTTTGCGCAGCGCGCGCCAGCGCCCAGAGCGCCCAGGGCATCAGCCCCATCGCCACAAACTGCGAGAGGTTGCCCTGCACCCAAAGCTCCCGGAAGCGGAACGGCGCGTAAGCGTAGACCGCCGCGCCCAGCAGCGCGGCCCGCGCCGGCAGGAAAGTCCGCGCGAAGAGATACGCGCCGGTCGCGTAGAGGATCAGCCCCAACGCCTGCACCAGAACGAGCGCGGTGACTGGCGGCGCGCCGAGATTGACCATCACCCCGCCGACGATGTGCACGCCTGGCGCGTAAAAGTTGTGGATAGGGTAGCCGTAGCCCAGGTGCAGGTGCGGCCCCCAGCGCGGCCACCCCAGCCCGGCGCGCAGGTTGAGCGCGGCGCTCACGATTCGGTGCAGGTGCACCTGCCCGTCGGCGGTGGGCGCGAGGCCGCCGGCCAGGGTGGGCGTCAGCGCCGGGAGGATAAGCAGCGCCG
>DAOTXU010000214.1:0-4403 GCA_034435135.1 Anaerolineae bacterium | reverse complement strand
AAACCCAGATTTGGGGTATCTTTGCCCCCTCTCCCGTCATACGGGAGAGGGGGACAGGGGGTGAGGGGGCTTTTCAAACACTTTCTTAGAGGTGAGGTTGGCTCGCTCAATTTGAGAACAGAAACCCTGATTGCGCAAATCACGCTTGTCAGTTTGGGTGCATCTTGCTAAAATGGCGGTGTCCGCTGAAGTTCGCCAAAGCCAATGACACGAGCAAGATGGTGCTGTATCGCCCAAAAAACCTGAGTTAGCACCACACTGATGGAAAGCTCGGAAGAGTGTAGTCATCCTCCCTTATCCGGTCTGGTACGCACACAAGAAGAGGCGCGGACCAGACCTGTTTTGGGATTCTATCCCCGACCTGTGTCCACTCCCGGCAAGTTGCCCTAAAAACAATGCCAGTTTCTTGTCATTGGCCGAAAGGAGCGCCTATCGATTCGACATTCCCGATTAAATAATCCGATTCTCGTGCGATCTGACACTTTTCTCTGAGGAGGGAGACAGCCATGCGAAAAGTCCGCAATTTCGCCGCTTTGTTTGTGAGCGCCGTCATGCTGCTGGCGCTCGTCCCCATGAGCGCCAGCGCACAGGGCAAGACCATCGTCATCGACCTGGTGCAGGAACCCGACACCCTCAACCCCTACTACTCGAACATGTGGTTCTCCCAAATCCTGAAAGACATGTACCTGTTGGGTGCGTGGAGCTACAACGACCAGGTTGAGTTGGTCCCGCGCCTGGTCATCGAAATCCCCAGCAAAGAAAACGGCAGCATCAACGAAGACGGCACCGTCATCACGCTGAAGCTGCGCGACGACATCTGGTGGTCCGACGGCGAGCCGATCACCTCGGCTGACTTCGTGTTCACCTACGAGATGGTGATCGCCCCCAGCAACGCTGTGTCGACTCGTGACCCGTTCGACCCGTTTATCGCCAGCGTTGAAGCGCCCGATCCGCAGACCGTTGTGGTGACGTTCAAAGAACCCTATGCCCCCTGGCCGGCCAGGTTGTTCCTTGACGGCGTCCTGCCCAAGCACGTCCTGGAGCCGGTTTTCGAGGCCGAGGGCACCCTCGACAACGCGGCGTGGAACCGCGTGCCGAACGTCACCAGCGGCCCCTTCGTCGTCACCGAATGGGAAAGCGGCAGCCACATCCTGTTCGAGCGCAACGAGAACTGGTTCGACGGCTCGGCTACGCTCGACAGCATCTATGTCCGCGTCGGCGTCGATGACCAGGCCCAAATCGCCGACCTGGTGGCCGGCAACGCCGACATCGGCACTTTCTTCGACAACGACGCCATCCCGGTACTGGAAGAGGCCGGCGTCAATGTCTTTGTCGTGACTTCGGGTTACAACGAGGGCGTGTTCCTCAACGTCCGCCAGGACGGGACCGGACACCCCGCGTTGCAAGATGTAAACGTGCGCCGCGCGCTGGCGATGGCCTACGACCGCTTCACCATCGTCAGCGAGCTGATGCCCCTCAGCCACGTGGTCAACAGCTTCTGGGATGGAACCCCGTTTGCCAACCCCGACCTGGAACCCCTCCCCTATGACCCCGACGGCGCGATGGCGTTGCTCGACGAGGCCGGCTGGGTGGACAGCAACGGCGACGGCTGCCGCGACAAAGACGGCGAAGAACTGGTGCTGCGGTTCGTCACCAACCAGCGCGGCGTGCGTCTGGCGATTGCGCCGGTGCTCCAGCAACAGATGGCCCAGGTCGGCGTGTGCCTGGAGCTGTTCAACTACACCAGCGACCAGTTCTTTGCCACCTATGCTGAGAGTGGCATCACCGCCACCGGGCAGTTCGACATCGCGGAGTGGTCCACAAACCCGGACTTCCCCGATCCCAACGCCCGGCAATGGCGCTGCGCGGAGATCGCCACCGACGAGAACCCGGCCGGCATCAACGACCAGCAGGTCTGCGACGAGCGGCTGGAGGAGCTGTTCGACGCCCAGACGGTCGAAGTGGACCCGACGGCTCGCGCCGCCATCTTCCACGAGATCGACAAGATCATGCAGGAAGAACTGTACTGGCTGGGCGTGTTCTCTGACCCTGACAACTGGGCGACCAACCCGCGTGTGTTGAATGCGCGCATCTCCGGCGTGCCGCAGAGCGCGTTCTGGAACGCCTACGAGTGGGATGTGGCGGAGTAAGCCAATCCGCCCTCACTCCCCGCCCCCTCTCCACCCTTGTGGAGAGGGGAGGGGTCTGGGAGGGAAAAAGGCTCGGCATTCCCCCTCTCCATCGTATGGAGAGGGGGAATGCCCGAAGGGCGAGGGGGTGAGGTTCCCACCGGTCCGCCCCTGAACCCTTTCTGGGAGAGGGGGAACCGGAGGGGAATTACTCGGTCGGGTGTGTTGTGGAGGGAATCGGTGGGTCGTTATCTCGTGCGCAGGTTGTTACAGACGATACCTCTGCTGTTTGTCATCAGCGTGGTCCTCTTCGTGCTGATGAACAGCATCGGCGACCCGCTCGCCACGATGGGCGGGCGCACCCGGCTGCGCTCTGAAGACCGGATGCGCCTCGAACGCCAGTTAGGCCTGGACCAGCCGCTTTATATGCAGTATCTCTTCTGGCTGGTCGGCAACGACTGGATGCGTTTTGACATGGACGGCGACGGCGAGCCGGAGACTCAGGGCGCGCGCCGGGGCGTGCTGCGCGGCGACCTGGGCAACTCCCTGGTCGAGCGCCGCCCGGTGGGCGAGATCATCGGCGAGCGCATCCCGAATACACTGATCCTGATGGTCCCCGCCGAACTGGCGATCATCGTGCTCTCGCTGGCGATTGGCATGATCTCGGCGCTCAAGCAGTATTCGCTCCTCGATCACGTTTTCACCGCCCTATCCTTCATCACCTACTCGATGCCCGTCTTCTGGCTGGGGCTGATGCTCATGTTCATCTTCTCGGTCAATTTTAAGGAATGGGGCCTGCCCTACCTGCCCACGCTGGGCATGTACGACCCCGGCGCGGAGAAGACCGTCTTTGAACTGGTGCGCCACATGGTCCTGCCCGTCCTCACCATCGCGGCCATCAGTATCGCGGCGTACAGCCGGTATATCCGCTCCAACATGTTGGAGGTGATTAATTCCGACTACGTGCGCACCGCGCACAGCAAAGGCCTGCACGAGCGCATCATCATCTGGCGGCACGCCTTCAAGAACGCCTCCCTGCCGCTGGTGACGCTGATCGGGCTGGACCTGCCCTTCCTCCTGGCCGGCGCGCTGGTCACCGAGTCGATTTTCCAGTGGCCCGGCATGGGGCGGCTGTTCCTGCACCACCTGGACCGCGCCGACTTCCCGGTGCTGATGGGCATTCTGATGTTGGTCTCGGTGATGGTGGTGGTCTTTCAAATCCTGACGGATGTCGCGTACACGTGGCTTGATCCGCGCATCCGCTACACGTGAGGGAGGTGGGCGTTATGTCAGTCACGGACTTATCGGCAAAACAACCCGCCGGCGTCCTGACGTTGGACATCGTCAAGCGCGAACCGGAGTCGCTGCGGGCGCTTGCCTGGCGACGCTTCCGCCGGCACCGCATGGCGATGGTCGGCGCGATGATTATGGTCGGTCTGCTTCTCTACATCGTGGTCGGCTCCATTGCTTTCACAGAGGCCGAAGCCAACTACAACGATGTGACGCGCCGCTATCTGTCGCCCAGCGCCGCGCACGCCTTCGGCACCGACGAGATTGGCCGGGACGTGATGGCGCGCACCATCTACGGCGGGCAAATCTCGCTCATCATCGGCGTGATGGCGGCTTTTATCGGCGTGGTCGTCGGCACGCTCGCGGGCGCGCTGGCGGGGTACTACGGCGGCCTGCTGGATAGCGTGCTCATGCGCGTGACCGAGGCGATGCTCACCATCCCGCAGATTTTTCTGTTGTTGGTGATGGCGAAGTTCTTCGGCAACAAGATCGGCGACATCCAGTTTTTGGGGCGGTCGTTCAGCGGCAGCGTGATCGTGATCGTGTTCATCATCGGCGTGACCAGCTGGATGTACCTGGCGCGCATCGTGCGCTCGACTTACCTCTCGCTGCGCGAGCAAGAGTTCATCGCCGCCGCGCACTGCCTCGGCGTGAACACGCGACGCATCATCTTCAGCCACATCCTGCCCAACGCGATGGCCCCGATTATCGTCGCGGCCACGCTCGGCGTGGCGAACGCGATCATCACCGAGGCGTACATCAGCTTCCTGGGGCTGGGCGTGCGCCCGCCGACCGCCACCTGGGGCAGCATGATGCAGGGCGCAACCAGCGCTGTGGTTCAGGGGCACTGGTGGCTGTGGTTCTTCCCCGGCCTGATGATCGTGCTCACGACGCTGGGCATCAACTTCATCGGCGACGGCCTGCGCGACGCGCTCGACCCGCGCTCGATCCGGTAATAGGGCAGGCCCGTCATTGACGTGGACA
>DAOTXU010000213.1:0-2177 GCA_034435135.1 Anaerolineae bacterium | reverse complement strand
CCCCCCCCCCCCCCCCCCCCCGACGTTGATCGAGACGCTTGATGGCGCGGGCATCAATTACCGCGTGAGCGCGCCGCCCAGTGCGCTTGAGACCTTTCTGCTGGCGTATGGCCTCCCGCTGGTCTTGATGGGCGGTGTCTGGTATTTCGCCTCCCGCCAGATGGCCCGAGGTGGCCTGGGCGCAGGCGGGATCTTTGGGATTGGCGCGAGCAAAGCCACCGAAGTCAAGCCGGAGACCATTGGCATCACCTTCAAGGATGTGGGTGGCGCCGATGAAGCCATTGCTGAACTGCAGGAGATCATCCAGTTCCTCAAAACGCCCGAGCAGTTCGCCCGCCTGGGCGGGCGCATCCCGAAAGGGGTACTGCTCGTCGGCCCTCCCGGCACCGGAAAGACGCTGCTGGCGAAGGCAACCGCCGGGGAGGCAGGCGTGCCCTTCTTTGAAACCAGTGGCTCCGAGTTTGTCGAGATGTTTGTGGGGGTTGGCGCGGCGAGGGTGCGCGACCTGTTCGAACAGGCCCGCCAGGCCGCCCCAGCGATCATCTTCATCGATGAAATCGATGCGATCGGCCAGTCGCGCGGTGGCGCCATGCGTCTTGGCGGCAACGACGAGCGCGAGCAGACCCTCAACCAGCTCCTGAGCGAGATCGACGGGTTCCGCACCGACACGGACAAGCCGGTCATCATCATGGCGGCCACGAATCGGCCCGAAGTCCTTGACCAGGCGTTGCTGCGCGCCGGCCGGTTTGATCGCCAGATCACGGTGTCAGCCCCCGACCTGACCGGTCGGCTGCAAATTCTGCGCATCCACAGCCGGAGCATCCAGCTTGCGTCGGAATTCGACCTGGAACGCGCCGCGCGGATGACGCCCGGCTTCAGCGGGGCCGACCTGGCCAACATCATGAACGAGGCGGCCTTGCTGGCGGCGCGCCGCAACGCCAGCGCCGTGACCATGCAGGACTTCGAGGCCGCCATCGAGCGGGTGGTTGCCGGGCCGGAAAAAAAGTCACGTATCATGAACGAGCAGGAGCGTACCACGGTGGCTTATCACGAGAGCGGTCATGCGCTGGTCGCGGCGCTGCTGCCCCACGCCGACCCGGTCGCCAAGGTGAGTATTGTGCCCCGCGGCCGCGGCGCCCTGGGCTATACCATGCAGATGCCCACCGAGGACCGCTACCTGCTGACACGTGAAGAGCTGGAGGACCGCCTGGCGGTCATGCTCGGCGGGCGGGCGGCCGAGCAGGTGGTGCGCGGATCCATCAGCACAGGCGCAAGCGATGATATCGGGAGGGCGAGCGAGCTGGCGCGCCGAATGGTGACGGAATTCGGCATGAGCGAAAAGCTGGGAACGGTGCGCTATGCCGCACAGCAGTACCAGTTTCTGTCTGGCGACACGACCGCTACTGCCAGCCCTGACACGCTGAAGCTTATCGATGAAGAAGTCCATCGGATTATCGATGAGCAGTACGCGCGTGCCCAGCAGTTGTTGAAGGACCACCGGGCTGCGCTGGAAAGTGTGACCCGGCAACTGCTTGAGACGGAAACCGTGGATGGCGCAGCGGTCAAGCAAGCCCTGTTAGAGAATGAAAAAGCCTAGTATCGCGTGAAAAATGCTTCTGGTAGGGTCGAATCGCTTAAGCGAAGCGGCGTTCGCCCCTACCAGAAGGAGGAGAAACATGATCCCCATCCGAGACGAGATGCCTACCCGGAGCGTTCCGGTGGTGAATTACCTGCTCATCGCCGCGAATGTCCTGGTCTTTCTGGTGATGTTATTCATGCCCGAGTCGGCGCTGGAAACCCTGGTTACCCAGGGCGCGATGATCCCGGTACATTTCGCCGACGGGGTGGACCTGGGCGATATCCTCACCATTTTCACCAGCATGTTCTTGCACGCCGGATGGGCGCATATCGCCGGGAACATGCTTTATCTGTGGATCTTTGGCGACAACGTCGAAGACCGCCTGGGGCACTTCCAGTACCTGGTGTTTTACCTGGTGGGCGGCGTGATCGCGTCCGTGACGCACATTCTCACCAACCCGACCTCGGAGCTGCCTACCGTAGGGGCCAGCGGCGCGATTGCGGCGGTGTTAGGCGCTTACCTGGTGCTCTTCCCGGGAAGTCAGATCGCCACGTTCGTGCCACTGGGGTTCTTCTATCGACTGACCCTGGTTCCGGCG